>NZ_JBBOWV010000001.1:1156250-1495000 GCF_038007305.1 Solibacillus sp. FSL W7-1436
ATTTTTATTCGCTCCCTTGAATTAAAGTATTTACACCTGAAATAAAACTTTCCCATTCATTACGTAAGCTCTGTAGTTGTTCGATTCCTAGTTCGGTAATTTGATAATATTTTCGCGGCGGGCCTTCTGTTGACTCCATTAAATATGTTGTAAATAGACCGTCTTTTGTTAATCTGCGCAATAGCGGATATACTGCACCTTCTGAT
Source organism: Solibacillus sp. FSL W7-1436 (assembly GCF_038007305.1). NCBI lineage: Bacteria > Bacillati > Bacillota > Bacilli > Caryophanales > Caryophanaceae > Solibacillus > Solibacillus sp. FSL W7-1436. The sequence continues at coordinate 1,156,457 of NZ_JBBOWV010000001.1, forward strand.
ATTTCAATTTGTGTAGAAATTGCCTGAACAAGTTCATATCCATACATATCTTTCTTTTCCAATAAGGCGAGGACACATAAATTCAACACGCCTTTTTTAAATTGAGGATTCATTATTTCACCTCACTACTATTTAATATATAATAGTGTAACAAACACTACTATTCATTGCAAGGTAGTGTACAAAAAATGAGGTCGGGACATAAGTAGAATTACCGTTGAATAAGAAGCAACTCTTTATTAAGAAACGGATATTTTGGGAAATTGATTGGAATGCAGGGCGACTCCTACGGGAACAGCACGACGCCTGAGACTACAGGCTCAGGCCGTGCCCGTGGAAAGCGTCCCGGAATGGAAATCAATTTTAACGTTTAGCGAAAAAATACTATTTTTCTCTGAGAGAAAAATAGTATTTTTGGGTTATGTCCCGACCTCATTATTCGTTAAAACCTTCTATACGGTCTGTCATTCGAAAAATGGATGGCTGTCCACATTAGAGTCGCAATCAACACTAACTCAAAGGCATTTGTAATTGCATCACTGCCAATATCAATCGGAAATGCGCTACCGATCGTCATAACGATTGTCCCGACAATCATCCACCACCATCTTCTTTTCCATGCAAGCATGATTGCGGCGATCAATAAGGCAACAAGAACAATCAGAATCATTGGCGGCGGGCCGGATGATGCTTCTATTGTGCTGTAGCTAAGTACACCATACGATTCCTCCGGGGCTAACTCCAGTCCACTCAATTCCACAAAATATTCAACAATCATGGCAATAATCCATAAAGCGCTAAATGTAACAGAAACCCAACTCTTAAAGGCAAAATGAAGGTTTGCCTCTTTCATGACAAACAGCGAAAAAAGTATTAATGTCGGTGTAAATATAGCGTGGAGCCAAAAACGGCCATAGCTGAGTGTTTCAAGAAGGTCTCCCTCCCCGATGACATGGCCCAGCGCTAATATTGCATTATCATAAATAAGAGCGGCAATCACTAAAAACAAAATGGCGGATGCCGTTTTTTTATGTTTTGCCATTCCCCAGACGAAGATGGCAATATAGGCAATCGTGAAAAATCCGAAAATATAAGGATCCATCATACCCCTCCTCCTAAATTCAATTCTTCCCCCTTTACCCCAAAATTAAGTTATTAAAAATTTCAGGATTAGAAACAGAAAGGAGCGGGAAATATTCTTTTGAAAACACAAGGGGGACTATTTATGGAGTTACACAATGGTTTATTGTTCTGGCCAACAACGCTTTTAAAAGAACCACACACAAACCCACCAATCAAACCTCATTATGATGCAATTATCGTAGGTGCCGGAATGAGCGGAATATTGACTGCAAAAGCCCTAATTGAAGAAGGTTTAACGGTAGCCGTTTTAGAACGTAACGCGCTCGGTTCCGGCAGTACTTCCGCCAATACAGGACTACTTCAATATTCAAATGATATTCAATTACATGAACTAAGTGATTTAATCGGAGAAGAGGACGCTGTACGTTTTTATAAACTTTGCTTTGAAGCAGTTGACCAGATTGAAAAAATCGCACAATCTCTAAAAGATCAGGCTGATTTCATACGACGTCCAAGCATTTGCTTTGCCAGCGAAAAAAAAGATGTTTCAAAGCTTGAAAAAGAATGTGAAATGTTGGTGAAGAACGGATTCCCTGCTGAATTTTGGAATGAACTTATCGTAGAAAAGCGCTTGCCTTTTAAAGCGCCTGCTGCTTTGTACACAAAAAACGACGCGGAAATGAATCCTTACAAATTCGTTGTTTCATTAACTGAGCAGCTTATCGCTAAAGGGCTGGATTTATTTGAGAATACGTATGCCAATATTATTGAGGATGAGGGAAATGAAATCACCTTGCACACAATGAACGGAATCTTTAAAACATCCCGTATTGTATATACGACCGGCTACGATCGGCTTCCTTATGGAAAAATGAAGGGGGCTGACATTAACCGCTCATATGCGATTGTGACAGAGCAAAAACCTCGCTTTGAAGGCTGGTACGAAAATGCACTCATTTGGGAAACTGCCCGCCCTTATTTATATATGCGAAAAACTACGGATCACCGCGTTATAATCGGAGGATTGGACGAAAAGAAAGCAGATCCTGCCAAACACGAAACAAAAGTGGAAGCAATGGCAAATGTGCTGTTAGATAAACTTCATGAATTACTGCCTGGAGAAACTTTTCATGCCCCTTATAAATATTGCGCTTCCTTCGGCGAGTCATTAGATCATCTTCCTTTTATCGGACAGCATCCAAAACAGCCGAATCACTATTATCTGCTCGGATTTGGAGGTAATGGCACGGTTTATAGTATGCTTGGCTCACAAATTCTTGCCGATTTAGTCATGAACCGCCCGAATGACGATGCGCGTCTTGTAACATTGGACCGAAAATATGGAATTAAATAACCATTAAAACTTTGTTGCTGGAATTGTATTATTAAATTTCCCCTCTTTGTTATAAGCTATAAGTAGAAGGGGGGCTTTTTCATGGTTTTTAAATCCAAGGTGGATATTTGGATGGCAATTATATTTATTTTTGTGCCGATCTCGATGATATACGGGGTCATTACGGAGCCAAGTGCTGTCTTGCTGCTTGTTACAGCATTCATGATTGTCTTATTATGCATACTGTTTTTTGGTACAAAATATGTCATCGAAAATGATGAACTCATCGTTTACGGGGGAATTTATAAAAAGCGAATCCCAATCAAACAAATACGAAGCTTACGTCCATCAAAAAATCCTCTATCGGCTCCGGCTATGTCGATCGACCGGATTGAAATTACCTTTGATCCGCATATTCAAATCATTCTTGTCTCTCCAAAGGACAAGGAGCTATTTGTAAAAAAGCTTCTTGAAATCAATCCAAGCATCACAGTCAAATCATAAAAAAGTCCACGCAAATTGAATATTCAATCTGCGTGGATTTTTCACACGAAAATCCCCTTTTCACTTAAACGTCGAGAAAAATCAACCATCGTCAATGGACGGCTATAGTAGTAACCCTGTACAAATTCACAGTCAAACTCCCGTAACAGATGTAAGTCTTCATGTTCCTCGACACCTTCCGCCCCTACTTTTAAATTAAGTGCCCGGGCCAAAGAAATCATCGCGGAAACCATGGCAATATCTGCATTGTTTTTATACATCTCATGAATGAACGAACGGTCGATTTTCAATAGGTCTACCGGGAATTTCTTCAGGTAGCTTAATGAGGAATAGCCTGTCCCGAAGTCATCAATAGCCAGCGTAATATCCATTTCATTTAATCGCTTGATTGTATGGAGTAAATCTGAATTTTGATCTAAAAAACTCATTTCGGTTATCTCGATTTCCAGTGCGCCTGGTGAAATTTCATGCTGCTGCAAAATCTGATTTAACCGCTCAATAAAATTATCTGCCTTTAAATGACTTGGAGAAATATTAACCGCCACACGAAGATTTAAATTATATTGTTTATTCCACTCTGTTACTTGGCGGCCGGCTTTCGCAATAACCCATTCACTAATATCACAGATCAGTCCAAAATCTTCTGCAAACGGGATGAACTGATCCGGTGGCACGAAACCAAGCTCATCGTCAAACCAGCGGATTAGTGCCTCCATCCCTTCAATTTTATTCGTTTGAAGATTTACTTTCGGTTGATAATACAGTTCAAATGCCTGATTTTTAATGGCATCATGTAACTTTGTTTCCAATGTCAGCAGCTGGTTATGTGAAAAGCGCTGTTGTTTTTTATAAAGAACAAAACCTTTATTATTGCTTTTTTTCGCCTCATACATCGCAATATCCGCATATTTTAATATGTCTTGTGCTGAATGGCCATGATCCGGGTAATTTACCGCTCCAATACTGATCGATGCATAAAACGCATGATTATTTAAATTGAATTGGTGTTTAAACAGTGCTTGTATATCTTCTGCAGCGCTTTCCAGCAGTGCTGCATCTCTTAATATACAGATGAATTCATCTCCACTTAAACGGTAAAAAGTCATAAGCGGACTTTTTAACATTTTTGTCCGATCCGCAATTTCTACTAAAAACATATCTCCAACCCGATGTCCTAAGCCATCATTAATATTTTTAAACCGGTTCACGTCAAATAACATAAGTGAAAATGGCTGTTGCTCAACTTCGATCAGCGTTTTCAAATCATTAAGCAACATCCGGCGATTTGGAAGTCCTGTTAAATCATCATGGTGTGCAATATGTATCATTTCCCCAATTTTCTTTTGGGCGGTAATATCTGTACGAATCGAAATATACTGATAAGGCTTTCCTTTTTCATTCAAAAAAGGCACAATCGTTGTCTGTACCCAGTATGTTGAACCATCCTTTGTGCGGTTGCATACCTCTCCATGCCATGTCTTGCCAGAACCTATCGTGCGCCACATTTCCTTAAAAAAAGTTTTTGGGTGATAGCCTGAATTTAAAAGTCGGTGATCTTTACCAATGAGTTCACAACGTTCATATTTGGAAATTTTACAAAATCGGTCATTTACCATTGTGATAATGCCTCGTTGATCTGTAACAGCCAAAATGGACGACTCGTCTAACGCAACTTTAATATTTTGTAGTTCCTCTACCGTCAGCTGCATTGAACTTAGCACATTTGTATCTTCTGCTTTCACTATCTATCCACCAACTTCTATTTAGTGATTCTTTTCTAACGTACTTTCTAAAAAATGCATTCTTTAATCCATAATTATAGTTCTTAGTAAATGATTTTGGTAGTTCTTTTAGATAATTTCGACTATTTCTTAATATTTTTTACTTTTTCTCTTTTTTTCAGATACTTTGTGATCTGAAATTACTGGAAACCTATTATTAGTTTACTCTATTAAATGTTCATCACCCCTACATCTACCGGAATATTCTGATAAAATAATAGTAATTTCCATTGAAAGGATTGATAAAAATGAAAACATTTACGAAAGTGATTGAAAAGTAATCTCTTCACTCTTTTCAATCAAAAATGAATAAAAAATTATTTGAAAAGAGGAAAGCGATGTATACAGATCAGGAACTAATCATCCGACCAATTATCGAACAAGATATGAAACGTTTATGGGAGCTGATTTATAAAGATGAGCAGCCCGAATGGAAAAAATGGGATGCGCCGTATTATCCGCATAGAGCGATTCCTTACGAACAATTTATCCTGACAAAGCAGGATTGGATCGGCGATGAAAGCATGTGGGTAATTGAAGTATCCGGGGTTGTTCGCGGAATTATTTCATACTACTGGGAACACGAACCGTCAAAGTGGATCGAAATAGGTATAGTTCTGCATGAAGGACAATCGTGGGGAAAAGGGATTGGAACACGGGCCCTAAAATTATGGATTGCACATTTATTTCATACAATGCCATTAGTGCGTATTGGTTTCACGACATGGTCAGGCAATGAACGCATGATTCGTGTTGGCGAAAAATTGGGGATGCAGCTAGAAGCACGAATCCGTAAAGTTCGCTATTACGAGGGGCATTATTATGACTCGATTCGCATGGGACTACTTAGAGAAGAATGGGAAGCATTGAATAACGACTAAATTTTCAGGGGTGGAGAAGATGAGCGTAAAAGAGAACCTGCAAGCAAACTATGAGGACATGGTCGAAATCCGAAGACATCTGCATATGTATCCGGAGCTTTCATTTAAAGAAGTTAATACACCAAAACTCGTTGCCGAAAAGCTTCGACTTTATGGGATTGATGTGAAAGAAAATGTTGGCGGTAATGGGGTTGTAGGCTATTTGAAAGGTGCTTTTGATGGACCGACAATTGCATTCCGTGCAGATTTTGACGCACTACCGATTCAAGATGAAAAAGTAGTGCCTTACAAATCGAAAGTCGATGGAGTAAGCCACGCTTGTGGTCATGATATCCATACAGCCGCACTGCTCGGTTTGGCAAAATCACTTGCTGATATTCGTGACGTACTTCATGGGAATGTCGTATTTATCCACCAATTTGCGGAAGAAGTAGTACCAGGTGGTGCAAAGGCAATGGTAGAAGCAGGTTGTCTTGATGGTGTCGACTATGTATACGGTTCCCATGTTTCATCCTGGAGTGAATTAGGCACTGTTCTGTTTTGTGAAGGCTATGCAATGGCAGCGGCCGATTTTTTTGAACTCACTATTCAAGGTAAGGGCGGACATGGTGCATCACCTCACGAAACAATCGACCCGATTGTTGCTGCGGCTCAGTTTGTATTTGGTGTGCAGCCAATTGTCAGCAGAAATACTGACCCTATTGAATCTGCCGTTATTACAATCGGAAAAATTGAAAGTGGCACAGTCGGCAATGTCATTCCTGATAAAGCCTATTTAACAGGGACTGTTCGTACATTCAATCCTGCGATCCGCGATATGGTCGAAGAAAAGCTAAATAACCTATGCAAAGCGATTGAAATTCAGTATGGTGCCAAGCTTGATTTCAACTATACTCGCGGCTATGACGCCGTATATAATCATCCGGCTGAAACAGCTATGCTTCGCGAAGCGGTCTCAATAAACCTGCCGGACTTGCAAGTATTGAATACCCCGCCTCGCATGGGAGCAGAAGATTTCACCTATTATTTACAGGAAAAGCCCGGCACGTTTTTCTTCACAGGCGGCGGCAATCCGGAAATCAATGCAGTCTACCCGCATCACCATCCAAGATTCGATGTAGATGAACAATCCATGTTGAATATTGCCGATGTTTTTGTAGAAGCACTGAAGCTTCATGGGGTTTTAAAATAATTTCGACTTCAAGCTCCCGGATTTTTTAAGGAGGTTTCAAGAAATGCAAAAAGAAAAAAACGAGCTTTTTGAATGGATTAAAGTTATTGTAATTACTGCCTTGTTTGTTGTCGCTATTCGGACGTTTATTTTTACTCCGATTGATGTGAAAGGTGCTTCCATGATGCCGACATATGAGGACGGAGACCGTATTATCGTCAACAAAATCGGGAAATCGCTTCATGATTTTGATCGATTCGATATCATAGTGTTCGATGGGTTCGAAAGCGAATATTTCATTAAGCGGATTATCGGACTTCCAGGTGATCATATTGAATATAAAGACGATGTGCTTTATATAAATGGTCGGGAAATCGACGAGCCCTATCTGGATGAATACAAATCTGCTCTTAACGATCCTGGTGATTTAACTCCCGATTTCACACTGGAAAATTTAGTTGGTGTTTCGGAAATTCCGAACGGGTATTTTTTTGTTATGGGTGATAACCGCCGTAAAAGTAGTGACAGCCGAGATCTACGCATCGGTCTAGTTTCAAAAGATCATATTCTTGGGTCCACATCCATTCGTTTTTATCCGCTCGATTCACTAGGTTTAGTAAAATAATCAAAAAATATGCCGTGACTGCTTTAATTAGCAGTGGCGGCTTTTTCATTTCAACTGCCTAAAATAAATTACATAATGACATATATAGTTTGCATTATGAATTATATAATGTATAATGAGCTTAACAATAACAATTTGGAGGGGATAAAATGGAGTTTTGGAACAGAAAAATAGTGGATGAGCGTGTATACAACATGCAAAATAAAATTTACCGGGAAATCTATCTACTGACAATGATCATCCTTATCGTTTCAATCGGGGTTAAAATTTACCGTTTCGGAATAAATATGGAGTCTATTGCCACAGAGATGGTCATTTTAATAGCCGCCAGTTTATACTACGGTTTCCGTTCATCACAGCTTGGGGTATTTGCGGATGAAGTTGAACTTCATGATGCCAACAGCAAGTTTTCATACAGCACAAAACAGCTGATCCTCGGTAGTGGATTGGGTCTGGCCATTGCACTTTTCATGGGGATTAACAGCGCGTACCAATATGCGGACAGTTCTGCTCAGGCAATTGAATATTTCTTTATCGTGTTTATCGTTTCGCTTATAATTTACGTTCCATTATATTTACTGCTTTTATTTGCAGCCTATAAAAGCGCATTGAATAAAAGCCAAAAAGTGAACAGCAAAATGCTTGAAGAAGATGATGATGCGGGGCGAAACCGATGAAAAACATTCGATTGAAAATGGCCCGAATTGAACATGATCTATCACAGGACGAACTTGCAAAAAAAGTTGGGGTTACACGCCAAACAATCGGACTCATCGAGCTTGGCAAGTATAATCCGACATTAAGTGTCTGTATCGCAATTTGCAGAACATTAAACAAGACATTGGATGAACTATTTTGGGATGAACAGTCCGAATAACGGCAACGACAAAAAAGGGAATGGGACATAACCCAAAAATGCTATTTTTCTCTAAGAGAAAAATAGCATTTTTTTGCTGTGCGTTAAAATTGATTTCCATTCCGGGACGCTTTCCGCGGGCGTGGCCTGAGCCTGTAGTCTCAGGCGTCACGCTATTCCCGCAGGAGTCGCCCTTCATTCCAATCAATTTCACAAAATATCCATTTCTTAATAAGAGTTTTCTTCTTATCCAACGATTTTCTACTTCTGTTACAGCCTCTTTTCTCCTATAACTCAAGCTTGTACAGCTGATCATCCTTTTCTCCTCGTGTACCGCGTCCGTCCGTATTATTCGTAATCCAGTACAATGTATGATCTTCAATCCAGACATCACGGATTCTTCCCATATTATTGACGACTTCTTTTACCTCTTTTGACTCCAGATCAAATTCAAGCACTGCTGTTCCGCGCGGTGCCGCAACATACAGCTTGTTGTCGTAGAATGCCATACCTGAAGGGGCCCATGTATTTTCACTGCCTGATGTAAATAAAGGCGATAGGAAGCCTTCATGCTCTTCCTCTCCTTCTATTAAAGGCCAGCCATAATTTTTCCCAGCTTCAATTTTATTGATTTCATCATTTGCGCTTTGCCCATGTTCACTTGCATACATTGTCCCGTCAGGTGTCCACGTAATACCTTGCGGATTCCGATGTCCGTAACTGTACACATATGAATCCGGAAAAGGATTGTCGTCCGGAATGCTCCCATCCAAATTCATGCGCAATATTTTTCCTCCGAGTGTAGACAAATCCTGTGCAGTTTGTGGATTCGATGCATCACCTGCTGTCGCATAAAGCTTTTGATCCGGTCCGATTTTCACCCGTCCACCGTGATGATATGTACCACTGGGGATTTCATCAAGCAGTACACGTTTCTCCAGCCAGTTATTATTTTCAAGAAAAAGCAATACAATCCGGTTAAACTGATCGTTCCCATTTTCATACGTATAATAAGCGTATGCCTCTTTTGACTGTTCAAAATCCGGTGCCAATACAAAGCCAAGCAACCCTGCCTCCGATGCAGTGGAGAGTGTTTTTTCAAGCTGTACTTCCTGTCTTGTCATTTCTCCATGCTCCACTTTTACAATATGCCCTGTCCGCTCCGAAATATAAAAAGTGTCCTCAAGTTTATTAATTGCCCACGGTGCCTCCAAATTAGCAGCGAGTGATTCGTATTGCTCCAGCGCTTGCGAACCGTTACTTCCAATGGACACAGGTTGTTTTTCATTTGTAGAGCACCCTGTTAAACATAGCAGGGAAATACCCAACCCAAAGAATAACTGCTTCACAGAAAAACCTCCCATTGTGATTCATACTGTTTCAATATTTCCGCATTTAAAAATCTATAAAAAACGGGTGTTTCGTTGCGTCCAAACAGTATTCTATTCTTTGACGAAAATTTCCCACTGTCACCATTTCCATGGCCTCTTCAATTGGGAAATACCCAACTTCCAGACTTTCCGGTGAAGTTGCCGGTGTCCCCCCAATTGGTTTCGCCAGGAAAAGCGTATTGCAAATACACTTCTCTACATTTTGAAAAATACCGCAGAATTTGAGTATCTCCACATCTATTCCCGATTCTTCTTTTGTTTCCCTAATCGCTGCAGCTGTCAAAGATTCTCCTTCTTCTACTTGACCGCCCGGCATTTCCCATCCTCGTTTAGGTCCTTTAATAAGCAGAATCTCATTATGACTGTTCAGTACAATCGTTGCAGCGGAGACAATATGTTTCGGAGTTATATTTCTTACTTGCTGAATTTGTTCCAAACTCATCAGTCCTTTTAAAAGTATCTATATCGCTAATTAAAAGGTTCTATAGAGGAAATATAAAACCCTGCCATTAAAAGAGTGTTTCTTTAAGCCTGCTTTTCCTAATTAACCAAACAACGATACAAACACAACGCCAAATATAAGTACTGACACAACCCAATAGAGAATTCCTGACTGTTTATTTTGAGTCCTTCTGTATTCTCTAAATCCTATTACCCCAAACATCGCACTCATAACGATAAACATAAAAGGTTGCAGGTGGAAGCGGTCTGTAACCAGACTATAAATACCGATCAACGCTGCCAACAACCCTAAAGTCAGTTGAAAGACAACAAGTATATCTACTTTCATTTCCTTCATTTGAAACTCCCACCCCTATTTCATAATATGGATTTAAATAAGTTATTCTCTAAAATATTCTTCAGCTAAAATAGCTAAGTAGTCCATATCTTCATATACGTCGTCTTTTAAAAATTCTTGTCTGTGGCGTCCTTCCCAAACCATGCCGGATTTCTCCATAACTTTTCTTGAAGCGATATTTCTAACCATGCAGCGGCTATAAATTCTATTAAATTGGTGTTCCTGAAATCCATAATCAATTATTCTTTTGCATGCTTCTGTTGCATAGCCATTACCCCACTCCGAGACATCGATAAAATAGCCCACCTCTGCATTATGGTGGTTTTTTGAAACTGTCACGAGCCCGCAATTCCCGATATAGCGGCCATTTTCTTTTAAAAACACAGCAAACTCATAGGCTGACCCTTGCTCAAAGCTTTTTTGCAAATAGGAAATCCACTGATCGACAACTTCGCGCGGGTATGGATGCGGAATCATGACCATTGTGTCCGCAATCTCCCTATGCTTGACTACTTCAAAAATAGCATCTGCAAATTCAACTTCATACGGCTTCAATATGAGCCTTTCCGTTTCTAAAATCATTTCCTCATCCCCTAAACTATTTAATGAAATATTCCATGTAAATATCATTTTCCTTAAAACCGATTTTTTTGTATAGCGGTTTTCCCATCGGTGAAGCTATCAAAAATAGGTGATGTACATTTCTTTCCTGAGCTTCTGCCAGTATACGCTCAACCAATTGTTTCGCCAGCCCCTGACCTCTGCTTTCCGGTGCTGTGTACATATTTAAAATATACCCCCGAATGCCAGTAGGATTGGAATAGCTAGGGGGAAAGGACATAAAATGAATGCCTCCTGTAGCGATCGCACTTTTCTCTTTCTCAATAATCCATTGAACAAATTGATCAGAGCTTAATTGCTTCTCAAAAAAGTTTCTTAACTGTTCATCGATATTGGAAGATACTGTTTGCCCTTCCTCCACTAATAATCGCTTACGTAAATCTATTAATAATTCCATATCATTTGTAGTAGCCAATCGAAATTCCATTCATATCCACCTTCCTGATTTTCTTGAGTCTCTTCTATTCCCTGTCTATAATGACAATCTTTTTCGTCTTGAACTTTTCCGAAACAGCATAAATAAGTGTAATTATAAGTGCTGTAATACTTGGATAACCTATCATCACAACAATATTAGTATGTTCAACTAAACTGAATTCTCCCCACTCAAGCCATAGGCGCCAGCCCATTCCAAGAGCACTGAATAGTAACGAAATGAAAAAAACCAGTACCGGTTTGTGAACAAAAATCCCCACAAAAACATTCGCAACAACAATATAAATAAGGAAAACTATAAATGTAGAAACTAAATCAAACCCCTTTAAATTTGGAATAACAGAAGTAAAAGATATTCCCGTAAAAAACAGCATCGTAATGAAATTAAAAATCAAGAAATGTTTTCTATTCTTTTCTATTTTTTTATAATCATCTGTACCGAACATTCCATTCACCTCTTTTACTTATTGTAACAATTAATGGAATATATTGGAGCAGTATATCGAAATATTCAGAATTCTCCCTGCTCGATTATACAAATGCACTGCCTCCGTTAGTGGCCGTGATCGGTATTGTTATCATTTTAATTACGATTCTTGTTGCTGCAGGTGCAGCATTTTTGAAACATGTCCTTATTAAAAACCGATTGAATGTAAATTAAAAACAACCGCTCCGGTCATCTTTCGGAGTGGTTGTTCGATTTCTATTATTTTATTTCACTAATTTCCAATAGCTTTTCCGCCGTGCCGTTCACACTTCCATATGCATCGTTCAGTTCATGCATACTTGTAGCAAACTGTTCTGTAAACGCTGCGATTTGGCTTGTTGTTCCACTTACATCTGCAATGGAAACACGAATATTATTAAGCTGCGCAGCAATTTTTTCTGCGCTTTCTTTGCTGTTCTGCGCCATTTTCTGAATTTCCTTCGCTACAACAGCAAAGCCTCTTCCGTGTTCGCCAGAACGAGCCGCTTCAATTGATGCATTTAATCCTAAAATTTGCGATTTCGATGCAATTCCTTTTACAAGGTCTACCATTTGGTTAATTTCCCCGATATCGGCCGTCATTACTTCTGTTGATGTAACAAGTCCATCTAACCGGTTAGATACGTCCATGCTCGCTGCAGTTAACTCTTCATTCGTTGCAGTCATTTCTTCTACTGCACTCGATAACTCGGTCGCTAATTGACGCATGGAGTCCATTTTTTCATTTGAAATAATGGCACTTACTACTCCGATTATATCTTTTCCGTCAAAGATTGGCTGAGCGGATGAAATATAAGCAAACCCAAATCTTTCCGGACCTTTTTCTTCTCTTAAAAAGCGCTTTGTCGTCAATGCACGCTCTGTAACAGTGCCGCGAAAATCTACCATCTTCAACCCTACATTAATTTTTAAATCTACGAACTTTCCCGGTAAGTATCCAACAACCTCTTCATTGCTCGCTACAATGATACAAGCATCCTCCGGAAAAGTTGCCTGATATAACTCCATCGTATCTACCACTGCCTGTAATTTTGTATGCATGCCCATCTCCCCTTTAACTGTATTATATAATAGAAAATAATATCTTAATATCGCAGTCTTCTGAAATGTAATTGAATAATCTCTGCTGTATGCGCCTATAAAAAAATCCCCTTCTCTAAAAAAAGAAGGGGAAATTATTGTTATTCTTCCATCGCTGCAGCTGCAGTCAGCATGTTATCGTAGTCTTCTTCATCATAGACCAGATTATAGATTTTCCATTGACCGTCTTCTGTTTTCTTTAAGTAGGCCGTTCCGGATAAGTCTAATGTCATTTCCAGATTAAAGTTGATTTCCGGGTCAGTCATCTTAATATGAACTTTCAAATCATCAATTTTTACTGCGGCAAAACGTTTATTCAGTGTAATCAACTTACTTGAATACTCGCCGATTTTTTCAGATGAACTTGAACCAGTCGAAAAATCTGCGTCTTCCAATAGCAACTGGCTATCAAGGGAATATGCTAAATAGTAGCCTGTTGTTGTTTCACGATAGAGCGCATCCATATCTTCTACGTTTTCCGTGTCTGAAGAAAACTCAAACTCTTTATCAATATAACGATTCACTGTTGCAATGATTGAAGCTTCATCTTCTGCTTCACCACTCTCCAAATGCAAGGCACGGTCAATCATCAATACTGCATGAGAACGCTTTGCATAATCATTCGGTTTAAATGTTTCTCCGTAGCCATTTACAATACCGGCACCTGCTGTTTTCACAATCGCCTCATAAGAATAGCTGTTTGGATTTACATCGATAAACATTTTTCCTGTTTTCGAAAAATCAACTGTTCCATTAAATGCGCGATAAATCATCGCAGCCATTTGAGCACGTGTAATTTTATCGTTCGGTTTAAATGTACCATCTTCTTTACCGGTAATAATGCCTTTACTGCTGGCAATCTGAACAAAATCATAATACCAGGCAGAAGTGTTTACATCAGAGAACTCTTTTTTAATATCACCGGTTTTTAAATTCATTGCGTTCACTAAAATCTTCGTAAACTGTGCACGCGTAATGCTATTTTCGGGCTTTAAAAGAATTGAAGTGTATTCGTATACTTCTCCATCTTCTTCATAAACTGTCGGTTCTTCATATCCATCGATAATATTTGCATATAAGAAACGCTCCAACTGCTCATATGCGCCATGTTCATAACTTACATCATCCATGTAATACTGATCGATCGTTTTTTCTGCTGCCGTCGCTGGCGTTACAATAATAAAACAAACTGTAAAAATTAATAAAAATGCTAATTGAATTACCTTCAATCTAGTTAACCCCACTTCTCCAAAATCTATAATACCTTAACATATTACTTAAACAGAATTTATATGAATACAAGTATATTTTGGTAATATTTTTGAGAAATAAATTAATAGCCTAAATAGTAGTAAAAGATGAATGCGACAGCAAAGATAGGAACCGCCATTATCAGGGAACGCCATGCAATCTTATTTCTTTGAACCCAGTTTTCTTTCGTTTCATTTGACCAGTTTGCCCGCATTCGATCTCCATTTACAAAGGCTCCCGAGAAAAGACATGCCACAATTAGAAAGATAAAACCCATTCCGCTTGTAATATTGGAAATCATATGAACATCCCAAATAATAACAGCGATTAAAATACCTATTAAAGATAATCCTGTACCAATTAGCAAATATTTCATATTTACTCCTCCCTTCTCCTATATACCTAGTTAGTTTGGAAAAGGTTTCAAAATAGACAAGTACAGCGAAAACTACTTATCAGGCATCCTCTGGAACTAAATAATAATGTACGATACTTAATAATCCCTTCGCTGAATTTTTCATTGCCCGTTCATCGATATTAAATTTTGGATGATGATGCGGAAATTGAGTGGCGGGATCCTCTGTAGCTGAACCAGTATAAAAATAGATTCCCGGAACCTGCTGGAGATAATAGGAAAAATCTTCACTTGCCATAATAGGGGGTATTTCAATTACGCTTAAATGGTCGATATTATTCAGCAAGTCTCTTACAATTTCTGCTTCTTTATCGGTATTTACTAATGGCGGATACCCTCTCTTATATTCCAGCTCATAAGTGGCCCCGTAGGTTACTGTGACATTATTGAGAATATGGCTCAAAACCGTTTTGACATTATCCCTTTGTTCCTCGTTAAATGTACGAACCGTACCTGCAATCGATGCTTCTTCGGGGATAACATTTATTGCAACACCGGAATTGAACATAGTAATCGCCGCCACTACGGGTTGTACCGGATCAACTTTTTGGCTCAGCAACAGATGAACTTGATTGACTATTTGTGCACCTATCACAATTGGATTGACTGAAGTGTGGGGAGCAGAAGAATGTCCGCCTTTACCGATTATTTTAATTTCCACATAATCGCTGGAAGCTGTTGCACTCCCTTTTGGTACGGTAAAGTTCCCCAATGGAACAGAAGAAAGTAAATGATTGCCGAAGATCACATCTACTCCTTCCAGCACCCCTTCTTCTATCATTTGAATGGCTCCTCCCGGAAATTGTTCTTCAGCAGGCTGGAATATGAATTTAACCGTTCCGTGCAACTGATCTTTGTATTTGCTTAATGTCAGCAAGACCACCTGCTGCTACAATGAACATCCCTGAGAATAAAGCTGATAAACTAATCGCAATATTAATCGTACCAAGCGAAATGCCTAAATCTTCTTGAACAGCTGGTACAACGTTTACCATTGTCTGTGCAAATAACCAGAATGTAATAACACCGAATACAATTCCGATGATCATTTTATTCGTGCCTTTATAAGTATTCATGAAAAATCCTCCAATATTTTTAAAGCATAAATATAATGTCTTCAAAACTCTTTAAATCATACTTTCCACCAGTAAAACAATTGGTCAAAAAAAAAGAAAAAACAATCGCTGCGGTAAATACGCGGCAATTGCTTTAAATTTAAATACTTATATTAATCACCAGATAATCACATTCCCATACTCCATGTTTAGATTAACTGTCTATTATGTTGAATCGTTTCAATAAATTTTTCGATCGTTGTCGTTAAGTACGCATCTGCCCTGCGGATAAAAACTGTTTTAACTTGGCTGTATTCACCTGGCAATTGAAGACAAGTGATTTCTCCGCTTTTTTCCAGGTGGGCTACTGCCGACCTTGGGACAAATGATACGCCGAGCCCCATTGCAACACTGCGTATAATCGTTTCCAATGTTCCGAACTCCATTACCTTTTCGGGCATTGCACCTTCTTGCTCATACCATTTTTCCAGACGTGCCCGGTAACCGCAGCCTTTTTTAAAACAAAGGAACGGTTCATCTTTCAGCCCCTCCAATTTCTTCTTGCGGGGCTCCGTAATGAGGACAAGCTCCTCATCAAATACATCATATGCTTCAAGATCCGGATGAACATTTGACGCTGTAATAAAAGCTCCGTCCAATTTATAATTCAATACTTTTTCTTCTAACTTTTCCGTGACCCCTGTTATTAGTGACAAGTCTACATTTTCATAGTTTTTTATATAGGAAGACAAGATATTCGGTAAATGATACACCGTTTCCACTGTACCGATTTCCAGTTTGCCGATTGGTTCTTCTTTATTAAGGACGGCCCGCTTCATTTCATCCGTCAGCAATAATATCTTTTCACTATAGGCCAATAGTTTTTTTCCTTCGGGAGTTAAAATCATTCCACGACGATGTCTGTTGAACAATGGTGTATTTAACTCCACCTCAAGCTTTTGAATTCTTGATGTAATATTCGATTGTACGTAATTCATCTCTTTTGCAACTTCCGTAACAGTGCCTTTCTCTGCAACGAGCTGAAAAATCTCCAAATCTTTAAACTCCATCCTTTTCCACCATCCTTATATAACCTACTATTATGGTATCAAAGATTATGATATTAACAATGTTTTTTATTCATTTTACGAGATACCATTTCAATTGTAAGATGATGTAGATATTAATTGAATGAAAGAGGTAATTAAGATTGAAAAATAGCGTTTTTATAGGTTCTGTTCTTTGTTTTATAGCTGCAGTATCATGGGGGGCAATGTTTCCGGTAGCACATGATGCGTTTAAACATATAGATCCTTTCTACTTTACTATTTTCAGATATGGCGCAGTGACAGTCATTTTAGTTGCACTGTTATTATGGAAAGAAGGAAAGAAAGCTTTCCGTTTTGAAGGGAAGGGCCTGCAGCTTTGGTTTTTCGGAACAATGGCCTTTACAATATACAATTTGCTTATTTTCTGGGGCGAGGATATGCTCGGACAATCCGGTGTTATGACGGCTTCTATAATGGAATCGCTGATGCCGATGATTTCGATTGTCATCTCGTGGATGATTTTTAAACATCGTCCATCCCTGTTTACATTACTCTGTGTATTGCTGTCATTTATCGGGGCGGTATTAGTAATTACTAAAGGCGATCTTCAGGCATTTTTAGGCACGACGGGTCAGTTTATTCCGTCACTGTTAATCTTTATCGCTGTTGTTGGCTGGGTAATTTATACAATGGGTGCCAATGAATTCAGTCATTGGTCTGCTTTGCGCTATTCTACCTTGAGCTGTTTACTTGGAACGGTAACCGCGTTGTTCGTTACTTTAGGTGCAACAATGTTCGGTGCTGTACCGGTGCCGGCAGTAAATGATGTAGTTGCAGTAGGTCCGCACTTACTGTTTATGATTATTTTCCCGGGTGTTATCGCTTTATTGGGCTGGAATATTGGCGTTAGCTACCTGACCCCTTTAAATGCATTACTGTTCATCAATTTCGTTCCTGTTACAACTCTGTTTATTTCCATTGTTCAGGGGAATGCAGTAACGGTATTTGATATTGTTGGAACAGTGTTGATTATTATTGCGCTGCTATCTAACAATATGTATTTAAGAATGCGTGACAAAAAAAGAACCCATCATTCGGTGCAATCTACATGGAGTGAAGGGGTTTCCTAACTACAACCAGGCTTAAAAATAAGCGTATCTATCAAATAAGATAGATGCGCTTATTTAAATTCTCTTATTTATATAGTTCATTGTAATATTTTCCTGACAATGTTATCTTTTAGGTTAATTTACTTTAAAAATACAAAGGAGTTGGTAAAGTGAGAAAAACGATTGCCTCCATCAGTATTGCGTTAGGCATGATGTTTGCAGCCGGGGTGGATGTCAATGCTGCGACTGTTCACTACAAAGACGTCAAGGAATCGGACAACTTTTATCCCTCTGTTCAGTATTTACTGGATCAAAAAGCAATTAGCCGGACATTGCCGCAATTTAGACCATATGAAAATATTACGCGTGGACAAGTTGCAAGTATACTGGCAAAAGTATTGGATGACCGCTTAAAAGAAATTGAATATACGGAATGGTACAGTGGTGCGAACTTTATTGATGTGCCAAAAACAGATCAATTTTTCCCTTACATTAATAAGCTGGACTGGAACGGGATAATGCGCGGGTATTATGTGAATGATTCTTATTCCTCTCCAAGGGCTTTCGGTATTAACCAGCCCCTAACGCGCGGGCAATTTGCCGGAGTCATTGTAAAAGCATATGAAATTCCGTTAATTCAATTGCAAAGCTACAAAGACAGCGGCGCTTCCCCATCTGATATATTTAACGGAAATGATTTTACGTATCCTTGGGGGCAGGAGATCGCAACACTTCAAACAATCGGAATTTTAAGTGGTTACGAGGACGGAAATTTCAAACCAAGTACACCGATTAAACGTTCCCAGTTTGCAAATATGCTTGCGAAAGCTGCAAATGGCGAACTGTATTTCTTAAATCAAAACAACCTGCTCAATGACTTTGAACATCTAGGTATTTCTAAAGATACCGCAATGGAAAAGATCAAATCATTAACTAATAATACAACTGTTAAATATTTAGCTTCCTATAGAGATGTACGATATTTAAATGCTGTGACTATGGCAACGATGATCTATAAAGAAGGAGACATTTTGTTCGAAGATATTAATGTGAAAATGGCGGTTTCAAAAGATGCGAACGGAATGTGGAAACTGAATGTTGAAAAGATCAATTAATAGAAGTTAGATTATATCGACCAGATGGCTAATCTTATTGATTAGCCTTTTTTTAATAAGTTGAAGCTTAGATTTTTCTGTTTGGTCTCTCTCTCGGTGTAATGTTGATAATATAATAGCTAACAATCAATATCAGGATTACCCCTGCAAAAATGAGTGTATCTATCGCAGAATCATGTTCGACAATAATAAGCCGGAGCATTGCCGTAATTCCAATATACATGAAATAACGAAGCGGGAAATGATAATCTTCTTTAAAGTATTTCACTATCATCGTGATAAACTCGAAATACAGGAAGAATACTAAAATTTTTGCCAGAAAGTATTTGTATTCATGCTTTTCCCCGTTAAATATGAACTTTAAAAGCTCGACCATTTCAATGATAAGCATGACACAAAGAGCCAACGCCAGTACTGTTAAACCAATATTCAAAATCACTTGCAGCACTTTCGGAATGATTTCTTTATAGGGCTTAGGTTTGGATAAAAACTTCATTTATTCACACCTCCAGACGTTATATTTTCAGATTATTTCATCCTTGGAGGTGTGTCAATTTTGTAAGCGATTACTATTCCAAAAAATTTTTCACGTTGATTTAAACTTCTAAATCACTTAGGTTTCTTTTAAAATATTGAATAAATGGATGCTCCCTCTTATCCACTTTTCTCGTACAACTGAATAGGCTCTGACTGATTTCCACCTGATCTACAAAGACACGCGCAATGCTTCCCTGTGATAACTTTTCCTTTACACTGCATGCTGGGGCAATAGCCATCCCATACCCCGCTTCGACAACTTTAATCGATTCCAGTACACCTTCTATTTGTAAGCCGAACCTCGGTAACGGGCAATTATGCGTATAAAAAATGGCCTCCATCAAATCCAGTGTTGAACTGCCTCGTTCCCTATATATAAAATCATGTTCACTTAGTTCAAAAATCGATACTGTTTTATTTGCCAAAGGATGTGTTGGATGGACAACAAACCAAAATGGGATATCCATTATTTTTTCAAAGTTTAAATCTTCATGACCTATATTGCTTTGCACAACAAAACCAAAATCGACTTTATAATCGAGAACAAGACGCTCAACAGATTGAACATTTCCTAATGAGACATACATATCGATATTAGGGTTTTCCGATTTATAGCCTGCAATGATTGGCGGCAAAATATAATTTGTTGAAATATAGGAGGAAGCAATTTTAATGTTCTCCTTTTTTTCCAAAAAGTTTTTAAACTTTTCATCAATCTGTTCCTCCAGATGAAATAATCGCAACCCTTGCTCATAAAGAAATTCGCCTTCATATGTGAGCTGAATCCCTCTACCTTTTCCTTCTATAAGTTTAACTCCGATTTCTTTTTCAAGTTTGCGTATTTGCACAGTAACAGCAGGCTGACTGATATGAAGGAATTTTGCTGCTTCTGTTATACTGCCCAGCTTTGCAACATTTGTGAAAATTCGCAGTGTATGTAAATTCATTTTCTCACCCACTCATAACTTATATTTATGAATATACAAAATATATATATTTGTTTTATGAGTAGTATAGCAGTATTTTGTGAGTAGGGGGGATTTGTATGGAGAACTTATTTATAGAGTGGCTATCAGTAGATGGGCTCATTTTATTTGCAATCGGCATACTTGCTTCCATTGTAGGGGTCATGTTTGGAGCTGCAGGATTCGTATTGCTTCCTTCCTTATTGTTAGTCGGCATACCCATTCATGCGACTGTCGCAATTAATAAATTTGCAACAGGTATATCTTCATTTTCGACCGTCATTGTTCTGACACTGAAAAAAAGAGTATCACTCAAAAAGATGATTCCTTTTATGCTGATTTCTGCAATTGGCGGTATAAGCGGGGCGTTTTTAGCGACAAGATTAGCGGAACATACGATGAATATTGTTGCTTGTACGGTGTTGATCGTGATGTTCTTTTTCGTTATTAAAAAGAAGAAAAAGGAAGTTGTAAATGAACAGCCGGACATCGAAAAGAAAACTAATTTAATCGCACCCTTTTTTATTAGTATTTATGATGGCGGGCTAGGAACAGGGTCTGCACTGCTAAACATTACATATTTTCTGAAGAAACAAGTCGGCTATGTAATGGCGGCAGAGATGACACGTTTTTTAATGTTTGCAAGCTGTACGACTGCTTTTTTATTTTACTTATTTTATGGGATTGTTAATTGGGGAGTGGCCGTTCCGGTAGCTGTCGGATCGATTGTCGGCTCACATATCGGTCTGAAAATCATTCCTTATTTAAAAGGGAAATGGGTTGAAATTCTGCTCCCCATTATATTTTTCCTTTTAATTATCCAAGTGATATCGGATTTACTATTTTAATACTGTAGCTGGGACAAACTTAGCTGTCCCAGCCATTATGAATTATTTAGAAACAAAAGAAAATAGCTCCCTGCAAAAACAAACATCGCAATTCGTGTAATAATGTAAACCGCACGTTCAGAGGATGTAAGCTTGTTTTGTTTCTTCAACTTTTTAAAATGCCAATAAAAATATACACCACATATGAGGAGGATCACTCCCGAAATTTGATAAGCATTTTCCAGTATGTTATCCAAAAAATCCTCTCCTGTTCTATTATCATTCAAATCATTTTATACAATGAAAGACATACGATTTTGCCTGATTCGTAGCCGGCTGTAATTTAAAATCTTCATAAGCGTCCACTGTCGAAAATCCCGCTTCTTTAAGAGAGGACGAAATTTCTTCAAAGCTACGGAATATTAGCTGAACCTTTGCTTCGTATGTAATATCCGTATTAACATTTTTGATTTTTTCATAAAAGGTAAAAACATTCCGATCCAGTCCTTCATATTCATCCCAGTACAGCAACGGGTCCCCTGT
Source organism: Solibacillus sp. FSL W7-1436 (assembly GCF_038007305.1). NCBI lineage: Bacteria > Bacillati > Bacillota > Bacilli > Caryophanales > Caryophanaceae > Solibacillus > Solibacillus sp. FSL W7-1436. The sequence continues at coordinate 1,178,370 of NZ_JBBOWV010000001.1, forward strand.
ATGAACATCTTGAAGCTCGTCTACCGTCTCATCTTTTTGCCATTCTTCCCATACTTTAGCTTGAGGATTCCGCGCATCAAAAATAAAGTACCCACCAGGCTTTAATGCTTTAAATACATCCTGCAGTACACGATTCCAGCTCTCTTCCGAAATAAAAACCTGCGCCACATTCGCTGTCATGATTACTGCATCATACGAGTTAACTGTCAGGTCCTGACTATCACCGACTATCCATGAAACCGACTCTGCATGAGCTTTATTTTGAGCTCGAAGAACCGCTTCTTCATTTGGGTCGATTCCAGTTACTTCATAACCGGCCTTTGCCAATTCTATCGTTACCCGCCCTGTACCACAGCCCAAGTCGGCAATCTTTTTAGCTTTTGTTAATTGGAGCAGCTCCATGAAGAAATCATCTTCTTTCCCCCATGTATGAAGCTGGTCGTAGTAATAGGCAATCATTCAACTTCCCCTGCCTTCCTTTTAAGCATCCGTTCAGTTATTATTCCTACTGCTGCCCCTACAAAGACTGGCAGTAAAGCAATTTCAGTATGCGAGAGGGAAATTTTAAATATAAGAAAATTTAAGTCAGCTAAATAACCGATAAAATATAAAACGGCCATTGCTGCAAACGAGGCAATTAATGGAATCCAAAATACTTTTCCCATTATTTCATCTCCGTTCTATTCTATTTATTGTCCATTAGCTTTTAATCAACCAAATTTAATTCTCCTTTATACCAAGTCGGTACAGGATTGTTCATACCGTCAAACCATTCCAGAACATTTTTTGCCTGATTTTTCATTACGTTTAAATCGTCTTCCCCGTAATCTACAGCCCAAGGAAGGGATGACAGCATATTACTGCTTATATAGAATGCAAGCAACGGGAAAAATTCCATCGGCGGTGTTCCGTTAAAATATCCGTTAAGCTGCCCTGTAGCAAAGTATGGACTGGTATCGGCACTCCACACTATCCGGTTAAACTCTTCCCACGGATCTCCATAGTCACTGCGGTTAAAGTCAATTACATACAGCTCTTTCTGAGGGGATATAATCATATTTCCAACATGGAAGTCACCGTGATGAAAACATTGCTCCCTGCCTTCCAGGAGGTGTCTGTTCTCTTCAATATACCGAATAATTTTATCGTCACCAGCTATTTTTACATCACAGTCTTGGTACATTTTAATTTTACTGTCCGCTTTACGATTAAATCTTGTTCCCCATTCTTCCTGCTCTGCTGGTGCAGGAATGCTGTGAATTCCCTTCAGTATTTGCCCTGATTTTACCCCTAGTGAATATTGTTCAGCTTCTGTCAGGTTCGGCAGTATCTGCTCCGCATCTTCACCGTCACACCATACAAAAATCGTATAGACACTTTTGCCATTGTCACATAATCCAAAATCGACAGGCCGTGAAACAGGCAAGCCCCTTTCAGCTAAGCAATTTATAATTTCATACTCATTTTTCTTTTTATCATACTCCGCGATATCGCATATGCGAAGCAACAGCCTCTCATTTGTAACTGTTTCTATATAGTACTTTTTATCGTCCGACCATCCTTTATGGATCGCTTCAATTTTCTTGAATGTATCGTAGTTTTTTATATCGACCATAAATTTCCTCCATTTGTTAGTAATTGCTTTTAGTAGTTTAACATATATATGTAAATAATTTTCCAAATTAGTTAAAATTGATGTTCTAAATTTAAAGTAAGTGCAGATAAAATCCGATTACTCCAAACCCGATAAATGTGCCGCATAAAATTTTGAAGACTGAAGATTTATGAAGTGCCGGATATAAGATTTCCGATATGGTGACTATAAAAATCATCCCCATAGCGAAACTCATGAAGATAGTATTAAGTAACGGGTGAACAAGAAAACTACCGATAAAAACCCCTAAAGCTACTGGAATCGAAACGAGAAGTGAAATTATTAAAACAGTAAATATGTTGAATCCAGCCAAAATTAAAGGGATAAACAAAATTATTCCCTCGGGAATACTATGAAATAAAAGTGTTTGCAGTAATGCCTTTGCAAGATCGGGTTGTTGATTGGCCCCTAACGTTATTCCAATCGGTAAATTGTGAACCGCAAAACTAAGCATTAATAATATTCCAGTTCGAATATATAAGTTCTTTTTAGCATGACTTTCTTTACCTTGTCTAAAGTTCAATCTGCTATGCAGCACTTTGAATAGCATCATTCCTAGAATAAACCCAATAATCGTACTTAACCAGTCGCCTGATTCTACAGCTTCCGGGAGTATTTCAAAACTGATCAAACCTAGAATTACCCCTGTACAAAGCGCATAAATAATATGTGCCCTTTGGTTAATTCCTTTAAAGAGCCAAGCGATCATGCCACCAATGAATATCCCTGCAGAAGTCCATAAAAAACCTAGTACCCACATCGTTATCACCTTTCACTGAGTATAGTTAGTCGTATGGTTAGTGCAGATGATTTATGAAAATAAAAAAACCGTATTTAAAGTAGGGGTTTACTTTAAATACGGTAAATATAATTTTGTTATCCTTCCAGAGTTAACAGCCCGTCTTCCATACGGTAAACTTTATCGCAAAACTCCAGCATACGTTCGTCATGGGTTACCATGATTGCTGCTTTGTTGCGTTCTTTAACTTCTTTTCGGATTTGCTTTACGACTTCAAATGCACGCTTTGAATCTAAGCTTGCTGTTGGTTCGTCCGCTAAAATGATGTTTGAATTATTCACAAACGCACGGGCGATTGCAACACGCTGGCGTTCCCCGCCAGAAAGCTCATTCGGGAATTTGTTGAACTTATCACCCAACCCTAATTCCGTTAGTAATGTTTTCGCAAACTTTGTATCTTCTGCTTTAACTTTACCTTTCATTTTACGCACTAGCAGCAACTGATCTAACACCGTTAAATACGGAATTAAATTTGATGTTTGTAAAATGAACCCGACATCTGTTAAGCGAAAAGCCGATAAATCTTTTTCCTTCATCTTGCCGATATCTGTACCGTTAACAAGTACTTCACCAGTCGTTGGCTGAAGCAGTGCCCCCGCAATCGATAAAAGTGTACTCTTCCCTGAACCTGATGGACCGATAATAGCGATGAACTCGCCCGGGTTGACTGTAAGAGATACATTTTTAAGTGCATCAACTGTAGAGTCCCCTTCTTTGAATGATTTCGTTACGTTTTTCAGTACTAAGCCTGTCATTTATTCCACTCTCCCAATCGCTGTTAAAGGATCAATTTTTGTCACTTGGCGGGCTGAAATAACAGAACCTAAAACAGATACAATTAATAACACAATCGCATATAAAATAACCATTTTAAAGTCTAGGTTAAACGGCATTCCCTCTGGAAAAACAAGAGCTGTCAAGTAGGTTAATACAATGCCGGCAATAATGCTGATCAGTGATAATACGAATACTTGTGAAATAATAGATTTTTTAATAAAACTGTCTGATGCACCGATTGCTTTCATTACACCGAACTGCTGTGTTTTTTGCAAAATGAATACATAGAAGAACACCGCAATAATAACTGCTGAAATGATGAATAAGAAGGCAAGCATCATATAGATTGTTCCGCTTTCTTCTTTATAACCCGGCATCCCCATTACAGCTTCTGATTTTGTAAATGTTTCAATTTCATCGAAGTTATTTTCGATCTTTTCAGCGTCAATGTCTGCACCTTGCAGCGCAATCATTGCTACCGGACTCTCTAAACCATTGTCTGACCCTGGTGCTGCAAATGCATAGCTTTGCCACACGTCCAGGTTTACAAATACACTTGGTAAATGGTTGAACGTTTCTCCTTCTGTAATACCGACTACTGTTAATTCGATGCTTGAGCTTGTTACTTCAATTGTATCGCCGATCTCATAGCCTTTTTCTTGTAATGACTCGTCGATGATTACACCCATTTTGTCTTCAGCAGACAATTGCTCACCTGCTACAACTTTTGGTTCGATAAACTTACCTGGTTCGATTCCAAGGAAAGCTACGTCTACTTTATCTTTCGCATCCGGTGACTTCACGATAACAGTTGATTGTCCGAATTTTGCTGCCTCTTTGACACCATACTGACCTTCAACATCATCGGCAATCGTACCTTCTACCTTCGTTTTCATCATTGTTGCTTCAGAGCCTTCTTCATAAATAAAAAGATCTCCGTCAATATTTTTCATCGTTGCTGCGGCTAATGACGATAAACCATTACCTAGTCCCGATAAAATAAAAACAAGCCATGCGATAAGCATAATAATCGCGCCAATCATCATGAAACGTTTTTTTGCGTGTTTCATTTCTTTAATTGCTAAAAACATTTTAAATCCTCCTTAGTTTATATATGAACCGATTCTTCAATTCTTCTAATTAATAGAAAACTGATCACCTCTAAATAACTTATCTTATTTTTAAAAACTATAATTCGATAGTAAATTATAGTTATTAAAAATTGGATAAATATAATTTTCTTCCATTTCGTATTATAGTATAGACCTCAAATGTGAACTTTATATAAACTATTTAATTTTTTATACAGAAATTTCGCTAAAGATGATTAGCTATATTAATAATCGAGTAGGAGGTTAGCCATTAATTGGCTAACCGACCTCTCACACCACCGTACGTACGGTTCCGTATACGGCGGTTCAAAAGTTTTATGTAGGATTAATGATTGTAGCGAGGTTTTTCAACTTGAGTTTTAACCAATATTTATTGTTTAATGCTCGGTCGATGATTGGATTATTTGAGGAGCGCCAGTACCCTTTACGAGTATTGGCCATTCTATAGGCATCGTTATGGTTGATACCTAGTCTTTTGAGGTTTCTATATTTTGTTATGGTTCTTTTCCATTCTTTCCATCGACATGCCCTTAATCTTCTTCGAATATGGCTATCTATTTCCTTTGCGTAGGATTTTATGTCGGCAATTTTAAAATAGTTGCCCCATCCTTGAATGAGATAATTGATTTTCTGAATGCGCGATTCCATATCAATTGAGTAATTACGATTTGTAATATATTTTAGCTTTTCTTCGAAACGCTTCTTTGATTTCTTTGGCACGTATACTCTGATTACACCTCTGGCGTTATAGAAGCTCACACCTAAAAATACACGTGCTATCGGCTTTCCCACTGCTGATTTCTCTTCATTCACTTTTAATTTAAGTTTCTTTTCGATAAATGTCGTGACGCCTTCTTTAACTCGTTCTCCTGCTCTTTCACTTTTGACATAAATGTTGCAGTCATCTGCGTAACGAACGAATTTATGATTGCGTTTCTCTAGTTCTTTATCAAGTTCATGAAGGATTACATTACTCAGTAATGGACTTAACGGTCCACCTTGTGGCGTACCTTCTTTTGAGTGAATAAAAGTTCCGTCTATCATGGTACCAGCGTTTAAGAAACTTCTTATTAGCTTTAATGTCGGTTTACATAAAATATATTTCGCCATGAGTGACATCAGCTTGTCATGCTGAACTCTATCAAAGAATTTCTCTAAGTCGATGTCTACGACAAACTTATGACCTTCCTCAATATAACTTCTTGCTTGTTCAATTGCTTGATGAGCACTTTTATTCGGGCGAAACCCATAACTATAGTTACTAAACATTGGGTCTAGTATTGGGGTTAACACTTGTACAACCGCTTGTTGAATAACACGGTCTGTAACCGTGGGAATTCCTAATAGTCGTTTCCCTCCATCTGGTTTGGGAATTTCAACTCTTTTAACCGGTTGCGGTTTATATTTACCTGTTTTAATCATTTCGATAATCTGAGTATTATTCTCTTTTAAGTATTGGCGGGTTGCCTCTATATCTTTCGCATCGACACCGGCTGCACCTTTATTTTTACGCACTTTCTCAAAAGCTTCGTTCAAATTATCTCTGCTTATTATTACGTTGATTAATCCTTCCATATGTTCGCGTGTATAGAGAAATGCACATGATAGATTCCACGCTAAACCTAAACATGAGGTATTCCGTACCTTACTTTTAGGGTAGCCCTTTCGGTTCTGTATCTTCATCTCCATGTAATATTCTCCTTCACGTTCACTCCTTTCGTTCAGCCCTTCCCATTGCTGGTACTATGGCTTCTGCTGACTTCTGATGATTCAGCTGTACATCACTGCACAGGTTCCTCTGGGGTTATTCATCAGATCTCCCGGGGTAAGCCTGCCCACTTTCCTCTCATCTATCTGCCGCATTTATTGACTCATCTTCCGAGGATATTTGGGACTTCAGTTTGTTTAGCAACCTTATCCAGATGAATCAACCTCATACGATTCGTATTCCTCAGACCAAGATTTTGCCTAGGACTTCCTTCAGATTCCGCGTCGCCACGGACACCCTTGTCTTCGGCTAATGGTTCGCATATCCCAACGTCCACAGTGAACTTTCATCACCTAGTTGGCAGACATGCCCGGCACACTAAAAAAACCGTTCGCTTAATAGATAAGCGAATGTTCAAAGACAAAAAAGTCGGGAACTATGATATGTTCAAACCCGCATTCTATCGTTCAATATGACAAACACTAAAAGTAAAAGTCGGGAACCACTCATTTTTATTCCATGACAAAAAAGTCGGGAACTATGGAACGCCATAACTTGCATTCATACGTTTTAATATAAAGGAGTTTTTCATTTTTAAAGAAACCAAGCATATATTGAATAAAATCCATGAAATAGGGGATAAGTGTAAAAAGGAGTCGATCCCTATGGACAAACATTTTAAAAAAATGTATAATTTTACAAATAATAAAAAAATAGGAGTGGTGGACTTGACAATAGATATCCCAGTTAAACCCCCTGAAAAAGTTGATAATACGGTAAATCAAAAAATTAAATCACTTAAATCCAACGACATTCATGAAATGGTCAAAGCATTAGGTTTAGATGGAAATGCTTTTGGCCAAAACCTGATGGATGTTTATAAGCAAAGTAGGTAAAAAATGATTAAAAACAATCCTATGGGAACTCAAGCATCTAAATATTACGTAGATGCTTGTTTTCTTCTAACAATGACACAAGCAAACGATAGCCGATATCAAGCTGTAATTGATTTCATTCGAGAATCTGGAAAAAGTAATGTGACATACACAATTAGTAATCACGTTTATACTGAAGTCTATAACAATATTTTCAAATTTATCGTCAAGAGGGCGTTGTCAACTTTCCGTCGATACCAATCTATAATACATAAAAAAAATGGAAGAATTGACTTTATTCCTGAGAAAGAAAGGGGTTATCTTGTAGAATTAGAAGCAGTCCAATATCTCAATAAAACAGCTTCTCATAATTTTACCTATTATAAGCAAAATCCAGAAAGTTTATATATTCCTGACCTAATAAAGGAAGCAAAATCAAATGAAAATAAAATTCATTTATTGGATTGTTTCTATAACAAAGCGAAGGATTTATATGATGGGATAATCCTAATCATTGAAAGACAAGGAGTATATTTCTCACATTTGGATTCAAATGTGGATGATTTACAAAACGCTATAAATTATCAGCTAAATTATCAACTCGACTCTACTGATTCACTACATTTAGCAATTGCAATCAATAATGGATGTGATAAATTTATAACTCTTGATGGTGATTTCACTCACCCTAGACTTTCGTTGAATGTGCCCTTAGTAATTGACAAAATAGCATGATTTTTAAAACAAGTCACCCTCTTAATTGAGGGTGACTTGTTTACTCAAAGATTAATTATTAGTGGATTCATACTCAGTTACCCTAAGCGAAATATACCGTTTAACTTCACCCGAAACCGTCGGTCGAAGCCCTGCCTTTTTGTATATTTTCCATTCGATAATTGGTTCACCCTCTTCTTTTAACTTTTTTATGCAGAATTCGATACGCCTTTTTTGAAAGGTTACTACATCCTCTGAAACTTTACGGATAAAATCCATCGTTTTTGGTAGCTTGTCCGCTTTCTTCTGTAATAACGAAAATCGGTTTATTTCCTTTCCGAGAGAAGTTATTGTGATTCTTGTAGGTTTATCAGTAGCAACATCCCAACTTTGAACCACTTTCTTTAAAGCATTCACCATTTCTTCATCTCTATTTTCCCAGTCCACTCGGTAATTAGGAGGCAGAACTCTTTTCTTACTTGGCGAGAATTCATTTAACCACTCTCGGTCGTTTCGATACAAAAAGGCATAAACATCTGGTACCAATCTTCTGAGTTCCGTTTTCGACTTTTCAGGATATGACGTTTGAGTTTCCAACCATTTATTCTTTCTTTCAGCAAGCTGATTTTCATATTCTTCAGAAGGAATATTAGTGTTTTTCTTTTTATTTTTGGGAGATTTCCAAGGAACAATCAACTCCAACTCGGCAGCGTATTTTTTGACTGTTGCACGATCAGCATGCAAATCTCTCGAAATCTCTGTAAGTGATTTACCCTCACTCACTAATTCAGTTAGTTTCCCTTTCCAAACATGTCCATATTCTTTAATCCTGCCAATTCGATATTTGTCTGCCGATATTTTATCGGGTCCTTTTCTTGAATAAATAAAACCACAGTCACATCGAAAGGTTCCAACTGGCTTCCTCGTATCGTAGTCGATTGTTATTGTTAACTCTTTAACAACAGACTTCTGAAAATTTGAGCAAGCTACATTCAAACATAACCACGGAGCTTTATCAAAGGGCTGATACTTATTTTTATCTAATAAATGATCCAAATTGGTATCTAGAAATAACATGACTAATAAATGCCGAATCGGGTGAAAGGATTTACGGTGCTTTTGGAATATCATAGTAAGCCAATCAGTTTCTTCTAATACAACCGTAGATTGTAAAAGTTCCAAGCAACGCTCAGAGAATTTCGCCCTAAAGCTGGTGTATAATCGATTTCGTTTTAAAATGCCATTTGAAGTTGCATAGTCATTTTGCTTTAAAAACTCTTTATATTTTTGCTGCAACGTGTTATTCGTTTTTTGAAGATGACTGTTTATTAATAACGCATAAGATGCTTTTGCAATTTCTAATAACAATTGAACTTCATCTTCCTTTAATCCATCGGTATTCATTTTTTTCCTTTCTACCGTTGAAGTTGCAATTACATACTCATGCTGATTGATAGCCTTGGTAGAAACAACTGTTTCTTCTAAAACCGTTTCATGTTTAGGACAAATATAAACACCTGGACATTGATGAATACGACGCCAATACGTTTCGCCACAAGTATTCATATCTTCTTTGATACAATCACTACATACCCAAAGGTGAGATTTTAATTTCACATTACTTGCTGAAACGCCTATGCGAGTATGAATCGTGCTACCCTTATTGCCAATCATGGATTGCTTTACTTGATCAGCTTGCTTTGGTAATAAAAAAGCAGCATAATACGGATACATTGTATGATTGAAAATTAACTGATCCGTATTCCAATAAGACCCTGTTTGATTGAGTAATATGTTTAAGTTTGCTGGTAAATCCCAAACTGATCTAATTGTCCTTTTTCCAAACAGTTCTTCAGTTGTCACTTTAGGACTTATATTTCCAGACCTAACATGGTACCTTGCTAGAACACTATACAATAATTCGTCAGGATACGGCGTTGGAAACCAATTCAACATCATCTTCATCCTCCCAGAACTCGTCTAATGGTTGTTTAATAATAGCTTTATCCAAAAAGTATTCATGAACAGACTTTTTCTTTTTCCTTGCTTCTTGCATTAATTGAATCAAGTAATTTTCGCTTGTTGTTTTTGCTTTCTTTTTCACAGCTTTGCTTTCCGCCTTCATTTCATCCTTGTCAATTAGGAGTTTTACTGTTTCTTTTAGCAACGTCGGTTTTTCGACATCTTCTCCAAAGTTGTTTAATACGCTTTTTACAGCACGCTCAATTTCCTTTGGTTCAAAATCCATTGATAATAATTGCAAAGTCATATCTTCTAAAAGAGATTGCTTCATTTTTTGTCGTTTCTGCTGTTGCAATTTCTTTTGAATGCGAATTTTTTCTTGCAAGTCAACGGAAGCTTTGTATCTTTCCATTTCTTCATCTATATCAATGGGACGAATATCCTCATACTTGGCAATTTCACTTGGAATACCTGACTTCAAAGCATCTAACATTGGTTTAACCAATCGCAGACTATCTTTCGCCACTTGTTGGATTATTTTCTTGCTTATTTTTTCTGTGCCAGTCGAAATTGCACTGACCTGAGATAGCATAAAAAGTTTGATTGCAATATCAATAATCCCTTGACTCTCTTCGTATAAAAAATCACTGAGTTCTTCAGTCAAAGGTGTGTAATCAGCTGTCCATTGATACTCCCACATCCCCTCCAAAAATAACTCCCATGACGTATCTTTTGGCATTTGTGACCAGACCATATCTCCCTGACCGCTTCCCCGTCTTGCTTGACGAAACTCACTTTGCAAAATAGAAATCGCTTTATTGGTACCAACCATTAAAACAGGAATGCCGATGGTGTTCACCAGCGTGACAAAAAAGTTTAGCATTTTATCCGAACCGCCACTTTTACTAAGGCTGAGGTGCTGAATTTCATCAATAATGAGTAATCCAACCCCATGCAGGCTTGCAAGGTGTGCCATTCGTTGAAGCATTAAATCAGTCGTATTTCGCTGAGCACCGAACTTATTTAAATAGTTGGAACCTAATAATCGGTCTAATTCTGAAAAAAAGCTAATACATAGCCCTTTCAATGATCCATCAAAAGGGCACTCTAACTTCATCCAACTAATTTGTGTGAAAATAAACGGTTTTCCCTTATAGTCACGGTGCTTAATCAATTGCGGGTAAAAAGATAAAACCCGTTCAATTGCCGTTGATTTCCCAATACCCGAAAGACCAATAATCGTAAATCCAGCTGCTGTTCGTTTCACCTCGGTTTGATAGTTTTTTAAAAATTTCCCTGCTTTTATCGCTTGATAACTCTCATGCACCCGCATGACTTCTTCTCTCTTCATTGGGTTTCGGTGCAAGTATCCTTGACGAATGGCTCTTGAAATGCGTTGTTCTAAATCTAAGTGCGTTTCAAATGGTTGAAAGTATTGAAATAATCTCTGGACACAATGAAAACGATAATTAGGGTTTAGAACACGTTCTTTTTCATCAAACGATGGAAAAACTGATAATTGTTCGATTACTTCATCCTCCGTAAATATTGGCGGCAGTGCCTCAATTAAAGGATTAGATTCATAATCTTGTACAATTTGTTCACTATATATAGCGTCTACTATTTCTTTTCCGTACAACAGTTGCCTATCATTAGTGACTAACTCTTGCATTCTTTAATTTCTCCTTTTGCTTTTGACGTAATAATTCAATCTTTGAAACGCTTTGTTGGGTAATTGTTTCTTCCATAATCGGTTCAGGTACATCGGGTTGTTCCAGTCGATTTGCATCTGCTAATAAAAAGGTTTCTGCTTTACGCTTTACTTCTTTTTCTATTGAGCGATTTTCACGAATTCCTTTTACTTTTTGATTATTGCTCAGATCAATTTTTTCTTGATTTAGAGATTTCTGTGCCTTTTGGACAATGTGTTCAATATCACTTGCTAAATCAACTTTGTTTTGTGTTTCTTCATGTGCAAACTGTTGTTTCTTTAACAATTCGTAAGCAAAGTAATACTCCACTTCTTCCATTGTCTTACCTGCGTATTTCTTATGATGGTCTAACAATGTGGCTACTTCATAACTTTTACCATCTTCACTCGGCAAATAAATACGGGACATGTCGCGTGGATCGTAACAAATTGGAATTTGCCAACTCTTTTCTCTTGCCTCCCCAAACCAATTCTCTTTCAATGCTGTATCGCTACTAAAACGCATTTTCTTAAACTCAATTCCTTTATACGTTACACGGGCATTTGCGGTCGGTAGCAAATGCAGTTTCACAATATCTTCTGAGTACGAACGAAGTTTACCAGAGCGATTCTTAATACCCCAATTCCACAATTCTCGTGGAATAAGTGAGATTTCATCTTGAATCATCATTTCATCCTGATTGTAATTTTTTAACCAATGATGATTGTTATGATGGAGAACGCATTTGATGATAACGCTGGTAAATTCCTCTAATGTTAACGTTGCATCTAATCGGTAATCTCTATCTCCTCTAACTCTTACATCTGTGTCCACAACGCCAGGAAGAAATGGTTTGATACCAGTTATATTAATGATTCTGAAATGTTGCTCAACTATTCCTTTCCAATCTGCTCGATATGGCGGTGTATTCTCTACCTTTATATTAAAAGCAGAGATAAGACGCTCAACATTGTAGCCTTCCAATTCGCCACGGTCAGCAAGGAATGTCTGGGGTAGGTAATGACAAGCCCATTCTTCCTTTTCAATCTCAATACTGTATTGTCTACAATACGAAACTTTATCACTAGCGGTATTAGCAAGTGCCATCATTGCTCCAAACCAAGATGGTCCCTCAAGCCCGACATATAATCCAACCACCATACGGCTAAACACATCAATCACTACATAAATGACAGGACGACCAATAATCCAGTTCCGATTAAATGAACTAACAATATAAACATCTGCAACTGTTGCATCAATTTGATATTTCGTTCCTGGTCCATATAAATCACCAACTGAAGTACCTAATACAGCCCGATGGTTTAATTCATATTTTCGGTTTCCTTTTCGGTTACGAATTTTTTCTTCAGATTGATAAGTCTTTTCGTACCAATATCGGAACTGTCTAAAAGAGGGGATTTGATCTTGGTCTAACAGAATGGGTTTCTTTACACCATTATCATAACGATAATCTGCCACAAAGAAGGTTTTAAGTATTAAATCATACGTCGTGGCTAAAGAATTTTTTTTAACGGTATGATAAAACCTTTTCACGCCAACTTCAAACGTTCTTTTAATTTCATCAGTGACAATAACTCCTTTTCCGATTATCGTTTCAAACTTTCTTCGTCTCCCGTTTTTCTGATCTTTATAAGTTTTCTCTTTCCCTCTACCTCCAGAGTTCGTATAATTAGGTAACAATGCGCTTTTTACTTTGCCTCTTTGCCAATACTGAACCATGTACTTATAAAACAATCGTTTGTTTTTTCCTGTGTTTTCAACTGAGAAACGAACAAGCTGACCCCTTTTATCTCTTTCATATATATCTGGTTCTTGTAAAACCATGCTTTCGATACTTTTCCATCGTTCATCTCGCAGTGTTTTATTTTTGTCTGAAATTTGTTTCTCATCTTGATAGACAAAGGCATAAGGATCGTTATCGACTAACGTTAGCAATTGGTCATTAAATAATTGCTGCAAGTCTGAGACTTTCCGCTTAATTGGTAATGCTTTTTCATTTTCAATATTAATGGTGTAACAAATTACATTACCTTCATCGATCCATAGAATACGCTCTAATTGTTTTTCACCATTCGCCTCTTCAAAACTAATAATGTCATTAATGACAAACATTAAATTCATTCCTTCTTATTCAGTAATATTTATTTAAATACATCTTCACACCAAAGGTGCGTATGAATCTTTTGATTAATATCTACTTTTAGTTCTTGGTGTGCAATTAAATGCTTTAAAATTTCTAATCCCATACCGTTACCTAACTGGAATTTCTTATCAAATTCCGTAACCATCTCAATAATTGATGTATTGTATTTTTTGATGAAAGTTTTCATTTGTTCGGTATAGGTATGGAGAGTTGAAATTGGTAAGTCTTCTATTTCGAAATAAGAAGAATGAAGCCATTCAACATTTTCTATTAATTTCTTTGGTAGCTCTTTTTCCGTAATAATCCCCCAATCAACTCCTTGTTGTTCCCAATAGGACCGTTCAATTTCAAATTTCTCTATGGTTCTTTCGTTTTCTAATTCCTGTGATGGCTTTATCGTTCTTGCAACATGGGTAGTACCTTCTGAATTAGATAATGTGATAAGGAAATCTGTGGTCATCACGATTGGAATTTGTGACTTGGGATCTGTTGGGTGTTTAAACCCTTTACTTTCAGCGATGAATAGCGTATCTTCTCGCGTAAGTGGATATTGTTCTCTTATATCAACAACAGCTCGATTCCACTCTAATACATAAAAGTAATCGCGTTCTAATTTGGATAAGAATTGATGAATTCGATTTGTTTTCCAACCTTTGGCTCTCGTGGCTAATCCATTAGACGGGAAGTCTTGAATGTTTATCCAAGGCTTATAATTCGCCCCCGTTCCCTGACCACGGCCTTCTTTTTCCATTTGGGCAATTTTCTTTTCCGTTAATTGCGTGTTCCTTTTTGCGATAATTATCACTGCCTTTCATCTTGGTTGTCTGTTCCTATCTTAGTTAGTACTATTCTGCTTTTCATGCTGTAAAATTTTCTAGCTTGAGATAGTCAAAAAATCACAAAAGATATAAATACAATTATTTTTTATAACCTTTTTTAGAAAATATATTTTTTTTGCACTTTTTAGGTAAAATACAATTTACTTATAAAATTAAGTTTTATCCAAAAATGTAAATTATAAACTACATAAACGTGTTTTTAAAAAATAATATTAAAAAGGACTTGGATTATTACTCCAAGTCCTTACGAATAGATAAAAAGCTATTAATGATATGTACATTATTTCGGAACGTTTCTTTGTTTTCATTTGCACAATACTTTAATGCATTGATAAACAATACTTTAATTTCTTTTATTAATAGATCATCATCAAGATTAATATCTATATCTCGTGGCAATGGTTGATCTTGAGTTGAAATAATTAATAAGTCTCTCCAAGTATTGGCAGCGGTAACTTTCCCCTGAAAAATCGCTTTAAAACCACCATCCACAGAGAGTTCGTCCAAAGTTAATAGATACCCTTCGAGATATTTAATCGATATTTTTTCTATTTTATTTTGCAAAAAATTTTCTACTTGTTTTTTTAATTCAGAAGGCTTTACATCCGTATTGAGTTTGTATTTTAAGGTTTTCCTCAATTTAATTAAGAATTCCTCGTATTGTTCATCTTCCATTACTTTGATAGCACGCCTAATGTTTTCAGTATACAAATTTCCTCCCCCTAATATTTGTTATTCCTTCTGATTTCTATTTGTTGTTGTAAAATCCCTTCAATGAAACAAAAAACAATCCATTGAAAGTTAACGGGTTCGGTTGATGGGGAGAAAAGTGCAATTAACCACGTAAATAACAGGTTAATCAGCGTATATTTCAACAGCTACACTAACACTATAATTGACAATAAAAAACGCTCAGTTTCTGAGCGTTTTTTGCTGTATTTTATTAGCTAATTTAAATTTCATCTACCCGATGGGAAGTGAGGAATTACCTGGAGGAAGTTATTCCAAATAAAAACCAATTGAATATTCAATCCCATCCTCACCTCTGTATTTTCTTGGTGCAACTTTATTTAAAGTATAACTAAATTTTGGATTTCCCTTCACTTTAATCGTATAAGTGTCTTTGTTCTTTAATACACTGTATTTTTTATACTCTCCAGGAATTAGTTCCGTTTCAGTGATTGTAAAATGCTTGTTGAAATCTTCTTTGGTAGAACCAATAATACGAGGAGGGTGCATAAATGAATTTTTTATTACGAGCGTCCCATCAATAGAATAGATCGCGTATTGCGTAGCACTGGTTTTGCTTGTTTGTTCTAGATAAAATCCTTCCCATTCCGATGTAACATTATTGTTCTTTTGCAGAAAAGTAAATACCAAAATTAAAATCAATATTATCCCACCAAGCAATATAACCAATATTTTTTTCGACATTCTCATCCCTCTTTCTTTTTTTAAAATATTTTTACTTATCAGTTATACGAGTTTCAAAGCAAAAAAGACTCATAAAATAGTAATAGGTTTGGTTGATGGGGAAATGCACCCGAACGCTAATACCTTTTTCAGAATTGTTCAATTTTACCATATAATTATTTTAACATAAATTTCCTATTCCCCTTTTAGAAGAAAGAATTCAGTTTGATATTAAGCGAACAATTAACACCCGTTTTGACATAGAGTTTAACAAGACCGCATAAATTTATGTGGTCTCTCCAAGTTGTATGTGAATTGTTGTGCTAATTAAGGTGTTAAATCATTAGGGATTCTGATATAACAACAAAAATAAGGACACCA
Source organism: Solibacillus sp. FSL W7-1436 (assembly GCF_038007305.1). Lineage (NCBI taxonomy): Bacteria > Bacillati > Bacillota > Bacilli > Caryophanales > Caryophanaceae > Solibacillus > Solibacillus sp. FSL W7-1436. Next base: position 1,194,462 of record NZ_JBBOWV010000001.1, read on the forward strand.
ATTTATATATGAATTGGTGTCCCAAATATGCTGCTATTTAATGTTTTTTCCCCATCAACCGAACCCGTTAACTGAAAGTTGAATCGTGCTTTTAATTAAATTGTACAATTAAATAAGTAATTACCTGTCTTTGTTATCATTCTACATTTCGGAATTCCTCTTCTTGCATTAAGCACCCGTTAGTTCAATATATTTCTAATTCATTCCTTAAGTCTTTTAAGAGAATGGCTCTGTTAAAGTTAGTTGTTGATAATTGATTTTAAAGAACGAATGTTCTATAATTGAACTAACTACATTAGGGTTGGTGATGATTGTGAGAGCGACTGAAATCCTTAAAGCCATTCAAAAACTAAATCCCGCAGAGAAGCACAGATTGCGTGAATATTTAATTGATGCACTAAGAGCATCAAGTTCGACTGGAACCGTTCTTCACGAAATATCTGAACGTAAGAATAAGAATGGGTATGAATGTCCTGATTGTACATCAGAACATATTGTTCGCTTCGGTAAATATACAACAATCGTTGATGGTGAAGAAGTTAAAAAGCAACGCTATCGCTGTAAGGCTTGTAAAAAGACATTTACCGACCTCACAAATACAGTTCTCTATCGAACTCGTCACCTTAACCAGTGGATTAAATTTATTGAGTGTATGATTGAAGGTTATTCTCTTCGGAAGTCTGCTAACTTAATCGGCAACATTACTCACGTCACTTTATTTTATTGGAGGCACAAACTATTATCATCGTTAAAGCAAATGGAAATACCAAATTTTGAAGGTATCGTTGAAATGGACGAGACCTATTTCTTGTACTCAGAAAAAGGACAAAGAAAAATTAAAGGTAGAAAACCTCGCAAACGTGGTGGTTCAGCAAAGAAACGTGGCATAAGTAATGAACAAGTGTGTGTATTAGTTGCAAGAGACCGTGACAAGACCACTATTTCGCAGATATTAGGTATGGGTAGATTAACGAAAGTACAGTTAGATAAAGCCATCGGGCATAAGCTTTCAAATGAAAATATACTATGCACGGATTCTTGGCGTGCATTTAAAACATATGCTGCTGAAAAGGGAATGGATATTTACCAATTCAAGTCCGATGGTAAAATTCGTACAAAGGGGCTTTACCACATCCAGAACGTGAATAATTATCATAGAAGACTAAAAGGTTGGATACAACGATTTAATGGTGTTGCGACTAAGTATTTAAACAATTACCTTGCTTGGTTTCAGGTCTTAGAAAGTATCCAACATCAAAGAAATGAAGTAACAATGAATGATTTGATAATCAGAGGGAATTTAGTACAGAATTCAGAAACTTATGATACAATTAGGTTAACTAAATTTGCTGTTTAAACAGTGTTTCTTATTCAACTAACGGGGCAGGATAGTTTAAGTGTATTTCTTCACAACAACTTGTACTTTGAACTATGAAGTGTTAATATACTATTAATCGAAAGGAGAGATGGGTGGACAATGAAGAACTAATCTAATTTTTAACAATTGAAATAGTATATTTCAGTTTAAAAACTTAGGATTAGTTTGCCCATTTTTTCATATACTAAATAAATGTAAGACTGAATAGCTAAAAAGGCTACTTAGTTTTATTTGAGTATCGTAAAGAGTGACATGACTAATCCTTCCAACATTATATGGGAGGATTTTTTATTATTCTCCCAGAATCAAAATAAAGAAAGAAGGAATCGAATTGTTAAAACAAAAAGAACTAATGGCAAGGGTTAAGGAACTTGTCCAGTCAGATGAACGAATATCTGCTTGTATGATGTATGGGTCTTTTACAAAAGGAGAGGGAGATCAATACTCTGATATAGAATATTATGTTTTTCTGAAAGATGATACAATTTCCACCTTTGATTCAGCAAAATGGCTAAATGAAGTCGCTTCCTACCATTTACTCTATCAAAATGAGTACGGTACGGAAGTAGTAATTTTTGAAAATCTAATACGTGGTGAATTTCATTTCCTTTCCGAAAGCGAAATGAATATTATTCCTTCATTCAAAGAATCAGGCTACATTCCTGACACAAAAGCAATGTTTATTTATGATGAAACAGGACAATTAGAATTGTATTTATCAGGGTTGGAAGGTTCGGGACCAAATAGACTTACAGAAGAAAACGTAAATTTTTTATTGAATAATTTTTCCAACCTATGGTTAATGGGGATTAATGTTCTTAAAAGAGGGGAATATGCACGTTCACTGGAAATTTTATCTCAATTACAAAAAAATATACTGCAACTCATTCGAATTGCGGAAGAAAATGCCGATAATTGGTTTAATATGACAAAGAATCTTGAAAAAGAAATTAGTCCTGAAAACTATGAAAAGTTTAAAAAGACTACTGCCCGATTAAATGAATTAGAACTATATGAAGCCTATAAGAACTCTTTGCTTCTCGTTATGGAATTTCGAAATCTTGTTGAAAAACAGTATCAGTTAACCGTTAGCAATGAATTTTTCGAAAAACTGTTACATTATATGAATGAATAGAAAAAAACTTATTGTGCTATCGGGTGCTTTAGTTGAATAAAACATTATTATTTAATAGAACTTCCAGAAAAATGGAAGTTCTAATTTTTTACCTTATATCAACAATAAACTTTAACATAGCCAAGAGAATAGATATTTCGACTAATGCCGAATTTTTATCAGTAATCCTTATTTCCCAGAAGGAAAAGAATTATACGTATAAACTTTTTAAAATTTGTCAAACATGACATTCATATGAACAAAACAGTCGAGGAAAAAACTTCATTGGAGATGTTTATTGATGAACTATAAAAGCACGAAAACATGGATAGAAGTAAATCCTTCGTTAGAATCGCACCCCAATAAAAACCTCATTCATTATTTAGCGAGAAGTACATGTTTAGATCCTCTTCTGATGTATGAGATTTATAAACAAGGGTTCAAAACAGAAGAGCAAGTATGGAAATTTTTATTCCCTTCCATTAATCATTTACATGACCCCTTTTTAATGAATGATATGATGAAGTCAGTAGTACGCATCATTCAAGCAATGAAACGTAAAGAATCAATTCTGATTTTCGGCGATTACGATTTGGATGGTATTAGCTCATCTACACTTTTATATACTTGTTTAAAGTTTTTTGGGGCAGATGTGTCAATTCGCTTACCGATTAGACACGAAGGATATGGCATTTCCACCAAAGCAATAGAAGAAATATCTAATAAAGGAATCGCACTTATCATTACCGTAGATAATGGTTCAAGTGCTCATGATGCAATGAAAGCGGCAAAAGAAAAAGGCATCGAGGTAATTGTTACAGATCATCACGAAATATTGGGTAAACATCCCGATTGTTATGCTTTTATCAATCCGAAAAGATCTGATAATTTATACCCGTATCCAAATCTTTCTGGAGCAGGGGTTGCGTTTAAATTAGTACAGGCGTTGTTTCAAGTTACAGCTACGTTATCTTGGGAAAAACACATGTGGGATTTTGCTGAGATGGCTGCACTTGGGACAATTGCGGATTTAATGCCATTAGATGGAGAAAATCGGGTGATCTGTACTCTTGGAATTCATAAAATGAACAGCAATCCTCAACCGATTTTAAAAAAACTAATCGATTTGCTTCGTATATCGTATGTTGATAGCTCAAAAATTGGTTTTCAAATTGCACCTATTTTTAATGCGATTGGACGAATTGACGATCCAAATAGAGCCACTTTGGCGTTGACGAATCCACATACGAGTGAAAAAGAACTAAAAGATTTAATTGCAATAAATAGTGTACGGCAGACTTTATCAAAGAACCAATATCTATTAGCTGAAGAAATAATTTTAACAAACGGCTGGAATCATGATCGAATTATTGTTGTTGAAGGTGACTTTCACCATGGAATTATTGGAATCATTGCAGCAAGAATCACAGAGAATTTTCAAAAACCCGCCATCGTTATTACTCAATCAGGAACAGGCTCAGCAAGAACGGTGCAAGGAACGGATTTCTCAATTATTCAACCAATTAAAAGTTGTTCGGAGTTTTTAGTAAAATATGGTGGTCACGAAGGTGCGGCAGGATTGACTATTGAAATGGATAAAATCGAATCATTCAGAAGAGCGATTCAATTAGTAGTTGAAAATGAACCTATAAAACAACCCATCATCCAATATATTAATCAAATGGATATAAAAAAATTCCCTCAGATGTTATTCAATGATTTAGCTGCATTAGAGCCATTCGGTATGGGAAATCCGAAACCTATCTTCTACTGCCCAATGACAAGCGACTTAAAATATGAACTATTCGGAAAGCTTAACGACCACGTTAAGTTAACCATTCATAAAAAAGAATTGTTGGCATTCTCAAAGGGCCGATATTTACAAGATAAATGGTCTTCACTCGAATTTTTATATACGCCCAATTGTTGGAAAGATAAGAACTTTCTCATTCATGATCTTCGGTCAATTTAAAAGAAAAACATGACCAAAAGTTGAGAATTAGGGTCATGTTAATTTGGCATAAATAAAAAACTCTTCTTAACAGGTTCAGTTGATGGAAGAAAAATATGAAAAACAATGTGGATTTGCAACAATAGGGATATGCATGATTTTATGCAAGAAAGTCAATGACGCAGCGTCCCCAAAAACATGCTTAAACCGTGGCCAAAAGGGAATTTTATATAAATGCATATAACTATGCATAAGCAATGTACCAATAGTAAAAGCAGAAACGTTGATTTAACAACATTCCTGCTTTTTTTGTGTATCCCCAAACTTTCATTTGGGAACGTTATTTGAATACAACTTGTATAAATTGGAACTGTTATTCATTAGACGATTCGACTCTAGAAATTACCCCGCTATACATAGCTTTCCAGCTACCGTCGTCTTCTATTTCAGTTTGATATAATTCTAGAGTACCTTTATACAAATGCCCTTCAACATCTTTTTTAAATTCGAATAACTCAGGTTGTTGTCTTAATTCATCTAAGTTGGCATAATATACTTCAGTTTTATAAATAGGTAATCCAGAAGGTGTGTGTAAATCTTCTTCCGTAGTTAAGTAGGAAACACCTTGGGAATCTAAAACTGTTAGAGTTTGAACCTCCGTAGAATAATAGTCGTCTTTTAATTCTTTCAAATGTGTAACTGCATAAGCACTATTTGAAAATGTAAAAATACCACAAGCCAATACTGCTGATAGTGAAAATAAACTTAATTTCTTTTTCACCAATATCCCCCTTCCAATAATTGTATATATCTATATTACACTATATAGGTTCAAAATCCTTCCCAAAAGTGTCATTTGGGAGTTATTAAGATTTGTTTTGTATACGTTATAAATACTTGTTTCACTAAAGCGTTAGGTAAATAAGGATTATTTAGAATCAATCGAATTTGCTATTTGGACGAGTATTTCAGGTGTTACTTCATCGGAAACATCTTCATCAACACTAAACACATATTGCCAATGATCTGTTTCGAATATCAACAATTTAAAACCAAGGAATAAATCTCCAGTATATATTGCATTATTCCCATTTTTTAATTTAATCTCTTTAGATTTATACTTTTCAAACGGGATTTTATGTTGAATAGGTCGCACATCAATCTTAAAGTGATTATTAGGAAAATGTTCACTTATAAATGTAACCTCAAGAGTGTCATTTGCTTCGCCATCTAAATCACTAAACCTGCCCCAGTAATGCGTAAAGCTAATTGGTGGTACTCTTATTGGTAACATAAGCTCTTGATTAAAATGTTGTTCAAAATCGTCTACTGCTGCATCTACCGATTTGTACCCTATTTCAGGATATATTTCCTCAAAAGGTGGAGGAATATCGTTTGTATTCCCAGAAACATGTCCATCATTTATTCCCAAAATTAAGAAACTTAATAAATATAAGAAAAGAGGAAAAATTTTATTCAACTTCATCACCCTAAATATTATTTAGTTTTATTTTGTCCAGTTTAGTTACAACAATTCTTATTCAAGTAAAACGCTGCTGTAATTGAATTCCATAATGCACCCAAAGCGTCGTTTGGGAATTTAATTAAGTAAAAGCCATTAAGGTCGTACTAAATATAAAAAAATTTTGTATTAGTTATTCTCCTTTAGTGAAAGATAACAAGAAAAGTGAAGGATGAATGAGTTATGAGAAAATTATTTCTACTTGTGCCTTTAACAATGCTTATACTTATAATGGACATCCAAGCCCAAGAAAATTTACCAACCAGTACACCTCCTACTAGAGAAAATATAATGGAAGATGCAGTTATTGACTTACTACAACCTCAAATGTATTCAGCGGTTGAAAAACACTATGGAACTACCAATGAAATTGGTTTCATGTGCTTAAGAGTAGTAGAAATTAAAAAGCTAGATCATTCAGGTTCTTGGTTATTCGAAGTTAAGTTAGACGGATTGACCTATACAGGAACACATAATCCACTTGATATTTTTACGGTAACAGTAAAAAAAGATGAGTCAACCTTAGGCAAGTGGTCTCTTCAGGACTATAACGTAAGAAAATTTGATTCGAATGAAAAAACTGAATGCAGAATTCCTGCTTAACCAAGCGATGTTTGGGAACTATATTTTTTGCCACTGTTCAGTCATTTCTTCGTAATATGTATCTGTCCAATGGTAAGGTTGTAGTTCGTTTAATGTTTTAAAAATGATTGCTTATGTATCATTTGAAATGGCACATTTCACTTGGAAATCCCAGTAAAACAACCGTTCTTGACAGACTCCACAAGGCGTAAGCACCTTTAATGGTGTCAACCCCCTTTAATTATCTGTAAATACAGATAAACATAAAAGAGCACGACCCCATAAAAACCTGGGTCGTGCTTTAGATTAAATTTTCTTATTGAATATATCAGTTCCCAACTTTTTTGTTCAGTTCCCGACTTTTTTGTCCAGTTCCCGACTTTTTTGTCTAGTTCCCGACTTTTTTGTCTTTCAACAGCGAACGGTTTATATATTCAACTCTATTCAACCGTAACTGATTTTGCCAGGTTACGAGGTTTATCAACGTCACAACGACGGTGAAGTGCAGCATAGTAGCTGATTAATTGTAATGGTACAACAGATACTAGAGGTGTTAATAGTTCATGTACTGAAGGGATGACTAAACGGTCGCCCTCTTCTTCCATGCCTTCCATTGCAATAATACATGCATTGGCACCGCGCGCCACTACTTCCTTCACGTTTCCGCGAATGTTGAGCGCCACACTCTGTTGTGTTGCTAACGCAAAGACTGGTGTACCTTCTTCGATTAATGCAATTGTACCGTGTTTTAACTCACCACCGGCAAAACCTTCTGCCTGAATGTATGAGATCTCTTTAAGTTTTAATGCACCTTCAAGTGATACACAGAAGTCCATATTACGACCGATGAAGAATGCATTGCGTGCGATTTTTAAATAATCTTCGGCAATCTGTTCCATTTCTTCTTTAGAGTCGATAATTGTCTGGATGCCGTTTGCAACGATCGCCAGCTCCTGTTTTAAATCAAAGTCCAGTTCCATTCCTAATTCTTTTGCAACTGCATAGGCAGCTACTGCTAAAACAGCTACTTGAGCAACATAAGCTTTTGTAGATGCTACAGCAATTTCCGGACCGGCATGTAATAGTAATGTGTAATCCGATTCACGTGAAAGTGTTGAGCCTTGTACGTTCGTTACAGTTAACGCTTTGTAGCCAAGCTCTTTGATTTTTACTAATACTTGACGGCTGTCCGCTGTTTCACCTGATTGTGAAATGAAGATAAATAAAGGTTTTTTCGATAGCAACGGCATATTATAGCCAAACTCGCTTGAAATGTGTACTTCAACTGGAATACCAGCGATTTTTTCGAAATACTGTTTTCCGATCAAACCGGCATGATAACTTGTTCCTGCCGCAATAATATATAGACGGTCAGCTTCTGCTAATGCTTTTAAAATATCTGCATCAACCGTCACATCTTCTCCCTGTTCATATGCTTGAATAATTTTGCGGATAACAGTAGGCTGCTCATCCATTTCTTTTAACATATAGTGAGGGTATGTTCCTTTTTCGATATCAGAAGCATCCAATTGTGCTGTATATGGTGCACGCTCAACAACACGGCCATTTAATGTTGTGATTTCTACTTTATCTTTACGTACGATTACAACTTCTTTATCGTGCAATTCGATAAACTGGTCAGTTACCTGCAGCATCGCCATTGCGTCTGAAGCGATAACGTTGAAGTCTTCACCAACACCTACTAATAACGGTGATTTGTTTTTCGCTACATAAATTGTTTCCACATCTTCATTATCCAAAAGCGCCAATGCATAAGAACCGTGCACTAATGATAATGTTTTACGGAATGCATCTAAAGTAGATAAGCCTTCTTTTGCAAATAAATCGATTAACTGTACGATAACTTCCGTATCAGTATCGGAGTTCATCTGAATTCCTTTAAGATATGCTTTTTGTAACAAATGATAGTTTTCGATAACCCCATTGTGTACAAGCGTATAGCGGCCTGTTGCACTTGTATGTGGGTGAGCATTTAAGCGGTTAGGTACACCGTGAGTTGCCCAACGTGTATGCCCAATTCCTACAGCTGCTTCCACATCGCCATCAACTGCTTTACGTAAATCTGCAATACGTCCTTTTTCTTTGAAAACTGTTACGCCTTCTTCATTGTGTACAGCGATCCCTGCAGAATCATAGCCGCGGTATTCCAGTTTCTCTAAACCTTTTAATAAAATTTCTTTAGCGTCCAATACGCCGTTATATCCTACAATTCCACACATAATCCGTTTCCTCCAATGTAATAGCTACATCCAAGCACATTTAGGCAACACAAAAGCAGACTACGAAATCTGCCTTTTTTCGCCTAGTGCACTTTAGAAAGGTTGACCTGAAGGTGATGTTTGCTCTCGTTTAGCAAAGCTTGCACTCATCGGTAACGTTCCAGCTCTTTTTTTAAAAAGGTGATGTAGCTGAATATTATTTTTAATTGTATGCCGTTTCGCTTTTCTGTCCAAAGAATCGCTTCTCTGTTTTAAAACGAAAGTTACAACCGGGCATGTGCGATCGGGAGGCATCCGCCGAAATTTCGATAAACCTCCACCTCGTCAACTAAGGATTGCATCCGCTCGATTTCCTTAGTTCTGGCGCTATTATTGTTTTCCGATTTTGTATGCGCGATTTTCTCTCCTTTTGCGCAGCTCAACGATTTCCATTTACTGAGCATTTACATCATACACATAAACAATTTCACCGTCAATCCTACTCTATCATTTTAAGCGCTCCACATAAAAAATTTCCCTTTAAAAAGTAAGGATTCCCCATAACAAATGTGAACTTTCCCCGCAAGAAAAAATATCCCGTTTTGACCTGGAAGTAGAAGTTTGTAATAGCAGGTAGTTGTCATTCCCACTGTTTACAAGACTCACTCCACATGACATCAAAACGGGATATGCACTATTTTCTATCGTATGCAAAGAGCTCGATTAAAGCCCCTTCTCTTCTAATAAATTTACAATTTCTCGGTTAAATGCAGGTAAATCATCCGGTGTGCGGCTTGTTACAAGCTGTTTTTGACAAACGAATACTTCTTCATCATGGAATTTTACCCCTGCATATTCCATATCGACTTTAATCGATTTATAGCCTGTCGCATCGCGTCCCTCTAATGACTTTGCTGTAATTAGCAGCTGTGGTCCATGGCAAATTGCAAAGACAGGTTTCTTCTCATCCATAAAATACTTTGCAAATGCTACAACACGCTCATCATCACGCAGTAAATCCGGCGAAAAACCACCTGGAATAAATAACGCATCGAAGTCCTGCGGGTTTGCCTCTGCTACCCCTTTATCAATCTGAACTGTCGCCTCGCCATTTTTACCAGTAACCGATTTATTGCCTTCTTTATCGATCGTTACAATTGTATGCCCTGCAGCCTCTAGTGCCTGTTTCGGACTTGTGAACTCCACATCTTCAAACTTGTCAGTAATTAATGTTGCAATTTTAGCCAATGTAAAACACTCCTTCGTCTTATTAGGATACTTTATTTTGTTTCCCATAATTCTTGAAAATGAAACATATTTACATGAGTCACGTTTCTTTATTAGAGCAAATGTTAATAGTTTCAAATCGATTTCAACAAATGGTAGAACAGTTTAAGTATTCATTAGAACAGTAAAATTTATAACTGGTTTTAAGCGGAAAAAGGTTATTTTGTCATCTTGAGTGAACCTGGAGTTCATTTTATTAGAATAGTGGAGGTGATATGAGAAGAACGGTATGTTATTAGAACTTTTTTATGGAATTTCTAACCCGCATATTGGAAAATTCATTATAAAAACACCGGAAGCAATGTTTCCATTGCTTCCGGTGCTGTCCAGTCAATTTATTCAGCTAAACCCATTTCTGTACGAACTACATCTGCAATGCGTGCTACATAGTTTTCGCAAGCCTCTTCAGAAGCTGCTTCCACCATAACGCGTACTAAAGGCTCCGTACCTGAAGGGCGTACTAATACACGGCCATTTCCTGCCATTTCCGCTTCTACTTCAGCGATGACAGCGGCAACTTTTTCATTTTGTGTAACAGCATGTTTGTCTGTTACACGCACGTTTACTAATTTCTGCGGGTAAATCGTCATTTCCGCCGCAAGTTCAGAAAGTTTTTTACCTGTTGCCTTCATAATATTCACTAACTGAATACCTGTCAGCAAACCGTCGCCTGTCGTATTGTAATCTAAAAATACGATGTGACCCGATTGCTCGCCACCTAAGTTATAATCATTTGCACGCATTTCTTCCACAACATAGCGGTCTCCAACTGCTGTTTGAACACTTGTCATTTCGTTGTCTTCAAGCGCTTTGTAGAAGCCCATGTTACTCATAACTGTAGAAACTATCGTGCCTTTGTTTAAGCGGCCTTTTGCGTGTAAATATTTTCCGATGATGAACATAATCTGGTCACCGTCAACAATCGTACCGTTTTCATCTACAGCGATTAAACGGTCGCCATCTCCATCAAATGCTAAACCGACATCCGCGCCGCGCTCCGCGACAAATGCAGCTAATTTTTCAGGATGTGTTGAACCGACACCTTCATTGATGTTCAGTCCATCCGGTGAAGCGCCCATTGTTGAAATATCTGCCTCTAAATCTGCAAATAAATGAGTCGCTAAAGAAGAAGTTGCACCATGCGCACAGTCTAATGCCACATGTAATCCTTCAAAATCTTCTTCAACTGTTTGTTTTAAGTATGAAATATATTTTTGTCCACCTTCAAAGTAGTCTGTTACTGAACCAACAGCAGCACCTACTGGGCGTGGTAATGTATCTTCTTCTGCATCAAGAATACGTTCAATTTCTTCTTCTTGTGCATCCGTTAATTTAAAGCCGTCCGGACCGAAAAATTTGATGCCGTTATCTGCGACAGGATTATGAGATGCTGAAATCATGACACCTGCTTCAGCATTCATGACACGTGTAAGATACGCAACACCCGGTGTACTAATTACACCTAAACGCATAACTTCTGCTCCAATTGAAAGAAGACCTGCAACAAGTGCACCTTCAAGCATCTCCCCAGAAATACGTGTATCGCGTCCAATTAATACTTTCGGGCGATCTTTAGCATCCTTCGTCAGCACGTAGCCGCCAATACGGCCTAGTTTAAATGCCAACTCTGGTGTTAGTTCACTATTTGCGACACCGCGAACGCCATCTGTTCCGAAATATTTACCCATTTACTTTCTCTCTCCTTCAACGCTTGAAATACCATACGTTTTTAAATTTACCACCTAAAGTGGATTACTATTTATTGATAGTTAGTTTCCATCTGTATCTTCATTGTTAGAATCATTATCTGCTTCACTATCTTTTTCCTGTTCACGAACCGGCTCACCGCTCACATTTGCGCGTACCGTTAGTTTATCTTGTGATAACTTGGTAGCTCCTGTCGGAAGCTCGATTTTAAATTCGTACGGACCGGATTTTTTTATTTTTGAAACATCGACGTCTACAACAACTTCTTTTAATGAATCCACTACAGATTTCGAACCATATACCGTTATGTCAGATTTTTCCAGGGATATATTGTCAATTGTAAGCCCCTCTACTGGTTCCCCAATTTCATTGATTTTAATCGGGACTTCTTTACTATATTCATTTATTTCTACTTTTACATTGACCTTATCCGGATTAATGCTGACATCGAGCTTATTCAAATCACGGTCGAGTACCTTTACAGTCGCTTCCTGCTCAAATGATTCATTCAAATCTTTCTCGCCTGAAACTGTCGCCTTTACATAACTTATGTTATCAATGACGCTCTTCGCTCCTGTTACTGCTACTTTCGACGGTTCTGCCGTCATCTCGTCCAGTATGAAGTTTTCAGCTAAAAGGCGGTTATTCATTTCCGGCTCTACACGAAACTGTTCTGTAACCTTTTCCTCAATCGTTATATTAATAATTCTAGGCTCAATTGACACATCCAGTTTTTCGGAAAAGTTTTCTTGATGTATTGTAACGCTATGTTCCCCAATTAACAATGAGTTTAAATCGACAAAGAGTTTGAAATCTTTTTCAAGCTTTGTTTTCATTACAATTTGTTTCGGTCCTGAAATTTTCACATCGACCGTTTCAGGGAGCCCTGTAACAAATAGGTTATCAGAATCATAGTACACTTCCAATGGTACATTTGTGATGACATCTGTTTCATTGGATGGACCCGAGTCCGTTTCTCGTTTTTCTTCTGTTTGAATATACAGGAAGAGGGCTACCGCTAAAAACAAAGCGGTTAAACGGAGCATCCATGAGCTATCAAATATTTTATCCATTCTTTTTCCCTCCCCAAGTCCACTTAGATGCTAAGTTAGAATCTTGCTCAGGGCCAAACCACAATTTACGCAGTAATTCTTCAAATTCTGTAATAGTGAGATTACGGTGTAAATTACCGTTAGCTGTTATACTAATCGCACCTGTTTCTTCTGATACAACAACAGTAATTGCATCTGTCACTTCACTTAACCCAAGTGCTGCCCGGTGACGAGTACCAAGTTCTTTGGATATAAATGCACTTTCTGACAAAGGCAAGTAACATGCCGAAGCGGCTATTTGGTTTTTCTGTATAATTACGGCCCCGTCATGTAACGGTGTATTTGGGATGAAAATATTAATCATTAATTCAGAAGAAATGGCGGCATCCATCTTAATGCCCGTTTCTACATATTCATTTAATCCTGTATCTTTTTCAATCGAAATAAGTGCTCCAATTCGGCGTTTTGCCATATAACTTACAGACTTTTTCATCGCTTCGACTAAGCGTGTCTGTTCATCTTCCTGCTGGTTATTCGTTCGCTGGAAAATCTTGCCTCGTCCTATTTGCTCAAGTGCTCGGCGAATTTCCGGCTGGAATATAATAATAATAGCTAAGAAACCCCAGTCAATTACTTCTTGCAGCAACCAGTCGAGGGTGTCCAAACCGAAAACGTAGGTAGCAAATTTCGCTAACACCACAATTAATAACCCTTTCAATAATTGAACGGCTTTCGTTCCTTTAATGAGGGTCAATGCTTTATAAACTACGTACCATACGAGCAGTACGTCCAGTACTTTAAAAATCATATCTACAGCAGCAATGTCTGTAAATTGCTCAATTATTTGCATGTGGCATCCCCCACCTTTACTTGCTATTCCATCTTGATTTTAGTATAGCACAATTCTGTCAGTGATTAACTTTCCAAACAGAAAAAAGTCTACCCGAACGAGTAGACTTTTCCTTTCTATACTAGAACGGCTTTTTTTTAAAAAAAGTTCCGATTTATTTAGAAAATATTATTTCTTATTGTATTTGCGGTAATAATAATTGCACATTATTACTTTTCAAAAACAGCGATTGTTTTATTGAAGCCGTCTTTAATTTTGTACCAAAGCCATTCGAACATTTCATCGATTTCCTCTACTTGCCCTGTAACGACTGCCGTAGATGCCATGTAGTTGCCATTGATAACCGTAATATTGCCGTCTACTTCCCCTTCGACAATAATGTCTCCATTTTTCACAACGATGTCACCTTTTACAACTTCACCGACCGGTACTGTTACCGTCTGTCCTTCAACAACTAAATTAGGCTGTTTCGTCACATAGAAATGATCATCATTCGGGAAACTGCCCAGCAATGTAGCGCTCATACATAAAAAGAATACTGCTGCAGCTACAAGTACAGGATGCTGACGGAACCAACGTTTAATGCCGGCAGAACTTTTGCGTTTCGGTAAACGACTTATCACTTGATCCTCAAAGCTCGGAGGGGCAGTAATATGTGCTGCACTCTTGATAAACGCAACCGTGTCACTTAATTCATGCATATGTTGTTGGCAATCAGGGCATGTTTGTAAATGCTGCTTCAATATTTGTTCATGCTCACGACTAATATCACCATCTAAATATTCGTGCATATAATCCACGAATTCTGATGCACACGTTTTCATGCGTATCTTCCTCCTACAAATTGTTTAACTGCTTTCTTAACGCTTCACGGCCACGGTGAATACGGGTTTTAACTGTACCTAAAGGCATATCCAAAATTTCGCTTATTTCCTGAAGGGACAGCTCTTCAATATATTTTAATACAATGACCGATCGATACTTATCGGGAAGGCGGCTGATTTCATACTGTATTCGGTCCTGAAGTTCCATCTGCTCAACAGCCTCTTCCGGCAACTGCTCATCTGCGGCAATTTGAGAATACATATCCAGTCCCTCTGTACCGGCTACTTCCGCATCTAAATAATAATCGGGCTTCTTTTTACGAATACGGTCAATGCAGAGATTTGTTCCGATTCGGTAAAGCCATGTTGAAAATTTTCGATTTTGATCATACGAATGTAAATTAATATAGGCACGTATGAATGCCTCTTGTGCGATATCTTCTGCTTCCTGTTTATTTCCAAGCATTCGATAGCACACTTGATACAGCTTGTGCTGGTAGAGGTTAACGATGTCGGCATATGCGTTTTGGTCACCTTTAAGCACTTGCTTTATTCTTTTATTAACTAACGCATCCATTTGTCTTTCCTCTCCACCTTTTCAGCTGTTCTATATATACGGATTGCTTTTTAAAAGGTTTCATTTTCTCTAAAAATTTTTTTCCACCCATAAATATGTGCCTTTATTATAACAAACTTCGTAACGACCAATCGAATTTTTTCGTAATAATCATACTAAAGTTTCGCCAAATAAAGAGCCGATTAATGCAACTGCCAGCTCTGCTGTTTTATTTCGCTCATCCAATATAGGATTTACTTCTACAAACTCCGCCGATGTCATCAGTCCGGATTCCTGAATCATTTCCATCGCCAAATGACTTTCCCGATAAGTGATTCCACCTGCTACAGGTGTCCCTACACCAGGAGTATATAGAGGATCTAACGCGTCCAAATCAAGTGATAAATGAAGCCCGTCTATTTGCAGCTGCTTAAAATATTTTAGAGTTTCTTCCATTACATATGTCATTCCAAGGCGATCGATTTCGTGCATTGTGTATATTTTAATCCCCCGCGCTTTAATTAGCTCCCGTTCCCCTTCATCGATGGAACGTCCGCCAATTATAACTATGTTTTCGGCTTTGATTTTAGGATCTGCATGTAAAATTGACGTCAGCCTTTCATGTCCTAGCCCGATACTTGTTGCTAATGGCATTCCATGAATATTTCCTGACGGCGTTGTTTCCGGTGTATTTAAATCTGCATGGGCATCAAACCAGATGACACCCAGATTTTTATATTTCATCGATAAGCCCGCCAATGTACCAATTGCAATACTGTGATCGCCCCCTAAAACAAGCGGTATGTAATCCTTTTTTACAACGTTATACACTTTTTCGGCAAGTGCTGTATTGACCTTAATTACTTCTTCAAGATTAAGCAGCTTTTCATCTTTTGATACAGCTGCATCCCCTTCAATAACTTGAATATTTCCTTCATCTTCCACTTCATAGCCAAGATTGGCCAAACGCTGCTGCACACCTGCATATCGGATGGCACTCGGGCCCATATCTACCCCACGGCGTTGTTGTCCATAGTCACATGGTACCCCTACGATTGAAATTTTCTGATTCATCATTTCTGCATCCCCTAACATGTTGTCGTTTATTCTTTCTTTTCTGTTCTATTCTATTCTCGGCTCATCCTCCTATAGAATTTCGAGTAACTAAACGATTTTCCCTCTTTAAATGCAAAAAATCCTTTACTTATAAATAAGTAAAGGATTGTTATTTTTGATATTTAAGTACACTTCTAAGTTTATAAAATAAAAGTGAGCCATGAAGGACTCGAACCTTCGACCCTCTGATTAAAAGTCAGATGCTCTACCAACTGAGCTAATGGCTCATAAAAAATAAAAAAAATGGCTGGGGTACCTGGATTCGAACCAGGGCATGACGGAATCAAAATCCGTTGCCTTACCGCTTGGCTATACCCCAAACATTTTATAGATGGTGGAGGGGGACGGATTCGAACCGCCGAACCCTAAGGAGCGGATTTACAGTCCGCCGCGTTTAGCCACTTCGCTACCCCTCCGACAAATGATGCAACACTGTTAAAGTTGAATGGTGGAGGATGACGGGCTCGAACCGCCGACCCCCTGCTTGTAAGGCAGGTGCTCTCCCAGCTGAGCTAATCCTCCATACATAACAAGTGTTACTGCTTTATTTTTTTATGAAGCCTTAAATGGTGACCCGTACGGGATTCGAACCCGTGTTACCGCCGTGAAAGGGCGGTGTCTTAACCACTTGACCAACGGGCCGTTATATAAGTTGTTCTCTTTAAGACAAGATTTATAATATCATCAATCTTTATATAGTGCAAGCCTTTTTTAAAAACTTTTTTTAAAAAAGTTTTATTGATTATTTTATAATAATAAAAAGGCAAAAAAAATGGCTCCGAAGGCAGGACTCGAACCTGCGACCTGCCGGTTAACAGCCGGATGCTCTACCAACTGAGCTACTTCGGAACGCTACTATTATACAGTGATGTACAAGCCATCTTTCGTACATTTATTATTATAGCAACGTTTAAAATTTATACAAGTAGTTTTTTGAAATAATTTGAACATTTTATTTATAATGCTTTTCTTCTATTAGAAATGCCTCATTATAATGACTTATTGTTTTCTAATACCGCTTTATAAACTCGACAATTTCATCGATTAAGCCATTTGCGAGTGGTAAATCGGGATTGGAATAGCTCGCAATATTTTGTTCTCGGTCGCCTTCTATTTCTTTTAACACATGATTCATCTTACTGAAATAATGTATTATCGCCTGATCATTTGCTGCATATAAGTTTTCTGCATCTGTTTCGGTTACTTGAATATCTTTTCTCCCTTGAAGAATAATAACCGGAACATCAACATTCCCTATTTCGTGCTGGGGATCGTATTTAAGCCATGAAATCATATATGGCTGAACAGATGGTCTAAATAATGATTGAAGCTGTGCAGGCACTGTTTCCACCTCTTTACCCGCTTTTAATTGCTGCAGTATTTTTTCCGATTCCGCCAGTAGATTCGGGGTTAGGCTTGCTGACAATTGTTCCATCAAAACCTCATCTGCCGGTCTGCCGATACCTGCAACCGAAATTAGAGAGGCTACGTCATTTTGCTGGGCAGCAATGGTCATTATTAATGCACCTTCACTGTGCCCTAATAAATGAATTTCATTAAAGCGGTCATCCTTTTCAGCATAATCTACAATGGATTTTACATCCTCTACATATACATCGAATGTCAAATCCTCTTCTTTTTTAATTAGTGCCGTATTATCACCGACTCCACGCTTATCGAAACGAATGGAAGCAATCCCTACCTCCGCTAAGCTTTCTGCAATCATCTTTAAGCTATTATTCGAACCAGCACCTACTGTATTGCCGTCTTTATTTGTAGGACCTGACCCTGCATGGATGATAACAAGTTCTCCCGTAGCTTTATCAGGCATTTCCAACGCTGCTTTAAGCTCTCCGCCGGAAACAGGAATCAATAGCTCCTTATACATAACAGGTGTTTCTGTATAAGGCTTTAACATAATAGGAAAGGATTGGCCGTTTTGCGTAAACGTTCCTTCCATTACTTCATTCTTAAGCGTCCCGGCAATTTTAATTAGTGATCCGGCCAAATTAATGGTGATTGCCACCTCCGACTCATTATACTTAATTGATTCAAATGCAAAATCACTGATTCCTTGTGCTGGTACGGAAATACTTCCGCTCGACTCTTCCAAATTTAAAATAATCTCAAGTGGAGACTGCGGAATTTCAATCATCCCTTGCCACTTTCCTAATAGCGCTTCTTCCATATGCACAACCTCCTGCTTCGTTTGATTTTCTGCTGTTGGCTTATCTGTACTTTCACTATTACAGGCTGACAGCAATAACACAACAGCTAAACTATAAGCAATTTTTCTCATGGCTCAATCCTCCCCAATTTGATTCTTAATTTCCTTTACGGTTAGAAAAGGGAAAAGTTTCAAAATAAAAAGCCATCAATAATGATGACTTTATTTTCATATTAAATTACGGGCCACAAAATCCTGAAGTTTTTCATAATCACTGACCTTTTGATTACATAGTTGTGAATCATCACAAATGTAGTTGCTGTAAGATGTATAATTATCACTATTGCCCTTTACTGTAGCTGTAAACAAATGAACTGAACTGTGCTGATTACAAATCGAACAGACACCTTTAATAGGATTGTGGGCATCTACAACTCCACGCAATGCCGTATATTGACCTTCCTTTTCCAGTACAATATATTGGCGGTTTGTCCCCTTATCAACCCATGACAGATAACTTATTGCTTGCCAATCAATCACTTCTAGTTTAGGCAACTTCAGCTTTTTATCCTTTTTAAATAGCTTTTGCAATCCTTGCTCGGAAATTGATTTAAACGGAATAGTATATGACTTTAAGCTTTGGAAAAATAGATCTGCCCCGACGGTATCCTCAACCGTTTCCACTTCTTTGATAATATCTTCATTTACATGCGTCAGTTTTTCTCTTAGCTCTGTAATTGCCAGCTCCCGTACAGCCGCTACAATTTTCTTATCATTTGATGCCAGTTTTGCCTTCAATATTTTATTTACTTGTTGCTCAATTAATCGTAAGTCCACTACTGTTAAAAATGGTGCTGTCATGTTGCTTCCTCCAATGTTTTGCCTTGTAAGACATTTTACATTCATTAATCGTATTTCTTTCTGCTTTAATGGTCAACTACTAAAGCAATCCTCGTTTAAGGCATGCAAATTAATTTCATTCAAATATAAGAAAAACCAAAGAAGGCAGTCATTATTTAAGACTCCATCTTTGGTTTATTGTGTTATGAGTTTACTCTTTATATTGTATAGTAGCATATATATAATCTTCAATAATATAAAAAAGCCACTACTGACTAAATCAGCAGCGACTTTTTGAGCGAAGCGACGTCCTACTCTCACAGGGGGAAGCCCCCAACTACCATCGGCGCTAAAGAGCTTAACTTCCGTGTTCGGTATGGGAACGGGTGTGACCTCTTTGCCATCATCACTTCACTATAGTGGGCTTTAAAAAGCCTATGTAAAAGAATTTTCATTCTTTCAAAACTGGATAAACGTTTCATTGAATTTGTGCAATAAAATGTGGTTAAGTCCTCGACCGATTAGTATTCGTCAGCTGCATGCGTCGCCGCACTTCCACCTCGAACCTATCTACCTGATCGTCTTTCAGGGGTCTTACTTACTTGCGTAATGGGAAATCTCATCTTGAGGGGGGCTTCATGCTTAGATGCTTTCAGCACTTATCCCGTCCATACATAGCTACCCAGCGATGCCTTTGGCAAGACAACTGGTACACCAGCGGTATGTCCATCCCGGTCCTCTCGTACTAAGGACAGCTCCTCTCAAATTTCCTACGCCCACGACGGATAGGGACCGAACTGTCTCACGACGTTCTGAACCCAGCTCGCGTACCGCTTTAATGGGCGAACAGCCCAACCCTTGGGACCGACTACAGCCCCAGGATGCGATGAGCCGACATCGAGGTGCCAAACCTCCCCGTCGATGTGGACTCTTGGGGGAGATAAGCCTGTTATCCCCGGGGTAGCTTTTATCCGTTGAGCGATGGCCCTTCCATGCGGAACCACCGGATCACTAAGCCCGTCTTTCGACCCTGCTCGACTTGTAGGTCTCGCAGTCAAGCTCCCTTATGCCTTTACACTCTACGAATGATTTCCAACCATTCTGAGGGAACCTTTGGGCGCCTCCGTTACTCTTTAGGAGGCGACCGCCCCAGTCAAACTGTCCGCCTGACACTGTCTCCTACCCCGCTAAGGGGCATGGGTTAGAAGTTCAATACAACCAGGGTAGTATCCCACCGACGCCTCCTTCGAAGCTGGCGCTCCGAGATCTCTGGCTCCTACCTATCCTGTACAAGTTGTACCAAAATTCAATATCAGGCTACAGTAAAGCTCCACGGGGTCTTTCCGTCCTGTCGCGGGTAACCTGCATCTTCACAGGTACTATAATTTCACCGAGTCTCTCGTTGAGACAGTGCCCAGATCGTTACGCCTTTCGTGCGGGTCGGAACTTACCCGACAAGGAATTTCGCTACCTTAGGACCGTTATAGTTACGGCCGCCGTTTACTGGGGCTTCAATTCACAGCTTCGCTTGCGCTAACCGCTCCTCTTAACCTTCCAGCACCGGGCAGGCGTCAGCCCCTATACGTCACCTTACGGTTTTGCAGAGACCTGTGTTTTTGCTAAACAGTCGCCTGGGCCTATTCACTGCGGCTTCTCTAGGCTATGCACCCAAAGAAGCACCCCTTCTCCCGAAGTTACGGGGTCATTTTGCCGAGTTCCTTAACGAGAGTTCTCTCGCACACCTTAGGATTCTCTCCTCGACTACCTGTGTCGGTTTGCGGTACGGGCACCTCTCACCTCGATAGAGGCTTTTCTTGGCAGTGTGAAATCAGGAACTTCGCTCATACGAGCTCGTCATCACAGCTCAACGTTATAGTATGCGGATTTGCCTACATACACGCCTTACTGCTTGAACACGCGCAACCAACGGCGTGCTTACCCTATCCTACTGCGTCCCCCCATTTCTCAAACGGTGAGGAGGTGGTACAGGAATATCAACCTGTTGTCCATCGCCTACGCCTATCGGCCTCGGCTTAGGTCCCGACTAACCCTGAGCGGACGAGCCTTCCTCAGGAAACCTTAGTCATACGGTGCATGGGATTCTCACCCATGTTTCGCTACTCATACCGGCATTCTCACTTCTAACCGCTCCACCAGTCCTTCCGGTCTGACTTCAACGCTGTTAGAACGCTCTCCTACCACGCATACTCAAAGTATGCATCCACAGCTTCGGTGAATCGTTTAGCCCCGATACATTTTCGGCGCAGCGTCACTCGACCAGTGAGCTATTACGCACTCTTTAAATGATGGCTGCTTCTAAGCCAACATCCTGGTTGTCTAAGCAACGCCACATCCTTTTCCACTTAACGATTACTTGGGGACCTTAGCTGGTGGTCTGGGCTGTTTCCCTCTTGACTACGGATCTTATCACTCGCAGTCTGACTCCCGTGTATAAATATCCGGCATTCGGAGTTTGTCTGAATTCGGTAAAGCGAGATGCCCCCCTAGTCCAAACAGTGCTCTACCTCCGGTATTCTCAATCACGAGGCTAGCCCTAAAGCTATTTCGGAGAGAACCAGCTATCTCCAGGTTCGATTGGAATTTCTCCGCTACCCACACCTCATCCCCGCACTTTTCAACGTGCGTGGGTTCGGGCCTCCAGTGAGTGTTACCTCACCTTCACCCTGGACATGGGTAGATCACCTGGTTTCGGGTCTACGACCACGTACTAATTCGCCCTATTCAGACTCGCTTTCGCTGCGGCTCCGTCTTCTCAACTTAACCTCGCACGTAATCGTAACTCGCCGGTTCATTCTACAAAAGGCACGCTATCACCCATTAACGGGCTCTAACTACTTGTAGGCACACGGTTTCAGGATCTATTTCACTCCCCTTCCGGGGTGCTTTTCACCTTTCCCTCACGGTACTGGTTCACTATCGGTCACTAGGTAGTATTTAGCCTTGGGAGATGGTCCTCCCGGATTCCGACGGAATTTCACGTGTTCCGCCGTACTCAGGATACACTCTGGAGGGAATGAACTTTTGACTACAGGGCTTTTACCTCGTTTCGCGGACCTTTCCAAGTCGCTTCGTCTAATTCATTCTTTTGTAACTCCGTATAGAGTGTCCTACAACCCCAAAGAGCAAGCTCTTTGGTTTGGGCTCTTCCCGTTTCGCTCGCCGCTACTCAGGGAATCGAATTTTCTTTCTGTTCCTGCAGGTACTTAGATGTTTCAGTTCTCTGCGTCTGTCTTCAACACGCTATGAATTCACGTGAAGATACTATCCGATTAAAGATAGTGGGTTCCCCCATTCGGAAATCCCCGGATCAAAGCTTACTTACAGCTCCCCGAGGCATATCGGTGTTAGTGCCGTCCTTCATCGACTCCTAGTGCCAAGGCATCCACCGTGCGCCCTTATTAACTTAACCAAAAGTTAACACTTGGAACTTGTCCAAGATTTAAGTTTACACGTCAATTGCTTGACTTGTTTAAAAATCTATAAAATAGAAATTTGATTTATTGCTTTCAATGTCGTTTTATCCAGTTTTCAAAGAACGAAGCAGCTGACTTCAATCACATCGTGACAAAGCTTCACTGATTTTGCTTCATGCAGCTTTGCGACGAAAGCGCAAGCGTCAGGAGCAAGGTTTTGAAGTATTTCATTCATTTAAGAATGAACCTTCAAAACTGAACAGCAAACGTTAATGTTTCATTCCCCAAGGGAATGATTCCGAAAAATCCTTAGAAAGGAGGTGATCCAGCCGCACCTTCCGATACGGCTACCTTGTTACGACTTCACCCCAATCATCTATCCCACCTTCGGCGGCTGGCTCCATAAAGGTTACCTCACCGACTTCGGGTGTTACAAACTCTCGTGGTGTGACGGGCGGTGTGTACAAGGCCCGGGAACGTATTCACCGCGGCATGCTGATCCGCGATTACTAGCGATTCCGGCTTCATGTAGGCGAGTTGCAGCCTACAATCCGAACTGAGAACGGTTTTATCGGATTAGCTCCCCCTCGCGGGTTGGCAACCGTTTGTACCGTCCATTGTAGCACGTGTGTAGCCCAGGTCATAAGGGGCATGATGATTTGACGTCATCCCCACCTTCCTCCGGTTTATCACCGGCAGTCTCCTTAGAGTGCCCAACTGAATGATGGCAACTAAGAATAAGGGTTGCGCTCGTTGCGGGACTTAACCCAACATCTCACGACACGAGCTGACGACAACCATGCACCACCTGTCACCGTTGCCCCCGAAGGGGAAACTATGTCTCCATAGTGGTCACCGGGATGTCAAGACCTGGTAAGGTTCTTCGCGTTGCTTCGAATTAAACCACATGCTCCACCGCTTGTGCGGGCCCCCGTCAATTCCTTTGAGTTTCAGTCTTGCGACCGTACTCCCCAGGCGGAGTGCTTAATGCGTTAGCTGCAGCACTGAGGGGCGGAAACCCCCCAACACTTAGCACTCATCGTTTACGGCGTGGACTACCAGGGTATCTAATCCTGTTTGCTCCCCACGCTTTCGCGCCTCAGTGTCAGTTACAGACCAGACAGTCGCCTTCGCCACTGGTGTTCCTCCAAATCTCTACGCATTTCACCGCTACACTTGGAATTCCACTATCCTCTTCTGCACTCAAGTTCCCCAGTTTCCAATGACCCTCCCCGGTTGAGCCGGGGGCTTTCACATCAGACTTAAGGAACCACCTGCGCGCGCTTTACGCCCAATAATTCCGGACAACGCTTGCCACCTACGTATTACCGCGGCTGCTGGCACGTAGTTAGCCGTGGCTTTCTAACAAGGTACCGTCAAGGTAGCGCCAGTTACTACGCTACTTGTTCTTCCCTTGCAACAGAGTTTTACGAACCGAAATCCTTCTTCACTCACGCGGCGTTGCTCCATCAGACTTTCGTCCATTGTGGAAGATTCCCTACTGCTGCCTCCCGTAGGAGTCTGGGCCGTGTCTCAGTCCCAGTGTGGCCGATCACCCTCTCAGGTCGGCTACGCATCGTTGCCTTGGTGAGCCGTTACCTCACCAACTAGCTAATGCGCCGCGGGTCCATCTTATAGTGACAGCCGAAACCGTCTTTCAACTTTCAAACATGTGTTAAAAAGTATTATTCGGTATTAGCCCCGGTTTCCCGGAGTTATCCCAATCTATAAGGTAGGTTACCCACGTGTTACTCACCCGTCCGCCGCTAAAATTTTAAAGGTGCAAGCACCAATAAAATTTCCGCTCGACTTGCATGTATTAGGCACGCCGCCAGCGTTCGTCCTGAGCCAGGATCAAACTCTCCATAAAAGTAGTTTGAAAGCTCATTTGCTTTGCTAGCGATCCAACTTCGTTAGAAGTTGAAATCTATTGTTTGCTTCATTTAAGAAGCTTGTTTCATTAACGTTGCTTGTTCAGTTTTCAAGGTTCATTTTGTTTCGTTTGTCGCGTCATCTCTTGGCGACCTACTTATAGTATCACCCCCTTGTTATATCCGTCAACACTTTTTCATAAGTTTTTTATATAAACACGTTTAATACTAATTGAAAGTGGGTAGTAAAACATGTACAAAACTTTGGTATCACTGGTTTTATGCTTATTTTTAGTTTTTATCTATTTTGATGATAAAAATAGTATTTCCCCTGTATTTCAATTAACAGAAGCCCCTGCAGTCATCACAAAAGGTCAGCTTGGGCAAAGCTTAATCATTGAGTTAAGTTATTCCCACAAAGGTTTTGAAGACTGGATTACAAATCTTCGTGAACCATACCCGCTTATATTGGCTGATAGCGACTGGTTGCTACGAAGTCCAGATTTGGTAAAGATGCTGAGGGAAAAAAATATTCGTGTCGGATTGCTTGGTTCTAATAGTGATCAATACGAGGATAAGAATCTATTAAAAAAAGAAATTGCAATCTATGAAAAAACGTTTTACAAAAAACCGCTCTGGTTTGCAACCGCCGATTATAAAGTCGATACTTCCATGCAAACTGCTTTACATGAGCTGGGAATTAATATCGTTGCTCCGACATATACGTTTCCTATAGAAGAAAGTAAAATTCCTGAAGGTTCATTTGTTAGCATTCCTCTACACCGAGATAAGGAAGTTTCATTTGAAGAAATCAATAAATTTATTAAGACGCATAAATTTATATCTATTGAGCAAAATATATTTGGCTATGAAATTTCTACAAAGCGTTATCCTTAAGTTGAAGAATCTACTATATAACTAAAAAAGGGCTGACACGAAATTTTTCATTTCTGTGACCGCCCTTTTTTTACGCTTTTGCAGTTTTGGCTGTTTCTTTTCTTGCTTTACGGCGCTCTTCCAACCGTTTTCGATCTTCTTCTGATTGTGCATTGTATTTTGGCAGCATTAAAATTTGGTATGCATTAACGGCTACTAATGGGAATAATAATAGTGCGACATATACATCAATATTATCTTGTCTTCCCATTAAAGCAATGATCCATTCCAAAGATGTAATAACAATCATGAAAAACAAT
This sequence comes from Solibacillus sp. FSL W7-1436, assembly GCF_038007305.1. Classification (NCBI taxonomy): domain Bacteria; kingdom Bacillati; phylum Bacillota; class Bacilli; order Caryophanales; family Caryophanaceae; genus Solibacillus; species Solibacillus sp. FSL W7-1436. The sequence goes on from NZ_JBBOWV010000001.1 coordinate 1,220,128, forward strand.
GTTGAAATCAGCACATGCGGCTTTTGAGTCATTTTGATTTTTTTAATTGCTGTCCATATCGCCGCAACTATCAGCACTGCAAGTAAGAAACCATAAAAGATCCAGTCTCCCGCTGCATTTGCTCCTGGTGCGAAACGGAAAACAATAATATCGATCAAGACGATAATTATTAATAAGACTTGAATCCAATTCCAAAGTGTTAACGATCTAAATATATTGACCCCGACTTGATGTAATGTCAAATAAGCGAAAAATCCTGCTTGTGCCATTACACTCATCGTCATCCCTAATACGATATTCCAAACTACTGCAGCAAGAAATTCCGTGATTTCTCCGTTCGCTAAGTATGGCTGGTAAAAGTCCCAACGAATAATTAACGAGGCAACTGCATTAACTAAACCACCGATTACTAATGCCCAAAAAGCAAACTTTACCCAGTTCCGTATCGTCACGAACAAATTCCCCCATTTTTTAATATATCTTGTATATTTTATCAATTCGATGTCAAAAAAGCGACCTCTCATAAAACATGTTACATATAATTTGTAAAATTGTGAACAATAAGCGAAAGCGCATAAATGAAGAAAGGTCGTGAGAAAAGTGAAACGATTAATCATACTAGCCTTTTCCCTCATTCTCCTTGCCGGTTGTAGTGATGCCAAATCGACGACAATGTCTTATGATGAAGTGAAGAAAATTATGGTCGATGCCATTCAAACAGAGGACGGGAAAAAAGCAATTCGCCAAATGTTTGAAGACAAGAATTTCCGGGAGTTGCTTATTTTAAATACAGAAGAAGTAAAAAAAGCGACCGAGGAGACAATGTTATCAAAAGAGGCAATGGATTTTTGGATTAAAACATTCGAAGACCCGAAATTCAAAGAAACATTCGCCAAAAGTATGCAGGATCAACAGGAAGATTTAATGAAAAACTTACTGAATGACGCCAGCTATCAAGAAGCTTTGACGTCTTTTTTCGGCCAGCCGGATATGCAAAAACAGCTTGAAAGCATAATGAAAGGTGCCGTCATGCGAAAAGAGCTGGAGAAAATCGTAATGGAAACAATCGAAAATCCGCTTATGCAGACAAAATGGCAGGAGCTCATTAAGAAAAGCGGTGAAGCTTCATCCGAAAAGGAATCGGAATCAGGTTCTGAATCCGGATCCGGTTCGGAGAAGGAAAGCGGCGGCGGTAAGGAAAGTGGTGGAGGGTCATAAAAAAACAACCAGTCGTCTCATTCGGGACAACTGGTTGTTTTTTTATTTTTTAATTAACTCTGAAATAATTTCTTCAGCGATTTGTAAATAGATCTTACCTGTTGGATGACTTTCTGCATAAACAGATGGAGCAAAGTCTTCCTCTGTCCAATCTGGTTGTCCTAACGGAATTTGACCAAGTAACTTTGTGCGCAGTTCATCAGCCAGCTTAGGACCGCCACCTTGTCCAAATACAAATTCTCTTTCCCCTGTTTTGCTTTCATACCAAGCCATATTTTCAATAACACCAAGGATTTCATGATTTGTTTGTAATGCCATTGCACCTGCACGGGCTGCTACGAAAGCAGCTGTCGGGTGAGGTGTTGTTACAACAATCTCTTTAGAAGACGGCAGCATTTGGTGAATGTCCAGAGCCACGTCTCCTGTTCCTGGTGGTAAATCCAATAGTAAGTAGTCTAAATCGCCCCACTCTACATCACGGAAGAACTGGTCCAATACTTTCCCAAGCATCGGTCCGCGCCAAACGATTGGTGCGTTGTTTTCAACAAAGAATCCCATAGAAATAACTTTTACACCAAGACGTTCCACCGGGTAAATACGGTCATCTTTTACGACCGGCATTTCTGTAACACCCATCATGTCCGGTACAGAGAAACCATAAATATCAGCATCGATTAATCCGACTTTTTTACCTAGGCGTGCTAATGCTACCGCCATATTTACAGATACCGTAGATTTCCCAACTCCGCCTTTACCTGATGCAATCGAAATAAATTGTACGCTTGATAAAGGTGATAAAATATCTTGTGCTTCTGATTCCGTCGCTTGTCCACGGAATGATTGCAGTACTTCTGCAGGTAACTCTTCAAAACGAATCCCAACGGAAGCTGCGCCATTTTCTTTTAACACTTCAACAACTTTCATTTGCAGTGTCATTTGTTCAGGCGTATTAGTTTTTGCGATTGCAATACGAACACTAACATGCGCTTTTTCTGCTTTAATCGAAACGTTTGTTACACCTTTTGTTTCTGCTAGTGATTTATGTAAAAACGGATCTTGTAGTGCTCCTAATAGTTCTCGGACTTGTTCCTCATTTAACATATCAAACACTCCCCTGAATGAAATTACAATTGTTAGTATATCATAATCGATTCGTATTGTTATTACATGTTGCCTACTCGTATTTTACGTGAATATAATTTTCAATGCCCCGCGCAATCGCAAATGCCATTTTTTCCTGATAGCTGTCATTTGCCAGTAAATCACGCTCTTCCTCATTGCTTAAAAAGCCTGTTTCTACTAATACAGCCGGCTTTTCAATTTTCTTTAATAAATAAACATTTTTAATCGCCAATGCTTCGCGTTCCGTATTTTCCATCGTCTCTCGAATTGACTGCTGAATTGCCTGTGCGAGTGCCGCACTTTTCTCATGTCCAGTCTGATGGTAAAACACTTGCGCACCTCTCCACTTGCTATTTGGGATTGCATTTGCATGAATCGTAATAAATAGATCCGGTTCATGTGATTCTACTAACGTTTCACGTAAAAAAATGTCCTGTTTTTTACGCTCACGAAGTGTCGGAAATGTCTCACTTGGTGCATGTTCACTTAATACATCCCCATCTGTTGAACGCGTTAATACTACTTCTGCTCCTAAACGTGTCAATTGGCGAGATACTTTTTTTGTAATTGCCAGTGTCACATCTTTTTCGATTACCTCTCCATTTGAAGCACCACCATCAACCCCTCCATGACCAGCATCTAATACAATTTTTACCCCACCTAATGGCTCGGGTAAAAAAAATCGCCGGTCGGATGCATTCGTTTCATATACAACGACAAGCATCGAACACAAAATTACGAATATGAGTGCAAGCCAACGTCTCAAAAAAAACACCGTCCTTTTTGCCTACTATACGCAAAAGGACGGTGGAATATTCACCTTATCATTGCGACAAAAGCTGACGCTGTAATGTTGCATAAAAACCTTGTTGATTCATTAAAGAATCATGATTTCCTTGTTCTAAAATCCGGCCATCTTTAATAACAATAATCTGGTCTGCATTTTCAATCGTTTTAAGACGGTGTGCAATGACAAAGCTCGTACGCCCTTCCATCAAATTGTTTAAACCTTTTTGAATATGCACTTCTGTCATCGTATCAACACTTGAAGTTGCTTCATCTAAAATTAAGATGTCGGGATCTTCTAGAATAGCACGGGCAATCGCTATAAGCTGACGCTGCCCCTGACTTAAATTTAAGCCCCCGCTTGTCAGCACAGTTTCGTACTGTTCAGGCAAATACTTTATAAAATTATGTGCATACGCAATTTTTGCCGCTTGTTCAACTTCATCATCCGTTGCATGAAGCTTACCGAACCGAATATTCTCACGTACTGTCCCCGAAAACAAATACGTATCCTGAAGCACGACTCCAACATGATCACGCACATTCGTCATCTTGTAATGTTCAATTGGTTCGCCGTCCAATAAGATCCGGCCACCTGTCGCATCATAAAATCGGGTTAGCAGCTGTATGATTGTTGTCTTCCCTGAACCTGTCGGACCAACGATGGCAATTGTCTCTCCTGCTTTTGCTTCAAAATCAATTCCATGCAGCACGGTTTTGCCCGTTTCATAGGCAAACTGGACATTTTCGAACTGAACATCTCCACTAAACTGTTCTTTCACTTTTGCATTTTCGATATCTGCTACTTCTTTTGCTTCATCCAGCACTTCAAAAACACGTTCGGAACCCGCAATGGCAGATTGGAACGTATTGAGCAAGTTCGAAAGCTGATTGATCGGGCGGAAAAACTGGCGGGTATACGTAACAAATGATGCGATTACACCGATTGTTAGTCCGCTTGTTACAGCCATGATTGCACCGGCACCTATTACAAGACTTAATCCTAGGTTGTTCATAAAGTTATTGATTGGGCCCATGAAGCCGGAAATAATATCGGCACGCATTGCTGACCCGCGCAATCGCTCATTGGCTTCTTTAAACTCCGCAAGCGTTGATTTTTCCTGACCGAAAAGCGTAATAATATCCGAGTTCGAAATGGTTTCTTCAATATAACCATTTAAATTGCCTAAATCCCGTTGACGTGCCTTGTAGTTCACACTGCTTCGTTTAATGATCTGTTTTGTCGCATAAACGATGAGCGGGATAATGATGAGCGTTACTAGCGCTAATCGCCAATCCAAATAGAAGAGGGCAAAGGCCGTTCCGATAATCGTTAAAAAACTCGAAACAATTTGAATGACACTTTGTGACAATGCCGCATTTAAATTTTCAATATCATTTGTCATCCGGCTCATTAAATCGCCCTGCTGTCTTTTATCGTAAAAGGCGAGGGGCAATGACTGGTACTGCTCAAACAGCTGTTGTCGCAACCGGCGAATCGTCTTCTGTGAAACCCGAATCATGACGAATGTTTGAAGCCAAGTAAGTAACGATGAGGCGGTATAGACACCGGCTAAAATAAGGGCCATCCGAATCGCTCCCGGAACATCGAGCTTCACAATATAATCATCGATTGTTTTCCCGATCAGAAATGGGCCGACTAAGCTTAACAAAGTACTGATAATAACGAAAATGACAACACTGATCAGTTCTACCTTCTGTATGCGTAAATAGCTCCAAATACGGAGCAGTGTTTCTTTTTGATTTTTCGGCTTCACAACCGGACCTGTAAAGCGCCCGCCTGGATGCCTCATTGGTACAGGCGGTGCCCCTTGTTGTTTATTCACTTAAGGTCACCCCTTTTTCTGCCTGTGTTTTGGCCATCTCCTGATACAATGGGCTTTCACGCAATAATTGCTCATGTGTCCCCATAGCGGCGATTTTCCCGTCATCCATTACGAGTATCTGGTCGGCATGACGAATGGAAGAGATTTTAGACGAGACAATCACTTTTGTGACTACATTAAACTGCTCCTCAATCGCCCGTTGAATCGTTTTTTCAGAGATACTGTCAACCGCACTCGTCACATCATCCAAAATTAAAATACTCGGTTTCCGGATAAAGGACCTCGCCATTGCCAACCGCTGCTTTTGCCCACCTGACAAGTTTGTCGCCCCTTGTGTGAGCAAATGTTCTGCCCCTGCATCCAGCTTATCGACAAACTCCTTCGCGTTTGCTGATTGCAATGCCTGCAAAATTTCCTCTGCTGTTGCATCGGATTTGCCGTAGCGTAAGTTGTCGGCAATCGTTTTTGAAAACAATGTCGCTTTTTGCGGCGCAAAACCGATCGACTGGCGTAAATGTTCCAATGAATAGTTCCCGATCGGTAACCCGTCAATTTTTACGACACCACTGTCAGGGTCAAACAGGCGCGGAATCATTTTAACTAATGTCGACTTCCCGCTACCTGTCATACCGATAATGCCGACCGTTTCTCCTGCATTCACGTGGAAGCTAATATTTTTCAATACCGGTTCTGTTTCTTTTAAATAAGAAAAGCTTACATTTTCAAAACTCATATTTCCTTGAATTACTTTCGCCTCTGGTTTCGAAGGGTTCGTTAAGTCTGTTTTCTCCTCCAGCACTTCTACAATTCGCCCCGCGCTTGGTATCGCACGTGCCAGCTGTACAAGTACCATTGAAGAACTCATCAGCCCTTGCATGACCATCATTAAATAATTGATAAAGGCAAGAATAACCCCCACTTGCAACGTATTGTTATCTACTTTGATCGCACCCATCCAAAGTGCTGCTACAATTCCTAAGTTCACGACAAACATCGTAAATGGTGCAAGTACACCTATAATTTGATCGGCTTCCATACTGCGCTTCATCAGCTGTGTGTTCACACCGGTAAACTGCTCAATTTGATGATTTTTCCGGTTGTATGCCTTGATGACCCGAATACCTGCCAAGTTTTCCTGGACTTTCGTATTGACAACATCGACAACCTTTTGCACCTTATGAAAAAGCTTTCCTGACAGTGCCGTAAAATAGTACATGCAAAATGCCAATATCGGCACAACAATTAACAAAATCGGAAATAACTCGCGTGCTGTAATAAAGACAATGACAATGGCCCCGACAAACATCATCGGCCCGCGGACAAATATTTTTAATAGCATCGTCAGTGCACGCTGAAGCATTTCCATATCACTTGTTAAATTCGTAACAAGCTTTCCGAGCGTAAATTTATCTTTACTGCTGTTTGAAAAATACGTAATCGTTTCATATAAATCATGACGTAGATCGGTTGAAAAGTTAACGGCCGTCCGCGATGCGTAAATCGAACACCCTACCCCGCCGATTAAGCCGATCAAGGATGTCGCTATCATTAAGCCAAACATTTTCACGATATATGACGTATCATTTTGAGCAATCCCATCATCGATAATATGCTGTAATATTGTAGGCTGCAGTAAATCCATGCTTACCTCAATAACCATCATTACGGGTGCGATGATTGCAAATAATATGTACGGCTTAATGTATTTTGAGAGTTTCCATACTGCCTGCATTAAAAAAGTTCACTTCCTTATGTTGTGAAAAATTATTCCTCTTCTGTTGCCTGTGTTTCTTCCAACAATTCATTCAACTGAAACAAGCCTACAAAATCATTTATAATCGCTTCGGTTGCTTTCAGTTCTCCGGCAATGACAGGGTGAATCGATTGCAACTCCGCAGACTCCAGCTGTTGTTTCAATGTTGACCGTTTCATTTCGAGTTGGCGGTAAAACTCCAGTGCACGCCCGCGACGGAATGTTTGGGCACCCTTTGAACGGCGATTACTATGTTCTCCTTCTCCTCGATGTCTCGCTCTACCTTCTGATTTCAAATTTTTCACCCACTCTTTTTGAATACTATTGTATACTAATGTATACAAAAATACTACTCTGAACAAAGTATATAAGAGAAGTACTTTATCAAACCCTTTTATTTTGATTGTCCATTAAATATCGTTACTATAAGAAAAACAGTTTCATTAAAGGGGTACATAAAATGAAAAACGTGATGAGCGATATTATACAATTTAGAGGATCCCATTATGAGTTTGGTATATATCAGGGAGAGCTTTTAAAAAATTCTCCGCTTCTTTCCAATAGAGAAGAACTATATAAACAATTGGATCATAGATTTTCTATAGATAAAACATATGTTAAACAACTTTTAGCCCGTTTCGGCCCGGGGATTGAAGAGGAAATCGAAGGTCTCGCCTATACACTTGGTTATAAGGAAGAACAGGCTTTACTTCATTATGGCGGATACTATGCCGCACACAAAAAAAGCGGCTGCTCTATTACGACAAGCCCTTCTTATATGATCCGTAACTATGACAATGACCCTAAAAGCTATGATGGGCGTTTTGTGTTATATGATCCAACAGACGGTGGCTACGCAACACTGGGGCCCTCCATGCAAATTACAGGGCGGATGGATGGAATGAATGAAAAAGGACTTGTCGTCGGTTATAACTTTGTCAATACGAAAAACAGGGCGGATGGTTTTGTATGCAGTATGATTGGGCGTCTGTTACTGGAGCGTTGTGCAACTGTTGAAGAGGGGATTTTATTGTTAAAAGATATTCCCCATAAGCATTCATTTAATTATGTATTACTGGATGCCAAGCAAACAATGGTGGCAGTAGAAGCATCTCCGCGCAATGTAGCTGTACGGGACGCAATAGCCTGCACGAATCACTTTAAAGTCCTGACAGAAGAAAACCGTTATCGAACGGAAGATTCCTTGGCGCGGGAACATATTATTTCAAATGCCCAGGCAAATCCACTTAGTTTTGAAAAAGCATTTACATTATTGAATGGTATCGAAAATGGAGTCTTTGCGACAAAATACGGGGCATGGGATGGTACACTCCATACCGTCGGCTATTTACCGGCAGAAGGGAAATGCATTTTTGCTTTAGGCGGGGATGCGTTACCTGTTGTGATTGATTTTAAATCTTGGCTAAACGGTACTCATCTGCCTCTCTCAAAAATCAAAGGAAAACTTCATGCGACGAACGGCTTTGCAAATGAATAAAGAAAAAACCCTTTCTCGGAAAGATTCCAAGAAAGGGTTTTGTAATTTCGCAAAATAGTAATCGTATAGATTAACGTTTTGAGAACTGAGGTGCACGACGAGCGCCGCGTAGACCTGGTTTTTTACGTTCTTTCATACGTGAATCACGAGTTAATAGACCCGCTGATTTTAAAGCTGGGCGGAAGTCTGGATCAACTTGTAATAATGCACGTGCGATACCGTGACGGATTGCCCCAGCTTGACCTGTGAATCCACCACCGTTTACGTTAACGTGAACGTCATATGAACCTTTAGTTTCTGTAGCTACTAATGGTTGGTTGATAATTAAGTGTAAAGTTTCGTATGGTAGGTAATCTGAAACATCACGGTTGTTGATTACTACTTTACCTTCGCCTGGTACTAAACGTACGCGAGCAGTTGAGCTTTTACGGCGACCTGTGCCGATGTATTGTACTTGTGCCAAAGTTATTTCCTCCTATTATAGTTTATTGATTAACCACGTAACTCGTAAGCTTCTGGTTTTTGTGCAGCATGTGGATGCTCAGAACCAGTGTAAACGTTCAATTTAGAGAACATTTGACGACCTAAAGAGTTCTTTGGAAGCATACCTTTAATTGCTAACTCAAGCATTTGAGTTGGGTATTTTTCTTTCATTTCTCCAGCTGTACGTTGTTTTAAACCACCAGAGAATTGAGTGTGACGGTAGTAAATTTTCTTTTGTAATTTGTTACCTGTTAACTCAATTTTATCAGCGTTGATGATGATCACATGATCTCCTGTATCAACGTTTGGTGTGAAAGTTGGTTTATGTTTACCACGTAAGATAGAAGCTACTTCAGAAGCTAAACGACCTAATGTTTGGCCTTCTGCGTCAACTACTAACCATTTACGTTCTACTTCTTGACCTTTAGCCATGAAAGTTGTGCGCATGTTTGTATCCTCCTAATCGATATGAATTACCGTTATTTTTCATTATATACACTTTATAAGTTTCGGGGCTTATTATTGTGGTGGTAATGAAAATACCATACATCATCATATACTGGATCGCGTTTAAAGTCAAGATATTTAATTGAACACCTGGAGAGGTTGTTAACCCTTTTCACAAGCGGATTTCTCTCGGATTTCAAAGAAAAAAGAGAAACTTTTTCAAAAAAAAATTATCAATCTTGATAAAAAACTTGTTCCAAATATAGACCATGTGCCGGTGCTGTTTTACCTGCTTGTGCACGGTCCATCGAAGCAATCGTCTTTTCCAGTGACGTTGCTTCTCTTCGACCGATGCCAACTTCCCACAATGTCCCTGCAATGATCCGCACCATATTATATAAAAATCCATTGCCGCTGATTGTCATATGCAGCTCATCCCCATGCCAGACAAGCTCCAGCGCATCCACCGTACGCACTTTATCGACAACACTCGTATTTGCCGCACAGAAACAGCTGAAATCATGTGTTCCGACAATTGCTTGTGCTGCTTCACGCATTGCCTCTACATTCGGCTTCACTCCGCCTGTCTCGACTGTATAATGCCTTCTAAACGGGCTTTGAACAGCACCGCAGTCCCAAATATACCGGTAACGCTTACCCGATACATCATAGCGTGCATGAAAGTCTTCCCTTACTTGCTCCATATGAAGTACACGAATATCACGCGGCAATTGGACATTTAATGCTTTTTGAAATTTTTCAGGCGGAATCGCAAGAGCGGTATCAAAATGTATAACCTGGCCTGTTGCATGGACACGTGCATCTGTACGGCCGCTTGCTGTAATTTTTACCTGTGACCCTTTTTGCATTACTGTTAATACTTTTTCGATTTCAAGCTGAACTGTACGCTCACCAGGCTGCACCTGATAGCCTGCAAAACCGGTACCGTCATAGCTAATAGTCGCTTTTAATCTCACCATCTCTATACACCTCTAACTGCGCAGCATCCATAACAGGACGCCCAATAATACAAGTACAACTAAAATAGCTGTATCTCTTCCCATCCAATTTAACTGACGGTATTTCGTACGCCCTTCTCCCCCGCGGTAGCCTCGCACTTCCATCGCAGTCGCTAAATCTTCTGCACGTTTAAATGCACTGACAAAGAGCGGTACTAACAACGGCACAACTGCCTTAAGACGATCTTTAATCGGTCCTGCGCTTAAATCCGAACCACGGGCCATCTGCGCTTTCATAATTTTATCCGTCTCATCCATTAATGTTGGAATGAAACGTAAAGAAATCGACATCATTAAGGCAAGCTCATGAACAGGCAGCTTTACCTTTTTAAATGGATTGAGCAGTACTTCCAGACCGTCCGTAATTGAAATAGGAGAAGTAGTCAACGTTAAAATTGATGTCATAAATACAAGCATTAAAAAGCGCATGGATATGAACATCCCTTGTCGTAAACCTTCTTCGTATATTTTCATAAAGCCGAGATCAACTAGTACAGGTCCTTCCCTCGTCATAAACAAATGCAAAAGCAAAGTAAAGAGCATTAAAAATATGACGGGTTTCAAGCCGTTGATTAAAAAATAAAGGCGGATTCTAGATAGTAGAATAACGAGCAATGTAAACGCCAAAAGCAGCGCATAGGTCACAACATTGTTGGCAAAAAAGACTACGATAATAAATGCAAAAACAAAGAGCAGCTTAGAACGCGGATCAAGCCTATGCACAAATGAATTGCCTGGTATATAGCGCCCAAAAATCATTTTTTCCATCATTGCTGTTCACGCCCCTTTGGAATTGCCTGTCCAATTTCTTGGGCAAGCTCTTCTTCAGTTAAGCATACTTTCGCCAATGGTTTCCCAATCATCTTCTCAACCTGATGCTGAAAGCGGACAATGCGTGGCGGTTCCAGACGGAATTGGGCAAGTGTTTGGCGATCGCTGAAAATTGTACGCGGATCTCCAGTTAACACACAGCGCCCATCATGCATGATGGCAACCGCATCCGCATAGCGTGCCGCATCTTCCATACTATGTGTAACAAGGATTGTTGTTAAACCGCGCTCTTTATGTAGCTTATAAAATAAGTCCATAATTTCCTTTTGGCCACGCGGATCAAGGCCCGCTGTTGGTTCATCCAGAACGATTACTTCAGGATCCATTGCCAATACCCCCGCAATGGCAACACGGCGCATTTGACCACCAGATAGGTCAAACGGGGACTTGTCCAATATATCTTCCGGCAACCCTACTAATGAGATCAGCTCACGCGCCCGTTTTTCCGCTTCTTGTTCAGACACCCCGAAATTCATCGGACCGAACATAATATCCTTTAATACGGTCTCCTCGAACAGCTGGTGCTCAGGAAACTGAAACACAATGCCTACCTTTTGGCGTACTGCTTTTAAGTCTTTTGCCTTTTTTCCTGCTTCAATCAGTCGGTCCCCGATTTTTACGGAACCGCTCGATGGCTTTAATAATCCGTTAAAATGAAGGAGGATTGTTGATTTTCCTGAACCTGTATGTCCGATAATCGCCTGAAATGTTCCACTTTTAATTGTTAAGTCAACCTCATGTAAAGCTTGTTTTTCAAATGGAGTGCCTTTTGCATAGGCATAGCTTACTTGTTGAAGTTGGATGTCCATAAGTCATTCACCAGCTCTTCTTCTGTCATATGTTGTCCTACAAGATGTACACCTTGAGCTTGCAGCAGCTTCGTCATTTTCATCGCAAACGGCATATCCAAACCAAACTGTACGAGATCATCACCTAATGCAAATATTTCTTCAGGCGTTCCTTCTGCGTATTTTTTACCGGCATTCATAAAAATAATACGGTCTGCCAGTAAAGCTTCTTCAAGATCATGTGTTATTGCCAGTACCGTAAGACCAATTTCTTTACGCAGTGCCTCCACGATTGTTAACACTTCTTCACGGCCTTGAGGATCCAGCATAGATGTTGCTTCATCCAATATTAATATTTGAGGATGCATTGCCAATGCACCTGCAATAGCGACACGCTGCTTCTGTCCGCCTGATAAATGATGTGGCTCGTGGTTGATAAAGCCTTCCATCTTTACTTGTCTCAGTGCATTGTGGACGCGTTTAACCATCTCTTCATGCGGTACACCATTATTTTCAAGCGAGAAAGCAACATCATCCTGCACAGTAGCCCCTACAAACTGATTGTCCGGATTTTGAAAGACGATACCAATCTGCGAACGAATATCCCATATATTCTCTTCTGTGAGGACTTCACGTTTTATACGGACTTCCCCTTGCTGTGGCATTAGTAAGCCGCTCATTAATTTAGCCATTGTCGACTTTCCGGAGCCATTATGACCGACAATCGTAATCCATTCCCCTTTATTAATGACAAAGGAAACACCTTCCACCGCATTTCGTGTCTGAGGTTCATCGGGTGTATAGGAGTAGGTTACTTGATTAAATGATAAAATTTCACTCATACGCAGCTAATCTCCCCTCTGCTTCGCTATAGTATGACATATGATTAGTTAACTTAAATTTCCCAGGAAATGATACCTATATAAAAATAAAGCACGTTTTCAAACAAGTTTTGCGCGAATGGCCACCTATTTAAACGTACTTTATGTTTGCATATGTATAGGGAATTTAGGGGCTCAACCCTTCATTCCATAAATAAAAAAGCGCGCACCTCATTCAGAGAAATGCGCTTGTCGTTACATTTACAAAATTTACGGGTGCTCAAGCCCGGAAATTCGTTGAATGAGGTGCGGAGAGCTAAACGAGACGCCAGTAGTAATACTACTCCGCTCATCATAACGCTCAGCTTAATTATGTCGTATAAATCAATTATGTTTATATAAAAAAGGGGTGCGGGTTCAACCGGTGAACCGGACACCCCTTTTCCACCTGTATGTTATTAAGAATTAAACTAATTCAATAATTACTACTGGTGCGCCGTCTCCACGACGAGGACCTACTTTAAGAATACGAGTGTAACCACCTTGACGCTCCGCATAACGAGGTGCGATATCGTCAAATAATTTTTGAAGTGCGAAAACAGTTTTTTCTTCTTCGCCTTCTCCAACTGTTACTAGCTCACGACGGATGAATGCAGCTGCCTGACGACGAGCGTGTAAATCTCCGCGTTTACCTAAAGTAATCATTTTCTCAACTGCTTTACGAGTTTCTTTAGCGCGCGCTTCAGTAGTTTCGATGCGCTCGTTGATGATTAAATCAGTAGCTAAGTCGCGTAATAATGCTTTACGTTGAGAACTTGTACGACCAAGTTTTCTGTAACCCATGGACGTTTCCCTCCTTTTAAATATATCTGATCTAGCTAAATTTTATAATTTTTCGCTTAGTCTTCTTTACGCAATCCTAAACCAAGCTCTTCTAACTTATGCTTAACTTCTTCAAGAGACTTACGACCAAGATTACGTACTTTCATCATATCATCTTCTGACTTGTTAGCTAATTCCAGTACCGTATTGATACCAGCGCGCTTCAAGCAGTTGTAAGAACGAACAGAAAGATCAAGTTCTTCGATAGTCATCTCTAATACTTTTTCTTTTTGGTCTTCTTCTTTTTCGACCATGATTTCAGCAGTTTGTGCCTCGTTCGTCATGCCAACGAAGATATTTAAGTGTTCAGTTAAAATTTTCGCTCCAAGTGAAATCGCCTCTTTAGGACCGATGCTTCCATCTGTCCATACATCAAGTGATAACTTGTCGTAGTCAGAATTTTGTCCAACACGAGTGTTCTCTACTTGGAAGTTGACGCGTGAAACTGGAGTGTAAATAGAGTCGATCGGGATCACGCCGATAGGAAGATCCTCACGTTTGTTTTGATCAGCAGGAGTATAACCACGGCCACGTTGTGCGTACATACGCATACGTAAATGACCGTTCTTAGCGATTGTTGCGATATATAGATCTGGGTTTAAAATTTCTACATCACTGTCATGTGTAATGTCAGCTGCAGTAACCGTTCCGTCACCTTTTACATCAATCTCAATAACTTTTTCTTCGTCAGAGTAGATTTTTAAAGCTAGCTTTTTCACGTTTAAGATAATCGAAGCGACATCTTCTACAACGCCTTCTACAGTTGAGAATTCGTGTAATACGCCGTCAATTTGAATTGACGTAACAGCAGCTCCAGGTAATGAAGACAGAAGGATACGACGTAGAGAATTCCCCAAAGTATTACCATAACCGCGTTCAAGCGGTTCTACAACAAACTTGCCGTATTTGGCATCTTCGCTAATCTCCACTGTTTCAATCTTTGGTTTTTCAATTTCGATCATTCCAATTTACCCTCCTTCAAAACATCTAATGTATAGGTTCTTATCATCATAGTTGTTAATCTGAGTTAGACTATAAAATGCACAAGACTTTTGTACAAAGTAACATGATGTACGTAGAAGTAATTATACTTCTAAGCTGCACCCATTACACACGACGACGTTTTGGCGGACGGCAACCGTTATGAGGAACTGGAGTAACGTCTTTAATAGCAGTTACTTCTAATCCAGCAGCTTGAAGTGCACGTACTGCAGCTTCACGACCTGAACCAGGACCTTTAACTGTTACTTCAATGTTTTTTAAACCATGTTCCATTGAAGTTTTTGCAGCTGTTTCAGCAGCCATTTGAGCTGCGAATGGAGTTGATTTACGTGAACCACGGAAACCTAAAGCACCAGCTGAAGACCAAGATAATGCGTTACCTTGCATATCAGTGATCGTTACGATTGTATTGTTGAATGTAGAACGGATGTGAGCAACACCAGATTCGATGTTCTTTTTCACACGACGTTTACGAGTTTGTTGTTTACGAGCCATGTTAAGAAGGAACCTCCTTTACTTAATTATTTTTTCTTGTTCGCTACAGTCTTACGTGGACCTTTACGCGTACGCGCATTGTTTTTCGTATTTTGACCACGAACAGGTAAACCACGACGGTGACGGATACCACGGTTAGAAGCAATCTCCATTAAACGTTTGATGTTTAAAGAAACTTCACGACGTAAGTCACCTTCAGTTTTGTATGAATCTAATTGTTCACGGATTTGGTTTAATTGATCTTCTGTTAAGTCTTTAACGCGAGTACTTTCGTCAATACCTGCACCTGCTAAGACTTTTTGAGAAGTAGTTTTACCAATACCGTAAATGTATGTTAATGAAATTACAACGCGTTTGTCGCGAGGAATATCAACACCAGCAATACGTGCCATTCGTTAGTGCACCTCCTTGATTAATTATCCTTGTTTTTGTTTGTGTTTAGGATTTTCACAGATTACCATTACTTTACCGCGTCGGCGAATTACTTTACATTTTTCGCAGATCGGTTTCACAGATGGTCTCACTTTCATCTAACCTAACCTCCTTAATAGTCCGGAGTGCAAAAGATTATTTAAAACGGTATGTGATACGACCGCGAGTTAAATCATAAGGAGATAACTCAATAGTAACCTTATCTCCAGGTAGGATACGGATAAAGTGCATACGGATCTTTCCAGATACGTGTGCAAGCACAGTGTGCCCATTTTCTAATTCTACCTTAAACATCGCGTTTGGCAAAGTCTCAAGAACTGTCCCTTCGACTTCAATTACATCGTCTTTCGCCATCTTCTCGACTCCCTTCTATATGCTTATATCAAAAAACTCATGCGAGCTCTTGCAACTGTTTCTCCTAATTAAGAAGCAACTCGTTTCAACATATGTTTGGATTGCATGAGAGATGTAGAATAAGACGCTCGTCTGGTTTCGCTTCACACAATCCATGGAAACAGTATCCTATAAGGAACCGCATCCTTATGTTAACACGATAGCCGGAATGTCTTGATGAGAGATTCATACCCGTTACACAGATGCTTCCACGAAACCCATTATACGTTACAAAGATGTCATCACACTAATTAAGTGCTCAACCTTTATAGTATATACCGGGCACAATATGCTTTTGCAACTCTCAAAAAATTATGTTTCGTTGTTGCCTCCGCATGACTACCGCGGAAGCTGTCTAGCGCCCGGACGGATATCAGCTGCGGCTGCCCTGCAATAGAGCATCAAGATCAGCAAATACTTTTGAAATTTCTTGCTGTCCATTAATATTTGTAAGTACTCCCTTTGCTTCATAGAAATCAAGTAAAGGTTGTGCTTGGTTCATATTTACTTCCAGACGGTTTGTAACAGTTTCAGGATTATCATCTGCACGTGTGTATAACTCGCCGCCATCCTTATCACAAATGCCATCCACTTTTGGCGGATTGAACACTAAATGATATGATGTACCACAAGTCTTACAAATACGACGACCACTTAAACGTGCGATTAATTCTTCTTTTTCAACTTGAACATTAATAGTATGCTCAACAGGGCGCCCTAATTCTTCAAGGATGCTGTCTAAAGCTTCAGCTTGAGGAACTGTACGCGGGAATCCATCTAATAAGAAACCTTTTTCGCAGTCTGGTTGTGAAAGACGTTCACGAACAATACCAATCGTTACTTCATCAGGTACTAATGCACCTTGATCCATAAACGATTTGGCCTGTAAACCTAATTCTGTACCTTCTTTAATAGCGGCACGGAACATATCGCCTGTAGAAATATGAGGGATTGCGTACTTCTCAACAATTTTGTCAGCCTGAGTACCTTTACCAGCACCTGGAAGACCCATTAAAACGATATTCATACGTAATACTCCCCTTTATAGCATAAGCCGGTAAGGAAACGAGAATGTTTCCTAAACCTGCATTATTTCATAAAGCCTTTATAATGACGCTTCACTAACTGAGACTCTAACTGTTTCATCGTTTCAAGTGCAACACCGACTACGATAATCATACTTGTTCCCCCGATTTGGGCCGAAGCCGGCAGGTTCATAAAGTTAATGAATAAAATCGGCATTACTGAAATAACTACTAAGAATAAAGCACCAACTAATGTCAAACGATAAAGAACTTTTGTTAAGTAAGCTTGAGTGTCATTACCTGGGCGGATACCCGGGATATAAGCACCTTGCTTTTTCAAGTTGTCTGCCACATTTTCCGGATTCACCTGAATGAATGCATAGAAGTATGTGAAGGCGATAATTAAAGCAACATAGATTAACATACCAACAGGTTTAGTATAGTCAAACGTGTTCGTAATAAACGCTGTTACATTATTATCTCCAAAGAAAGTTGCTAAAGTTTGAGGTGTAACAATAAACGCAATTGCAAAGATTACCGGAATAACCCCTGCAGCATTTACTTTTAACGGTAAATGCGTTTGCTGTGCACCAACTTTAGGTGAATTTCCAGCAACTCGTTTTGCATATTGGATTGGAATTTTACGCAACGCTTGTTGAATATAAATAACTCCAACGACAACAGCAAGCAGCACGAGAACTAATAGAACTAGAATGGCAATATTGATAAACAATTGATCGCCGGCTCCATCAATTTGTTGTGCATAGATTTGGTTTACTGCGTTAGGAATCGCAGCTACGATACCAGCGAAGATAATAATAGAGATACCATTACCGACACCATATGCAGTAATTTGTTCAGATAACCACAATAGGAATGCTGTACCTGCAGTTAATACGATTGAAATCGTTAAGTATGATTGAATACTAGTATCCGTAATCAATGATCCGCCATAAAATTGGTTAAACCCAAAGCTCATTGCGAAAGATTGAATGAATGCTAATACAATCGTAAAGTAACGAGTGAATTGAGCCAACTTGCGTCGACCTACATCACCTTGTTTCGCCCATTCTGCAAACTTAGGAACAACATCCATTTGAAGCAACTGGACAATAATTGAGGCTGTGATGTACGGCATAATCCCCATCGCAAAGATCGAGAAGTTTGCCAATGCACCACCGCCAAACGTATTAAGGAAACCTACTAAGCTGAACTCATCAGTTGCCTTTAATACATCTGCGTTAACATTCGGTACCGGGATGAATGTCCCGAGACGAAAAATGATTAACATTAAAAGTGTGAAGATGATTTTATTTCGTATATCTCGAACGCGCATAAAGTTAGAGATTGTCTGAAACATTAGATCACCTCAGTTGTTCCGCCAGCGTTCTCAATTGCTTCTTTAGCAGAAGCAGAGAATTTGTGAGCCTTAACATTAAGCTTAACGCTTAACGTTCCATGACCTAGAATTTTGATTCCAGCTTTTTCGTTGCTCACGATACCAGTTTCTAATAATAATGCAGGTGTTACTTCTGCACCATCTTCAAAACGGTTTAACGCGTCAAGGTTAACGATAGCGTATTCTTTACGGTTAATGTTCGTAAAGCCACGTTTAGGTAAACGACGGAAAAGTGGGTTTTGACCCCCCTCAAATCCTGGGCGAACGCCGCCGCCAGAACGAGCGTTTTGACCTTTATGACCTTTACCAGAAGTTTTACCGTTACCAGAACCGATACCACGACCAACGCGGTTACGTACTTTACGTGAACCTTCTGCTGGTTTTAACTCATGAAGTTTCATTTGGGTGGCACCTCCTTGTTCGTATAATTGAAATTAAATTTCTTTAACAGTAACTAAGTGAGCTACTTTTGTAATCATACCGCGGATTGCAGCATTATCAGCTTGTTCCACAGTTTGGTTTACTTTACGTAATCCTAATGCCTCAACAACTTTACGTTGGTTAGGTTTAGTACCAATGACAGATTTATTAAGGGTGATTTGTAATTTAGCCATTATAATTCCCCCCCTTATCCTAATAACTCTTCCACTGATTTACCGCGTAGTTTTGCAACTTCTTCTACACGTTTTAATTCAGTTAAACCTGCTACAGTTGCACGCACCATGTTGATTGGTGTGTTTGAACCAAGAGATTTTGAAAGAATATCAGTAATACCAGCTAGTTCAAGTACAGCACGTACTGGACCACCAGCGATAACTCCTGTACCAGGAGCTGCAGGTTTGATTAAGATTGAACCTGCACCGAAGCGACCTTGCACTAAGTGTGGAGTAGTTCCACCCACGCGTGGTACTTCGATTAAGTTTTTCTTCGCGTCTTCAACAGCCTTACGGATTGCATCTGGAACCTCTTGGGCTTTACCAGTACCAAATCCTACATGACCATTTTTATCTCCTACTACTACTAGAGCAGAGAAGCGGAAGCGACGACCACCTTTAACAACTTTAGCAACACGGTTAATTGTAACTACGCGTTCTTCAAGTTCTAATTTGTTTGCGTCAATGCGACTCATGAAGTATGTCCCTCCTTCTTATTAAAATTCTAAGCCGTTTTCACGTGCAGCTTCTGCTAAAGCTTTTACACGTCCGTGATATAAGTAACCGCTACGGTCAAATACTACTGTAGTAATATTTTTTTCAGCAGCGCGTTTAGCGATTGTTTCACCGATTTTAGCAGCAGCTTCTACGTTTGCGCCCATACCTTCGAAAGCTTTTTCTTGAGTATTAGCAGAAACTAAAGTTACGCCAGCTACGTCATCGATTAGTTGTGCATAGATGTTCTTGTTAGAACGGAATACGTTTAAACGTGGACGTTGTGCAGTACCCGAAATTTTAGAACGAACACGCCCATGACGTTTTTTACGAACTTGATTTTTATCTTGTTTCGTAATCACAGTGGTCACTCCTTTCAAAATTTAATGCGGTTTTACGCCGCATTATTTACCTGTTTTACCTTCTTTACGGCGAACGAATTCACCTTCGTAACGGATCCCTTTACCTTTGTAAGGCTCTGGTGGACGTACGTCACGGATGTTAGATGCTAATGCACCAACACGCTCTTTAGAAATACCTTTAACGATGATCTTCGTGTTCGAAGGAACTTCGACCTCTAATCCTTGCTCAGGTGTGAACTCAACTGGGTGAGAGTAACCAACGTTTAGTACAAGCTTAGTACCTTGTAACTGAGCACGGTAACCTACACCGACAAGTTCTAGAGTACGAGTGAAGCCTTCAGAAACACCTGTTACCATGTTAGCTAGTAACGCACGAGTTGTACCGTGGTTTGTACGGTGTTCTTTAGAATCAGAAGGACGAACAACTGAAAGTGTGTTGCCTTCTTGCTCGATTTTCATATCTTGGTTGAATTGACGAGTTAATTCGCCTTTAGGACCTTTAACAGTAACAACGTTGTCAGCAGCGACTTCGATTGTAACGTTAGCAGGTACCTCGATAACTTTTTTACCTACGCGAGACATTTATATTGCACCTCCGTTCTTTTCTTACTAATTACCAAATGTATGCTAAGATCTCTCCGCCAACTTGTTTAGCGCGAGCTTCTTTGTCAGTTAATAAACCGTTTGAAGTAGATACTAAAGCGATACCAAGACCGTTTAATACTTTAGGTACTTCGTTTGTTTTAGCATATACACGTAAACCTGGTTTAGAAATACGTTTTAGACCAGTGATAACACGCTCGTTCTCTTTACCATATTTTAAGAAAATACGGATGATACCTTGCTTGTTGTCTTCTACATATTCTACATCACGTACGAAACCTTCACGCTTTAAAATTTCAGCGATCTCTTTCTTTACGTTAGAAGCAGGAACTTCTAACTTCTCGTGACGAACCATGTTCGCATTACGAATGCGAGTAAGCATATCTGCAATCGGATCAGTCATTGTCATGAAAATTTACCTCCTTCCCAAATTAGGGGATTACCAGCTGGCTTTTTTAACGCCAGGAATTTGTCCCTTATATGCAAGTTCACGGAAACAAATACGGCAAAGTTTAAATTTGCGGTATACAGAGTGTGGACGGCCACAGCGTTCACAACGTGTATATTCTTGAACTTTAAATTTTTGCGTGCGTTGTTGTTTAACGATCATTGATTTTTTTGCCACGTCTTCGCCCTCCTTATTTTATTACTTTTGGAACGGCATACCGAACTGTGTTAATAACTCGCGAGCTTCTTCGTCAGAATTCGCAGTAGTTACGATCACGATGTCCATACCGCGTACTTTTGAAACTTTATCGTAATCGATTTCTGGGAAAATTAATTGTTCTTTAACACCTAATGTATAGTTACCGCGACCGTCGAATGCTTTTTTAGAAACACCACGGAAGTCACGTACACGTGGAAGTGCGATAGAGATTAATTTATCCAGGAATTCATACATACGCTCACCGCGTAGTGTAACTTTAGCACCGATCGCTTGACCTTCACGTAAACGGAAACCTGCGATAGATTTTTTCGCTTTAGTTACTACTGGTTTTTGACCAGTAATTGTTGTTAATTCTTCAACAGCTACATCAAGAGCTTTTGAGTTTTGAACAGCGTCACCAACACCCATGTTGATTACGATTTTCTCCACTTTAGGAACTTGCATTACTGATTTATATTCGAACTTGCTCATAAGAGCAGGTGAAACTTCGTTTAAATATTTTTCTTTTAGGCGGCTCATGTGTGTACCTCCCTTCTCAATTTACTTATTAGTCGATTACTACACCTGATTTTTTTGCAACACGAACTTTTTTGCCATCTTTGATCTCAATACCTACACGAGTCGGCTCGCCAGATTTAGGATCGATTAGCATTACGTTCGAAACGTGGATTGCAGCTTCTTGAGATACAATTCCACCTTGTGGGTTAAGCTGGTTAGGTTTAACGTGTTTCTTAACGATGTTTACACCTTCAACAAGAACACGGTCTTGTTTAGGGAAAGCAGCTAAGATTACGCCTTCTTTACCTTTGTCTTTACCAGTAATTACTTTTACTTTGTCGCCCTTTTTAACATGCATTATGTGTCGCACCTCCTTGATTGGTACTGTCATGAAATTAAAGAACTTCTGGAGCTAAAGAAACGATTTTCATGAAGTTGCCATCACGTAACTCACGTGCAACTGGTCCGAAAATACGAGTTCCGCGTGGTGATTTATCATCTTTGATAATTACGCAAGCATTCTCATCAAACTTAATGTAAGTACCGTCTTTACGACGTGCACCTGATTTTGTGCGAACGATAACAGCCTTAACAACGTCACCTTTCTTGACAACGCCACCTGGTGTTGCTTTCTTAACCGTACAAACAACGATATCACCGATGTTTGCAGTTTTACGTCCAGAACCACCAAGTACTTTAATAGTTAAAACTTCACGTGCACCTGAGTTGTCAGCAACTTTCATACGACTTTCTTGTTGAATCACTTAGGTTACCTCCCTTCGGAAATATATTTTATTCCGAAATGTGTTATTAAATAATAACCGCTTTTTCTACAACTTCAACTAAACGGAAGCGTTTAGTAGCTGATAGCGGGCGAGTTTCCATGATACGTACGATATCACCGATATTCGCAGTGTTTAGCTCATCATGAGCCTTAAACTTTTTCGAGTATTTTACACGCTTGCCATAAAGCTTGTGCTTTTTATGAGTTTCAACTAAAACAGAAATTGTTTTATCCATTTTGTCAGAAACAACACGGCCCGTGTAAACTTTGCGTTGGTTACGCTCAGTCATACTTAAAACCCTCCTTTATCAGTTATTTGCACTGATTTCTCTTTCACGAATCACAGTTTTCATACGTGCGATCGCTTTGCGAACTTCACGGATGCGAGCTGTGTTTTCTAATTGACCAGTCGCCAATTGGAAGCGAAGGTTGAAAAGCTCTTCTTTCAGTGATTTCACTTTTAATTCGATTTCATTAGTGGCAAGGTCACGGATTTCATTAGCTTTCATTAGATTCACCACCAGTTTCTTGACGTTTTACGATCTTACATTTAACAGGAAGTTTGTGTGATGCTAAACGAAGTGCTTCACGTGCTACCTCTTCAGATACACCAGCAATTTCGAACATTACTTTTCCTGGTTTTACTACTGCTACCCAACCTTCAGGAGAACCTTTACCAGAACCCATTCGGACTTCTAGAGGCTTTTTCGTGTAAGGCTTATGTGGGAAGATTTTGATCCAAACTTTACCGCCACGTTTCATGTAACGAGTCATTGCGATACGAGCAGATTCGATTTGACGGTTTGTAATCCAAGATGCTGTTGTGGCTTGTAAGCCAAACTCACCGAAAGATACTTCTTTACCGCCTTTCGCTTCTCCACGCATGTTACCACGGTGTTCACGACGATATTTTACGCGTTTAGGTAATAACATATTATTTGCCTCCTTCCACAGAGTTCTTTTTAGTAGGAAGGACTTCACCACGGTAGATCCAAACTTTAACGCCTAGTTTACCGTAAGTAGTATCAGCTTCAGCATGTGCATAATCAATGTCAGCACGTAATGTATGAAGCGGAACAGTTCCTTCACTATAGTGTTCAGCACGCGCGATATCAGCGCCACCTAAACGACCAGATACTTGTGTTTTAATACCTTTTGCACCAGCGCGCATTGTGCGTTGGATTGATTGTTTTTGAGCACGACGGAATGATACGCGGTTCTCAAGTTGACGAGCGATGTTTTCAGCTACTAATTTAGCGTCAAGATCTGCACGTTTGATTTCAATAATGTTGATATGCACACGTTTACCAGTTAATTCAGTTAAGTGTTTACGTAAGTTTTCTACTTCCGTACCACCTTTACCGATAACCATACCCGGTTTCGCAGTGTGAATAGTGATGTTTACGCGATTTGCAGCGCGTTCGATTTCTACTTTAGATACAGATGCATCTTTAAGTTTAGTTTCGATATATTTACGTACTTTGATGTCTTCGTGTAATAAGTTAGCGTAGTCTTTCTCAGCGAACCACTTTGACTCCCAGTCACGAATAACACCAACACGTAGTCCTATTGGATGTACTTTTTGACCCACGGATTAAACCTCCTTCTTCTCAGATACCACGATTGTAATGTGGCTAGTACGTTTGTTGATTGCCGACGCACGACCTTGTGCACGTGGACGGAAACGTTTTAATGTTGGACCTTCATCAACAAAGATTTCAGATACAACTAAGTTGTTAATATCTAACTCGTAGTTGTGTTCAGCGTTAGCAACTGCAGATTTTAATACTTTCTCAACGACTGGAGACGCCGCTTTTGGAGTATGACGTAAAATTGCAACTGCTTCACCAATTTGCTTACCTCGGATTAAGTCTACTACTAGACGAACTTTACGAGGAGCGATACGAACTGTGCGAGCGATAGCTTTAGCTTGTGTCATTAGGATTTACCTCCTCTCAAAATTAGCGTCTTGTTTTCTTGTCATCTGCACCGTGACCTTTATAAGTACGAGTTGGTGCGAACTCACCGAGTTTATGACCTACCATATCTTCAGTTACGTATACAGGAACGTGTTTACGTCCATCATATACAGCGATTGTTAAACCGATGAAGTTTGGGAAGATAGTAGAACGGCGAGACCAAGTTTTAATAACCTGTTTTTTCTCAGAAGCCTCTTGTGCTTCCACCTTTTTCATTAGGTGGTCATCAACAAAAGGTCCTTTCTTTAAGCTGCGACCCATTTAGGAACCTCCCTCCGTGATACGACCACGGCTCTCGAACCGAACCGTAGTTTTACCACATTATTTTTTACGTCCACGAATAATAAATTTAGATGATTTATTTTTCTTGTTACGAGTTTTGTAACCAAGAGTTGGTTTACCCCATGGTGTCATTGGAGATTTACGTCCAATTGGAGAACGTCCTTCACCACCACCGTGTGGGTGATCGTTAGGGTTCATTACAGAACCACGTACTGTTGGGCGTTTACCTAACCAACGAGAACGACCTGCTTTACCGATGTTGATAAGTTCGTGTTGCTCGTTACCAACTTGACCGATTGTTGCACGGCAAGTAGCAAGGATTAAACGTACTTCACCAGATTGTAAGCGAACGATTACGTACTTACCTTCACGACCTAATACTTGCGCAGAAGTACCAGCTGAACGTACTAATTGTCCACCTTTACCAGGTTTCATTTCGATGTTATGGATTGTAGTACCCATTGGAATGTTAGCTAATGGTAATGCGTTACCTACTTTGATATCCGCTTCTGGACCTGAATAAATAGTTTGACCTACTTCAAGACCTTTCGGAGCTAAGATGTAACGTTTTTCACCGTCAGCATAGTTAATTAAAGCGATGTTCGCAGAACGGTTTGGATCGTACTCAATTGTAGCAACGCGTCCTGGAATGCCGTCTTTAAGACGTTTAAAATCGATAACACGGTATTGTTTCTTGTGACCGCCACCGTGATGACGAACAGTAATTTTACCCTGGTTGTTACGACCAGCTTTGCGTTTAATCGGTAATAATAAAGACTTTTCAGGTTTATCAGTAGTGATTTCAGCAAAATCAGATGATGTCATGTTACGACGACCATTTGAGGTTGGCTTATACTTTTTAATCGCCATTTGTATTCCCTCCTTCTGTAAGGTTACTTATATAAATTTAGAATTAGATTTCGAATAACTCGATTTCTTTTGAGTCAGCAGTTAATTTAACAATCGCTTTACGACGTTTGTTAGTGTATCCACCGAATTTACCAACGCGTTTGAACTTACCTTTGTAGTTCATTACGTTTACTTTCTCAACTTTAACACCGAAGATTTCTTCAACAGCGTCTTTAACTTGAGTTTTGTTAGCGCGAGTGTCTACTTCGAAAGTATACTTTTTCTCTGCCATAATTTCTGAAGAACGCTCAGTAATGACCGGACGTTTTAAGATATCACGTGCTTCCATTATCCAAGCACCTCCTCAACTTTTTTTACAGCATCTTGAGTGAAAACAACTTTATCGTGACCTAATAGGTCTAATACGTTGATTCCTTCAGCTGTTAACACTGTAACACCAGGGATGTTACGAGCAGATAAAATAGCGTTTTCGTTAACTTCAGCAGTTACGAATAATGCTTTTTTGCTGATTTCTAAAGCAGCTAATACTGATTTGAAATCTTTTGTTTTTGGTGCATCAAATGATAATGCATCAAGTACTACTAAGTTTTGCTCTAATACTTTCGTAGATAAAGCAGACTTAATTGCTAAGCGACGAACTTTCTTAGGTAGTTTGTAAGCGTAGCTACGTGGAGTAGGACCGAATACAACACCACCACCACGCCATTGTGGAGAGCGGATCGAACCTTGACGAGCACGACCAGTTCCTTTTTGACGCCATGGTTTACGACCACCACCAGCAACTGCAGAACGGTTTTTAACTTTGTGATTACCTTGACGTAAAGAAGCACGTTGTGCAACTACAGCGTCGAATAATACAGCTTCGTTTGGCTCGATTCCGAAAATCGCATCGTTCAATTCGATTTCACCAACTGAAGCACCTGTTTGACTAAGTACTGAAACCTTTGTCATTCCTGTTTCCTCCTTTCTTTAAGAGAATTATTTTGATTTAATAGCAGTTTTAACTGTTACTAATGCTTTTTTAGAACCAGGAACATTACCTTTAACAAGTAGTAAGTTGCGCTCTACATCAACCTTAACGATTTCAAGGTTTTGAATAGTAACAACTGTGCCACCCATTTGTCCAGGTAATTTCTTTTGCTTGAATACGCGGTTCGGGGCAACTGGACCCATTGAACCAGGACGACGGTGGTAACGAGAACCGTGAGACATAGGGCCGCGAGATTGACCATGACGTTTAATAACACCTTGGAAACCTTTACCTTTTGTTACACCTGTTACATCGATTACATCGCCTTCAGCGAAAATTTCAACCTTGACTTCTTGACCAACTTCGTAAGTCGCAGCTTCTAAGTTGCGGAACTCACGGATGAAGCGCTTAGGAGCAGTATTTGCTTTTGCTACGTGACCTTGTTCAGGTTTGTTTGAAAGCTTAACGCGCTTATCTTCAAAACCTAATTGGATCGCTTCGTAGCCATCAGTTTCAACAGATTTCTTTTGTAAAACTACGTTTGGAGTAGCTTCGATTACTGTTACTGGGATAAGATCTCCGTTTTCAGCGAAAACTTGAGTCATACCAATTTTTCTACCTAAGATTCCTTTAGTCATTTGTCACACCTCCTGTAAATTTTAGAAAAAGTTTTATATTTGTTTTTACCATTAAAGTTTGATTTCGATATCAACGCCAGATGGTAAATCAAGCTTCATTAACGCATCAACAGTTTGTGGTGTCGGGTTAACGATGTCGATAAGACGTTTATGTGTGCGCATTTCAAATTGCTCACGAGAATCTTTGTACTTATGAACCGCACGTAAGATCGTGTATACAGATCTTTCAGTTGGTAGTGGGATCGGACCCGATACTCCAGCACCTGAACGTTTCGCAGTTTCAACGATTTTCTCAGCAGATTGATCAAGGATACGGTGATCATATGCTTTTAAACGAATACGAATTTTTTGTTTTGCCATTACTTTCCCTCCTTCTCGCCTATTTTCTAGACATTCTCCACGAAAATTTCTCCTACACACCGCCATGGCAAAGCGGCCGGGTGTGTCGGCAACCTCTCGCTTCATCGCAGTCAAAGACCAACATTCAACATTATATACAATAAAAAAGAAGTTTGCAAGTCTTTTAGCAAAATTCTTTTCATAATGTTTTATTCTTTATAAATAGGTTCGCTCTTTTTGAGCCGTTTTCTAGTATATAAGTTTCTGGCGATGAAAGCAACTGAAAAGGGAGTAATATGCTTTAAATATATTATTCTGAAAACTATTGCTTCAGAAAACGTAAAAATCGCCGCTTTCTAATTGCTGAAAGCGACGACTATATTATAGGAAGAAAACGACTGCAATCCATCCGAAAATAATCTGTGGAATATTATAGAAGATAAATGTCGGTACACATGTGTCCCAAATATGATTGTGCTGTCCATCGACATTTAGCCCTGCTGTCGGACCTAATGTAGAATCGGATGCTGGTGAGCCCGCATCACCAAGTACGCCTGCTGTTCCGATTAAACAGATGATCGCTAATTCACTTAGCCCCAGTTCAATAGCGATCGGAACAAAGATTGCTGCAATGATTGGAATTGTCGCAAATGAAGAACCAATTCCCATTGTGACAATCAAACCGACAATTAACATAACTAAAACAGCTATACTTACATTCCCGTTGAAAATGTCCATTGCACCGGATACTAGTGTTTCAACATCACCTGTAGCATTGATGACAGCTGAAAATCCGTTTGCTGAAATCATTACAAACCCGACAAATGCCATCATACGCATTCCATCTGATAAAACCTTATCTGCTTCTTTTACTTTTAGTGCACCAGTAATATATAAAATGATAATACCGGCAATCGATCCGACAATCATTGAATCTGTCATTACTTGTACTACTATAGAAGTAATTAATGCAACTGCCGCAAAAATAATGTGCAATATATTTACTTCTTTATTTAAATCATTAG
Organism: Solibacillus sp. FSL W7-1436; assembly: GCF_038007305.1. Taxonomy (NCBI): domain Bacteria; kingdom Bacillati; phylum Bacillota; class Bacilli; order Caryophanales; family Caryophanaceae; genus Solibacillus; species Solibacillus sp. FSL W7-1436. Next base: position 1,248,534 of record NZ_JBBOWV010000001.1, read on the forward strand.
ATGTTTCCAGTTCGATGTTTTCATACTGTCTTGGTTTACGGTAGGCAACAAATGCTCCTGCAAGCCCTACAGCCATTCCTAGCGCAACAATAACCATTGCCTTAGGAACATCGCTCAAAGCAACGTCAAGCCCTGCTATAGCCATCTGATCGACAATAATTCCTTGATAGATTAAACCGAACCCCGCAGGTATGAACATATAGGGCATAACTAAACCGAACGTTAAAATACATGCGATTAAACGGCGGTCAATTTGCAGCATGTTCATAATTTTGATCATCGGCGGTACGATTAGTGGAATAAATGCGATATGCACCGGAATCAAGTTTTGCGACATGATCGCCATTGCCAGCAATACTAAGAAGATTAATGCTTTGGCAGCACCTTTCTTTTGAGAGTCGCCTTCACGCTGTACAATTTTTAAAATTGCTTTTACTAATACTTCAGGTATACCAGTACGAGATATTGCGAGTGCAAATCCACCAAGCAGTGCATAGCTTAGCGCAATTGTTGCTCCTCCGCCAAGACCGTCTACAAAGGCCTTGATCGTCTCTGTTATATTTAATCCTCCGGCAAGGCCGCCAATAATTGCCCCTATCGTAAGGGATAAAACGACATTTATACGCAGTAGGCTCAAAATAAGCATAACCCCTACCGCTATTAAAACAGCATTCATGTTGTACACTTCACTTTCGTCTGCTAAATTACTAATGTGTTAAAGTTACAAGAAAATTGAACATGAGTCAACGGATTTAGATAAAATAAAACCGTCAAATAAGAGAAAATTGACGGTTTAAAGTATTATAAAGCCTGTTTTATTATTTTTCTGTAATAATTGATTGTTAATGCAGCAAATATGATATACATAACGATATATAATGCCATTGTTACAAGTAGGGGCGTTGTCATTTCTGTACCGAATAAAAACCAGCCGGATTTCACTGCAAAGTAGCTGTGCAATAATCCAATCAGTAAAGGTACACCAAAGTTAAATAACTGTTTCATCATTATACCGCGCGTTAATTCATCCTGTGTAAAGCCGATTTTGCGAAGAACCTTATAGGATTCCATCTCTTCATCTGCTTCAGACATTTGCTTAAAGTATAAAATGCTGCCCGTTGCCAGTAAAAAAGCTAAACCTAGAAATGCCGTTGTGAAGATTGTCGTGCCATATAGATTTAAATTAGACTCTACCTCTGATCGTAGTGAACTGATTTTATTCAATTCACTGACTCCTTCAGCATCAGAAATTATATTTGCTCCTAATTGTTTATAAAGCTTTTCTGTAAGCCTATATGTTTCATCATCTGCATCCAATAAATTAATTGATGTTTGTTCATGTACAGTATAACCGATTGCATATTCTTCATTTAATTGCTGTAGTTGGTCAAACAGAGTATCTTCAACGATAAATACAAAGCCGCCTCCTGTAATATGCCATGCTATAATCGATGTATCGTTCACATCCTTAACTTTTAGCGGAAACTGGTGCTCCTGATGCAGCAATGTAAAGTCGTGTGGTGCTTCTATCGGCAATATATTTGCCTGGAAGCCATTATAGCCCGCAATAATCGCCTCTCCTTTTGAAAGTTGTAAATCCGGATCGAGCTGATGGTAGTCCGAAAGCGGAATTATTAGGGCGTCCGCTAATGTCTTACCCTGAAGTAAAGCTACTATTTCACCAGAAAAAGTTTCCGTCATATCAAATTGTGCGCTCGTTAACCTGAACTTATCTTCCTTAAATGTAATTCCTTCCTGCTCCAGCGCTTCAATGAACGATTCTCCCCGTCCATCTACCATAATATAGTCTGCTGGTACCGAATTTTCTGCTGTACTGCCTGCTGAATAGTAACTAATATAGGATAGTGTCGTAATTGCAAGCGATACCGCTGTTATGACTGTAATGAGCGTCAATGATTTAGCATTGCCCTTCATTCGGTGCATAATTGGTGTCAGCGCCAGAACATCGGTCAGATTTAGATGCCCTTTCTTTCTCAGACGGAACAGGTTTAATATGAAAGCAATCGAATAGCGGAAAACAAAGTAAGTCCCGCCAATTGTCGTTGCTAAAATAATCATCATACTTAAAAACAGGTTTTTTGTTTGCCCTGAAAATAACACCGTACTTTTATAGTAGCCGTAAACAATCAGTGCCAACCCAATCGCTCCCATTATCATCGGGAAAACACTAAAGCGTTTCACACGCTCGTCCGCCTGCTTGGAAGCGTTAAATAGCGAGAGTAATGTTGTTCTGTGTACCATAAATGCCATTTGCACTAAAAGAATTGCGAGCAAGATACCAAATACACTTAATGTGTTCACAACTGCTACTTTACTAATGCTCAGTGCTACAACTGCTTCAAATTTTAGTAGTTTCAGTAAAATCATTGCAAACAAACGCGAACTTAAAAAACCTAATATAATTCCGATACTTACCGCACCAATAAATAATAGGATATTTTCAAAGGCGATCAGGCGTGTCACAAGCCCTTTTGTCATACCTACTAATTGATACAATCCAATTTCCTTGCTGCGGCGTTTAATAAACAAGTGATTGGCATACAGCACAAAGAACAGGACAATAAAATACAGCATATACGATGCCGCTTCAAATCCCGAAGCTGCCGTGCCACTTGCTTTTGTCGCTTCAATTACCGATTCATTGTACTGCAATGTCACAAATGAGAAAAACAGCGTCACACTGAAAATGAGTGCAAAAAAGTATAAGTAATAGTGACGCATATTTTTTAGCATGCTTTTAAATACAAGCTGACTAAGCTTCACTCTGCTCACCGCCTAGAACACTTTGCGTATTTAATATTTGCTGAAAAAATTCATTGCGTGACTTATCGCCCTTATATAATTCCGTATAAATTTGGCCGTCTTTTAAAAACAGTACACGAGAACAGAAACTGGCTGCTACAGCATCATGTGTTACCATCATAATCGTGGCATTTTTTGCTTTATTAATTTTCGCTAAATTATCAAGCAGTGCAGTAGCCGCTTTTGAATCAAGTGCCCCTGTCGGCTCATCTGCAAATACAAGCGATGGATTCGATATTAGGGCTCTTGCTGCAGATGTACGCTGCTTTTGACCACCGGAAATTTCGTTCGGATATTTTGTTAAGATATCTGTGATCCCTAAAATTGTTACGAGCTCCTGTAAACGTTGCTCTGCCGCTGCCTTTGGAATCGAACTGAGCGATAACGGCAATAGAATATTTTCCTTAACCGTTAATGTGTCCAGTAAATTATAGTCCTGGAAGATGAAGCCGAGCTCATCACGTCTAAACTTCGCTAATGTGCGCTCCTTCATCCCCTGGAGCTTTTGCCCATTAATTTCGACAAATCCGTCTGTCACTCGGTCTATGGAGCAAAGTACATTTAATAATGTTGTTTTTCCGGAACCTGAAGCGCCCATTATACCGACAAATTCACCCTTTTCCACTTCCAGATCAATGCCTTTTAATACTTCCTGTGCAAGCGAGCGCTTACCATATGTTTTTCGAACTTTACGTGCGATTAAAATGCTCATTGTTTCCCATCCTTTCTTGTTATTTTCATTTTACATGTTCGGTTAGTGGGAATCGTTTGATTTACATGACAAAAACGCGTGGTAAGTGACAAGTTCGTCACATTCCAAGCGTTTTTTGATAATCATTCATTTTCGGGAAAGTAATTTTTACAGAAGTACCTACCCCTTCTGTTGATTCGATTTCCAAAATTATATGCAGTGATTGTGCCGCGTGTTTAGCCAGGTACAGCCCCATTCCTGTTGCAGAACTCGTTTCACGACCAATTGTTCCCGTGTAGGATTTGCGGAATACACGCGGCAAATCTTCACGCTTTATACCAATCCCGTCGTCTTGAATGATGAGAACTGCCTGCTCATTAACAATTTGAGAGGATATTCGGATTTCTCCCCCTACATCACTGTACTTTACCGCATTTGATAATATTTGCCGTACGATAAAACCTAGCCACTTTGCGTCTGATTGTACAGTCAGATCGTCCGCTTCCACATCAATGGCGATTTTCTTTTCAAAGCACCAGCTGCGCAGTGCCTTAATTTCCTGAATAAGAATATCCTTCACCTTTACTTTTTCAATTCGGTTATCAAGTTCGATTGTCATAAGACGTGTTGCATGAAGCTGCTGGTCTAATAATAAATAAAGACGCAGCCATTCATTTTCAATGCGTTCCTTCACTACGCTTTTTTCCACTTTTTCCATCAACAGCTGCATTGCCGTTAATGGGGATTTCATTTCGTGTACCCAAGCTAAAAGTTCATCCTGCCGTTCTAGTACAATCTGCTTCTGTTCCTGTATTTTTGCATTCTTATCAGCCAGCTGCTCTTTATAATCTTCATGAATAACGTCATAGTAATTTCCTTTAAACTTCGCATATGGCTTCATCAATTTTCTGTCTTTCATATAGCATAAACAGAAATAACCGGCGACGAGGGTAAACCAAATGATATTTAAATAGAGTAGTGACACATCATGGAAGCCTCTATCTAGAAATAATATTAAGTTCAAAAGCAGCTGCAGTAGTATTATAAACAGCATTACGGATATATATTGTCTTATAAACAAGCGGATCATGCATCCACCGCCAAATAGCCAAGGCCTTTTTTCGTTATGATTACATTGTGAAGACCAATATCCTCCAAACGCTGGCGTAGACGATTTACATTGACCGTTAATGTGTTGTCGTTTACGAAGCGCTCGTCATCCCATAATTTACGCATCAGTTCATCCCGGGAAACGATTTGTCCTTTCGACTTGACCAACACCTTTAAAATAAACAGCTCATTTTTTGTTAGTTCTACCTGTTTGGCTTTATAGTGAACTATCGCGCGGTCATAATGAATCTCTGCCCCATTCCATTTTTCAGTATCACTTTGCTGCGCTTCCTGATAATTATAAGCACGTCGGAGCAATGCTTGTACTTTTGCAACCAATACTTCTGTATGGAAAGGTTTCTGCACAAAGTCATCCGCACCCATTTGCATCGCCATGATCATATCCATCGGGTGGTCACGTGAAGAGAGAAATAAAATAGGGACATTCGAAACTGCTCTTATTTCACGACACCAATGGAAACCGTCAAATGCAGGCAGCTGAATATCAATAATAACGAGCTGAGGCTCTTCTTCTTTAAACGTCACCATTATATGTTGAAAGTCTTTCGGTCCAATTACTTGTATATTCCACTGTGCTAATCGCTCGCCTATCAGTTCGAAAATGGAGACATCATCTTCTATTAATAATACCTTCAAAGAACACCACTCCTTCTATATACTTCCATTATACAAAAAACTAACAGTCCAACCGTTACAAACTTTGCTATAATCAATTCAATTACAGGAATTATAGGTGAAGAGGTGGGGAAAGAATATGGATCTGCGCCAAATCGAATACTTTGTTGAAGTAGCAAAGCATTTAAGTTTTACGAAGGCAGCTGCAACTTTGCACGTATCACAGCCATCCATTAGTAAAGCTATTCAAAATTTCGAGTCAGAGCTGGGTGTACCGTTATTTTACCGTTCATCCAAACAGCTTGAACTGACGGATGCCGGTCAGGCCGTTCTTGTGAATTCGATGCAAGTACTCGAATCATTTCAAAACTTGCGTTCGGAGTTGACGGATCTGATGGAATTAAAGAAAGGTCAAATCCGCATTGGTATACCACCAATTGTAGGCGCCGAGTTTTTTTCAAAGTTGATCAGCTATTATAAAGAGCTAAATCCATATATCGAAATTTTATTAACGGAAGTCGGAACAAAGCGTATACGTCAGGAAATTGAAGCTGGTGAACTGGATGTCGGGTTAGTGTGCAGTGTGACTTCCACGAACGAATCTTTGGAAACAATCCGTTTTTTAAAAGACCCTTTAATGTTAATCGTCCATGAGAGTCATCTTTTGGCAGCAAAAGAATCGATACAGCTAAGTAAGTTAGCGAACGAGACATTTATTATTTACCGGAAAGATTTTATTTTGTATGACCGCATTATCGAGGAGTGCTCCAAACAAGGGTTTTTCCCTACCATTGCCTGTGAAACGACTCAGAAAGATTTATTTATTGAAATGGTTCAGGCAAAATTGGGGATTGCGCTGCTTCCGAAAAAGCTTGCCGAAAAAATCCCTTACAATTCAATCAAATGCATCCCATTTCAGGAAGAAGCAATCCATCTTGAACTGGGTGTTACGTGGAAGAAAAATAAATACTTGCCTTTTGCAGTACGGGAATTTATTAAACTTGCCCGGGAATTTGTCTCCCAATAGAAAAGTTGCCTAGAAAGTGAAAGTTTCATATTTTCTAGGCAACCATCTTATAATTTACTTGCATATTTATTTAACTGTGCTGACATTGTCTGAATTTCCTTTACAAAATCGGAAACCTGTTGAATGGATTCACTTTGTAAGGTTCCGATAGCGGAAATTTCAGCAATGGAGTTCGTAATTTTCTGTGTAGCTTCATTGATTTGATTCATCGTTTCTCTAATTTTTTGTGTTGATTCAATTGTTTCTTTTGAAAATTTGCGGATTTCCGTTGCTACCACTTCAAAGCCTCTCCCTTTTTCACCTGCACGTGCAGCTTCGATTGCGGCATTTAAACCGAGCAAATTTGTTTGATCAGCCATACGTTTTAACAATGTTAAAATTTCGGAAGTCTGTTGAACATTCTTTTCAGCCTGCTTTGATTGCTGCAGCAACTCGTTTGCCGACTCTTTTAAGCTTGTAGAACCATCCGCTATACTTCCGATCTGTTCGTTCGCTTGTGTTAAAGAACCCGTTATTGCTTGGGAAATTTCTATTAATTCCGAATGCTTTCTTACTTGGACAGCAATTCCTCCAATTGTTTTACCCGTCTTATCGTATATTGGCGTTGCAGTTCCGATAAATTCAAAACCATAATAATCAGCTGGCACAAAGGCTTCCAAACGGCGGTTTTTCTTTAGTGCTATCATTAGCGGTTCTTCATGATGTAATTGTTGATCTACTTGTATTTTCAGATCTAAATCTTTTGCAGGGAAATAGGCTACAAACTTTTCCAGGTTACATACGGCAATTGATATGTCTGTTGGAATTGCTTCTTTCATAATCGGTATCGATAAAATAAGTGCATCTAAGGATTCAATTCTGTTTTGCATTTTAACTCTCTTCTTTCCTATTACTAAAATTACTATATTGTGACTATTATACCACCAATGCTGTAAATTAAGTGAAACTCCGCTAACTTTTAACAGTTAAACGAAAAAAACTACTATCTCAGAAGAAATAGTAGTTGCTTAGAAATTTACGCATTCACTTTTTGCTTTGCTTTAGCTTCAATACGCTTTTTGTGTAAAATTGGTTCTGTGTATCCGTTAGGCTGATCATAACCTTTAAATATTAATTCGCTTGCCGCTTGGAAAGCTACAGACTCATCGTAGTTTGCAGACATTGGCGAGTATTCCGGATCTTCGGCATTTTGTTCATCTACAACTTTTGCCATGCGGTTTAACGATTCTTCTATCTGCTCTTTCGTACAAATACCGTGATGCAGCCAGTTTGCCACATGCTGACTTGAAATACGCAGTGTAGCACGGTCTTCCATTAAGCCGATATCATTAATGTCCGGCACTTTCGAACAACCTACTCCATGTTCCACCCAACGCACAACATAGCCTAGAATCCCTTGTATATTATTATCAAGCTCATTTTGAATCTCCTCAGGTGACCAGTCTGTATTTGCCGCTACCGGAATTTCCAAAATTGCATCCCGTAAATCTTCAGATGTCTCAATGCCTTTTTGAACATCTTTTACATTTACTTCATGATAATGCGTTGCATGTAAAGTTGCGGCTGTAGGTGATGGAACCCAGGCAGTGTTCGCCCCTGCTTTCGGGTGGTTAACTTTTTGTTCGATCATATCCGCCATTAAGTCAGGCATTGCCCACATACCTTTACCGATTTGTGCACGTCCTTGCAAGCCCGCATTTAAACCAACAACGACATTTGACTTCTCATATGAAGTAAGCCAAGTGGAAGTTTTCATTTCACCTTTGCGAATCATCGGGCCTGCTTCCATCGATGTATGGATTTCATCACCTGTACGATCCAGGAAACCAGTATTAATAAATACGATACGATTTTTCACTTCTCGAATACACGCTTTCAAGTTTAGTGATGTACGACGCTCTTCATCCATAACACCAATCTTTAAAGAGAAACGTTCCAATCCGATTAGATCTTCTACACGTTCAAACAGTTTATTTGCAAACGCTACTTCCTTTGAGCCATGCATTTTCGGTTTTACAATATAAATGGAACCTTTTTGCGAGTTTTTGTACTGACCATTACCGATTACTTCATGCTTTGCTATTAAGCTCGTTACAACTCCGTCCATAATTCCTTCAGGTACTTCGCTGCCATCTTTATCTAAAATAGCCGGATTTGTCATCAAATGACCTACATTGCGGATAAACATCAGCGAACGGCCATTTAATGTTACCGTTTCGCCATTAACTCCTGTATATATACGGTCAGGATTTAATGTACGTGTTACCGTTTTTGAACCTTTTTCAAAAGTCGCTGTCAAATCGCCTTTCATTAACCCTAACCAGTTCGCATAAACTTCTACTTTATCTTCTGCATCTACTGCCGCCACCGAATCCTCGCAGTCCATAATTGTAGTAATTGCGGATTCCAAATAGATATCTTTTACGCCGGCTGCATCATCTTTTCCGATTGGATGATTGCGGTCAATTTGAATTTCAATGTGCAAATCATTATTTTTCAGTAAAACAGCAGTCGGCTGTTCTGCTGTACCTTGATAGCCCACTAACTTTTCAGGTTCTGACAATGTCGTTGTTTCACCATTTGCAAGTATCACAACTAATTTGCCTTCTGCAATTTTATAAGTTACCGCTTCTTTATGTGAGGCTGCCGTTAAAGGAGCAGCTTGATCTAAAAACTTCTTCGCATACGCGATTACCTTGTTACCACGTATCGGATTATAACCTTTACCTGCTTCAGCACCATCTTCATTACTGATGGCATCTGTACCATAAAGTGCATCATAGAAACTTCCCCAACGTGCATTTGCAGCATTAATCGCATAACGTGCATTGCTTACAGGTACAACTAATTGCGGACCTGCCTGATATGCAATTTCTGCATCAACGTTTTCAGTTTCCACCCGGAAATCTTCTACTTTAGGTTCGACGTAACCGATTTCTTCTAAAAATGCTTTATAGTCGGCAAATTGGAAATTCCCCTTATTTCCTTTATGCCACTCATTAATTTGTGTCTGCAGTGTATCACGCTTAGCAAGCAAATCCTTGTTTTCAGGAGCCAGCTCATGAACCAGCTGATCGAAACCATCCCAAAATGCCGTTTGCTCTACTCCGCTATTCGGTAATACTTGTTCATTAATAAACTCAAATAATACTTCTGCTACTTGTAAGTTCCCCACTTGCACATAATTTGTCACTATAAATCCCCCTTTTGAATGAACATTTCTAATAACTAATTAGAATCCCCTGTTCTTACGTTCTATTATACAAGAGTCATGATATATAAATGAAATACATATATTGAATAAACATTATGCTTTTACGCTATAAAGGGTATAAAAAAAACACCTTGCAAGCGTCCCTGCAAGGTGTTCTTTGAAAATTAGCGATTAAGCTAAAATTATTTTTGGATAGATGCTACTACGCCAGCGCCTACAGTACGGCCACCCTCACGGATAGAGAATTTAGTACCTTCTTCTAAAGCGATTGGAGCGATTAATTCAACAGTCATTTCGATGTTGTCGCCAGGCATAACCATTTCTACGCCTTCTGGTAACATGCAGATACCAGTTACGTCAGTTGTACGGAAGTAGAACTGAGGACGGTAGTTAGAGAAGAATGGAGTGTGACGTCCACCCTCTTCTTTTGATAATACATAAACTTCAGCTTTGAAGTTAGTGTGTGGAGTGATTGAACCTGGTTTAGCTAATACTTGACCACGTTGGATATCTTCACGAGCAATACCACGTAATAAAGCACCGATGTTGTCACCAGCTTCAGCGTAATCTAATAATTTACGGAACATTTCTACACCAGTTACAGTTGTAGTTTTAGCTTCTTCTTCGATACCGATAACTTCTACAACGTCACCAACTTTAACTTGACCACGTTCAACACGGCCAGTTGCTACTGTACCACGACCAGTGATAGAGAATACGTCCTCTACTGGCATCATGAATGGTTTGTCAGTTTGACGTTCTGGAGTTGGGATGTAAGAATCTACAGCGTCCATTAATTCAACGATTTTTTCTTCCCATTCTGCTTCGCCTTCTAAAGCTTTTAATGCAGAACCTTTGATTACTGGAACATCGTCGCCTGGGAAGTCATATTCAGATAGTAAGTCACGGATTTCCATTTCTACTAACTCTAATAATTCTTCGTCGTCAACCATATCACATTTGTTCATGAATACTACTAAGTAAGGAACACCTACTTGTTTAGAAAGTAAGATGTGCTCACGAGTTTGTGGCATTGGACCGTCAGCAGCAGATACTACTAAGATACCGCCGTCCATTTGTGCAGCACCAGTGATCATGTTTTTAACATAGTCAGCGTGACCTGGGCAGTCAACGTGTGCATAGTGACGAGTTGCAGTTTCATACTCTACGTGAGATGTATTGATTGTGATACCGCGCTCTTTTTCTTCTGGAGCGTTGTCGATGTCAGCGTAAGATTTAGCTGAACCACCCATTTTTTTAGAAAGAACTGTTGCGATAGCAGCAGTTAAAGTTGTTTTACCATGGTCAACGTGTCCGATTGTACCAACGTTAGCATGCGTTTTTGAACGGTCAAATTTTTCTTTAGCCATTAGAAAATGCCTCCTCAGAGATATGTTTTATTTTTTTTAAAATTATTTATTCTAAGATGCCGACTATAAACGGGCCCCATCTATAGTCAGTCAATCATAGCTTACAAATTATTTATACTTGATGCAAGGTGAAATTTCAATTATTCACCTTTATTTTTTTTGATGATATCTTCTGCAATTGATTTTGGTACTTCTTCATAGTGATCGAACACCATTGAGAATACACCGCGACCTTGAGTTGCAGAACGTAAAGTTGTAGCATATCCGAACATTTCAGATAGTGGAACCATAGCACGTACTACTTGAGAGTTACCACGAGCTTCCATACCCTCTACGCGACCGCGACGAGCAGTAATGTTACCCATAATATCACCAAGGTACTCTTCTGGAATTACAACTTCTACTTTCATCATTGGCTCTAAGATAACTGGGTTACATTTTTTAGCTGCTTCTTTTAATGCCATAGATGCAGCGATTTTGAACGCCATTTCACTTGAGTCAACGTCATGGTAAGAACCGAATACTAATTTCGCTTTAATGTCGATTAGTGGGTAACCAGCAACAACACCACGGTCAAGAGAGTCACGTAGACCCGCTTCTACTGCAGGGATGTATTCACGAGGTACAACACCACCAACGATAGCGTTTTCGAATTCGAAACCTTTACCCTCTTCGTTTGGAGAGAACTCGATCGTTACGTCACCGTATTGACCGCGACCACCAGATTGACGAGAGAATTTACCTTGAACTTTAGCTTCGCTACGGAATGTTTCACGGTAAGATACCATTGGAGCACCCACGTTAGCTTCTACTTTAAATTCACGTTTCATACGGTCAACTAAGATATCAAGGTGAAGTTCACCCATACCAGAGATGATTGTTTGACCTGTTTCAGTGTCAGTATGAGCACGGAATGTTGGATCTTCTTCTTGTAGTTTTTGTAAAGCTTGACCCATTTTATCTTGGTCAGCTTTAGATTTTGGTTCTACAGAAAGAGAGATTACTGGCTCTGGGAAGTCCATTGACTCTAAGATAACAAGGTTTTTCTCATCACATAGAGTATCACCTGTTGTAGTATCTTTAAGACCTACAGCAGCAGCGATGTCACCAGAATATACTTTTGCGATCTCTTCACGAGAGTTAGCGTGCATTTGTAGGATACGTCCTACACGTTCACGTTTACCTTTAGAAGAGTTTTGTACGTAAGAACCTGCTTCTAATGTACCTGAGTACACACGGAAGAATGTTAACTTACCTACGAATGGGTCTGTCATTACTTTGAAAGCAAGAGCTGAGAATGGCTCTTCATCAGAAGAATGACGGATGATTTCTTCTTCGCCGTCAACGTCAGTACCTTTAATAGCTTCTACGTCAGTTGGAGCTGGTAAGAATGCTACAGCAGCATCTAACATTTTACGAACACCTTTGTGTTTGAATGCTGTACCACAAAGAACTGGGTAGAATTCTACCGCGATAGTCGCTTTACGGATAGCCGTTTTTAATTCTTCTTTAGAAATCTCTTCGCCTTCTAAGTATTTCTCCATAAGTTCTTCATCAACACTTGCAACAGCGTCGATTAATTTCTCACGGTACTCTTCAGCTTGGTCTTTGTATTCTGCTGGAATTTCACCAACAGTTACATCAGTACCTAAATCGTTACCATAGAACGTTGCGTTCATTTCGATTAAGTCGATAATTCCTGAGAAGTCATCTTCAGCACCGATCGGTAATTGGATTGGGTGAGCATTAGCTTGTAAACGCTCATGTAATGTACCTACAGAATATAGGAAGTCTGCACCCATTTTATCCATCTTGTTGATGAATACGATACGAGGAACTCCGTATGTTGTAGCTTGACGCCATACTGTTTCAGTTTGAGGCTCAACACCTGATTGAGCATCTAATACTGTTACTGCACCATCAAGTACACGTAGAGAACGTTCAACTTCAACTGTGAAGTCTACGTGCCCTGGAGTATCGATGATGTTAATACGGTGACCGTCCCATTGAGCTGTTGTTGCAGCAGAAGTGATCGTGATACCACGCTCTTGCTCTTGCTCCATCCAGTCCATTTGAGCTCCACCATCGTGAGTTTCACCGATTTTGTGAATCTTACCAGTGTAATAAAGGATACGCTCCGTTGTTGTTGTTTTACCAGCATCAATGTGAGCCATGATCCCAATATTACGAGTATTCTCTAGAGAGAATTCGCGTTTCATAGGAAATTTCTCCTTCCATATTGGGTTAACTGTATAGATGGTAAAAATCTTGGCCCTAGCATTGCTAGAGCAAAGATCAAATTACCAACGGTAGTGAGCGAATGCTTTGTTCGCTTCTGCCATTTTGTGCATATCTTCACGTTTCTTAACTGAAGCACCTGTGTTGTTAGATGCATCTAAGATTTCGTTAGCTAAGCGCTCTTCCATCGTTTTTTCTCCACGAAGACGAGCGTAGTTTACTAAATAACGTAAACCTAAAGTTGTACGACGTTCTGGACGAACTTCTACTGGTACTTGGTAGTTAGAACCACCAACACGACGAGCACGTACTTCTAATACAGGCATTACGTTGTTTAATGCAGCTTCAAATACTTCTAAAGCATTTTGACCCGAACGCTCTTGAACTAATTCGAAAGCTCCGTATAAAATCTTTTGAGAAGTACCTCTTTTACCATCAATCATCATTTTGTTGATTAAACGAGTTACTAGTTTTGAATTATAAAGTGGATCTGGTAACACGTCACGTTTGGAAACAGGACCTTTACGAGGCATGTGTTTTCCTCCTTTCAAATCGTTGTATATTTAAACTTAAATTATTTTTTTTCTTTAGGGCGTTTAGTACCGTATTTAGAACGAGATTGTAAACGACCGTTAACACCAGCTGTATCAAGTGCACCACGAACGATGTGGTAACGTACTCCAGCTAAGTCTTTTACGCGTCCGCCACGGATAAGAACTACACTGTGTTCTTGTAAGTTGTGACCTTCACCTGGGATATACGCAGTAACCTCAAGTTGGTTAGTTAAGCGTACACGAGCGTATTTACGTAAAGCCGAGTTCGGTTTACGTGGTGTCATTGTACCTACACGAGTACAAACTCCGCGTTTTTGAGGAGACTTAACGTCAGTTAAAGATTTTTTAAATGAGTTATATCCTTTGTTTAACGCTGGAGATTTTGATTTCGTGCTTTTAGATTGACGAGGCTTACGTACTAATTGGTTAATTGTAGGCATCGATTTGTCCTCCCTTCATTTTTTCCTTGTTTCAATACCACACATCCAGGTGGTTCATTTTTTGGGTAAAAACAAAGTCTTTGTGTATTTTACACAAAAACTACATCGCAGTAATCGCAACAACTGCAGCTCCAACATGAATGCCGCAAGCTTTACCAAGTTCTTTCTTTGAATCGACGTAATTGACTGGTACACCGATTTCTTTCGCGAGAAGAATGGCCGGATCGGTTACCCATTTGTCTGCATCGATTGCGACAAAAAGAGCTGTTACTTGTCCAGCATACATTGCTTTCACTGCTTGCTTTATACCTATGATTGTTTTACTGGCCTGTTTTACTTGATCGTAAGACATTTTCATATCCTCCTAAGTACAGACAGTTAACTATCAACCTTCAATATATTATCATTCCAAACTTACACTGTCAACAGATTTCTTATGAAAGTATGTTTGTTAATTTTTAATTCAAGGAAATTTCAAAGAAAATCTCCCGGCAGAGAATGGTCTCTGTCGGGATCTCTTCATTATATAATGCTATTCAGCTGTAATTACTTCTGCTGATTCTTCTTGCTCCATACGGATTTGACGGTAACGTTGCATACCTGTACCAGCCGGAACTAGTTTACCGATAATTACGTTTTCCTTCAGACCTAGAAGCTCATCACGTTTACCTTTAATTGCAGCATCCGTTAACACACGTGTTGTTTCCTGGAATGATGCAGCTGATAAGAATGATTCTGTTTCAAGAGAAGCTTTTGTAATACCTAAGATGACAGGACGGCAAGTTGCTGGAGTTTTTCCGCTAAGTACGGCTTCAGCATTTGCTTCAGAGAATTGGTGGATATCAAGAAGTGACCCTGGTAATAGCTCTGTGTCACCTGCTTCAATCACGCGCACTTTACGAAGCATTTGGCGAACCATTACTTCGATGTGTTTGTCTCCGATTTCTACCCCTTGCATACGGTATACTTTTTGTACTTCTTTTAATAAATATTCTTGAACTGTCGATACATCTTTAACTTTTAATAATTGCTTCGGATCGATAGAACCTTCAGACAATGTTTGACCCGCTACAATTGTGTCGCCTTCTGCTACTTTTAGACGCGCATTGTAAGGTGCTTGGTATTTACGTGTTTCCACATCACCTTGGATCGTTACTTCTTTAAGACCTTCACGAATTTCTTCGATTTCGATTACTGTACCAGTAATTTCAGAAATGACTGCTTGCCCTTTAGGGTTACGAGCTTCGAAAATTTCCTGAATACGTGGAAGACCTTGTGTGATATCGTTACCGGCTACCCCACCTGTATGGAATGTACGCATCGTTAACTGTGTACCTGGCTCACCGATAGATTGTGCAGCAATAATACCTACTGCTTCACCAACTTCTACCTCTTCACCAGTAGCTAAGTTCATACCGTAACATTTTTTACATACGCCGTGTTTTGTATTACATGTAAATGCAGATCGGATTGTAATTTCTTCGATTTTTGCATCTTCGATAACGCGGGCAATATCTTGTGTAATTAAACCATCACGCTCTACGATAACCGCTCCTGTTTCTGGATGGCGAACTGTTTTCTTCACGTAACGACCAACAATACGTTCGTCTAACGCTTCGATCAATTCGTTTCCTTCCATTAATGAACCGATTAGTAAACCGCGGTCAGTACCACAGTCGTCTTCACGAACGATAACATCTTGTGCTACGTCTACTAGACGACGAGTTAAGTAACCTGAATCGGCAGTTTTTAGTGCTGTATCGGCAAGACCTTTACGCGCACCATGTGTAGAGATGAAGTACTCTAATACTGTTAAACCTTCACGGAATGAAGACTTGATCGGTAACTCGATAATACGACCAGCCGGGTTGGCCATCAGACCACGCATACCAGCTAGCTGTGTAAAGTTCGATGCGTTACCACGGGCACCAGAGTCAGACATCATGAAGATCGGGTTAGTTTTTTGTAAAGATTTCATCAGCTTGCCTTGAATTTCATCTTTCGCAGCTGTCCATACGTTAATAACTCGGTTATAACGCTCTTCCTCAGTAATTAAACCGCGGCGGAACTGGATCATTACTTTATCTACCTTGCTTTGGGCTTCATCTAAGATTACACCTTTATCCGGTAATACGACGATGTCAGATACACCTACTGTAATACCTGCACGAGTAGAATATTTGAAACCTAAGTTTTTCATGCGGTCAAGCATCTTAGAAGTTTCTGTAATGTGGAACTCTTTGAATACTTCAGCAATAACATTTCCTAAGAACTTTTTACGGAAAGGATCTACAACAGGCATATTTGTGAAGTGCTTCGCTAAAATAGCGCGGCGTTGTGCTTCAATTTTTTCTGATTCAGATAAATCAGCATAGCCTTCTGTTGCTTCGATTTCTTTCAGTAGCTCTTCGTCAATTGTTAAGTTTACGAAGTACTTTTCAGGTGTTTTCTGTTCTAAGTTGACTGAAGTAGGCTCATTAATATAAGGGAATGAGCGCGGTAAAATTTCATTGAAGATTACTTTACCTACAGTCGATAATAAGAACATTTTATTTTGTTCTTCTGTAAATGTCGGGTTATTTAATGAGCTTGCTTTAATCGCAATACGAGAGTGTAAATGTACATGACCGTTTTGGTAGGCGATTAACACTTCGTTTGAATCATTAAATATTGCTCCTTCACCACGAGCACCTTCACGCTCAAGTGTTAAGTAATAGTTACCTAATACCATATCCTGAGATGGAGTTACTACCGGTTTCCCGTCTTTCGGGTTAAGGATGTTTTGTGCTGCTAACATAAGTAAGCGAGCTTCTGCTTGTGCTTCAGCTGATAGTGGAACGTGAACCGCCATTTGGTCACCATCGAAGTCAGCGTTATAAGCTGTACATACTAATGGGTGAAGACGGATTGCACGGCCTTCTACTAGTGTAGGCTCGAATGCTTGGATACCAAGACGGTGTAGCGTCGGTGCACGGTTAAGTAATACCGGATGCTCACGAATTACATCTTCCAATACATCCCAAACTTCGTTGTGTAAACGCTCAATTTTACGTTTTGCACTCTTAATGTTATGGGCAAGGCCACGTTCTACCAACTCTTTCATAACGAAAGGTTTGAATAGTTCGATTGCCATTTCTTTTGGAAGACCACATTGGTACATTTTTAAGTTAGGACCTACTACGATAACCGAACGACCAGAGTAGTCTACACGTTTACCAAGTAAGTTTTGACGGAAACGACCTTGTTTCCCTTTCAGCATATGTGAAAGTGATTTTAAAGGACGGTTACCAGGACCTGTTACAGGACGACCGCGACGACCATTATCGATTAATGCGTCAACCGCTTCTTGTAACATACGTTTTTCGTTTTGAACGATAATGCTAGGTGCACCAAGGTCAAGTAAACGTTTTAAACGGTTGTTACGGTTAATAACACGACGGTAAAGGTCATTTAAGTCAGACGTAGCAAAACGTCCACCATCTAATTGCACCATTGGACGAAGCTCTGGCGGAATTACCGGTAGTACATCTAAGATCATCCACTCGGGTTTGTTGCCTGAGTTACGGAATGATTCAACTACTTCTAAACGTTTAATCGCACGTGTACGGCGTTGGCCTTGTGCAGATTTCAACTCTTCTTTTAAAACTTGTGTTTCATCTTCCAAGTCAATTTTCTCTAAAAGACTTTTAATCGCTTCAGCACCCATTGCTGCTTCGAATTCGTTGCCATACTTTTCACGGTATGCACGGTATTCTTTTTCAGAAAGTAAGTCTTTATAGCCTAAAGACGTTTGACCTGGGTCAACTACTACATATGAAGCAAAGTAAATTACTTCTTCCAATGCACGTGGAGACATATCTAAAATAAGACCCATACGGCTTGGAATACCTTTGAAGTACCAAATATGTGATACAGGTGCTGCTAGTTCGATATGTCCTTGACGTTCACGGCGAACTTTCGAACGCGTTACTTCTACGCCACAACGGTCACAAACGACACCTTTATAACGTACACGCTTATATTTACCACAGTGACATTCCCAGTCTTTTGTTGGTCCGAAAATACGTTCACAGAATAGACCATCTTTTTCTGGTTTTAATGTACGGTAGTTAATTGTTTCAGGTTTTTTTACTTCTCCGTATGACCAAGAACGGATCTTGTCAGGTGAAGCTAAACCAATTTTCATATATTCAAATTCATTAACATCGATCAAGGAGCCTACCTCCCTTTAGTTATAAGTCGTAAATGACTTTTAATGTAGCTCTACACTTACAAAATTTCATATTAGGCCATAATGAAACTTGTATCTAAAATATAAGAAAACCGGGCAGGGCATATACCTGCCCGATTCAATTGAAGTTATTCAAATGATTCTACTGGGTCTTCTTCTTTATCATTAGATCTTTCGACAGGTGCAGCTACTTCATCTTCATCGTCAAGGTCGCGTAATTCCACTTCCTCGTCGTTGATTGTAAGCATCTTCACATCCATACCTAATGATTGAAGTTCTTTAATTAATACTTTGAATGATTCTGGAACACCTGGTTCTGGAACACTTTCACCTTTTACGATTGCTTCGTATGTTTTCACACGACCTACAACGTCATCCGATTTTACAGTTAAAATCTCTTGTAACGTGTAAGCAGCACCGTATGCTTCAAGTGCCCAAACCTCCATCTCACCGAAGCGCTGACCACCGAATTGTGCTTTACCACCAAGCGGCTGTTGCGTTACTAATGAGTAAGGTCCAGTTGAACGTGCATGAAGTTTATCGTCAACCATGTGCGCAAGTTTGATCATGTACATGACACCAACAGAAACGCGGCTATCGAATGGCTCACCTGAACGTCCATCATAAAGAATTGTTTTACCGTCACGGTTCATACCAGCTTCTTCCATTGTTTCCCAAACATCGGCTTCGTTGGCACCATCGAATACTGGTGACGCCATATGAATACCTAAGTAACGAGAAGCCATACCTAAGTGTAGCTCAAGCACTTGTCCGATGTTCATACGAGAAGGTACCCCTAGTGGGTTAAGCATGATATCTACTGGTGTTCCGTCCGGCATGAACGGCATATCCTCTTCCGGTAAGATACGTGAAATTACACCTTTGTTACCGTGACGTCCGGCCATTTTGTCACCAACGCGGATTTTACGTTTTTGAACAATATAAGCACGAACTAATTGGTTTACACCTGGTGGTAATTCATCGCCGTCTTCACGGTTGAATACTTTTACATCTAAAATGATACCGCCGGCTCCGTGTGGTACACGAAGAGAAGTATCACGTACTTCACGCGCTTTTTCACCGAAGATAGCATGTAATAAACGCTCTTCCGCAGTTAACTCTGTAACTCCTTTAGGCGTAACTTTACCTACTAGAATATCACCATCGCGAACTTCAGCACCGATACGGATAATTCCGCGATCGTCCAAGTTACGAAGTGCATCTTCACCTACGTTTGGAATATCACGTGTGATTTCTTCAGGTCCAAGCTTAGTATCACGAGACTCTGATTCATATTCTTCAATATGAACAGAAGTATATACATCGTCTTTTACAAGGCGTTCGCTCATAATTACAGCATCCTCGTAGTTGAAGCCGTCCCATGTCATGAACGCAACAAGTACGTTTTGACCAAGTGCTAATTCGCCTTTTTCCATTGATGGACCATCGGCTAAAATATCACGAGGTTTTACACGGTCGCCAACTTTTACGATTGGACGTTGGTTATAAGAAGTACCTTGGTTAGAACGAATGAATTTTTGTAATTTATATTTTGTTAAATCACCTTTTACTTCTTTACCATCTACTAGCTCAATACGACGTACGTGAATTGAACGTGCTTCTACATGTTCAACAATACCATCGAATTTAGCTACTACAGCAGCACCTGAATCACGTGCGTCTACGTGCTCCATACCTGTACCAACGAATGGTGCATTTGGATATAGTAATGGAACAGCTTGACGTTGCATGTTCGCTCCCATTAACGCACGGTTTGAGTCGTCGTTTTCTAAGAACGGAATACATGCTGTCGCAGCAGATACTACTTGTTTAGGTGATACATCCATGTAGTCGATACGATCTTTTGAGAATACAGTGTTGTCACCACGGAAACGTCCAACAACTTCTTCGTTTGCGAAAGTACCGTCTTCATTTAAGATTGAGTTCGCCTGTGCAACTACATAGTTATCCTCTTCGTCAGCAGTTAAGTAATGGATCTCGCTCGTTACAGCACCTGTTTCTGGATCAACACGGCGGTAAGGAGTTTCGATGAAGCCAAACTTGTTAACTTTTGCGAATGATGATAATGAGTTGATAAGACCGATGTTCGGTCCCTCTGGAGTCTCGATCGGACACATACGACCATAGTGAGAGTAGTGAACGTCACGTACTTCCATACCAGCACGCTCACGTGTTAAACCACCAGGCCCTAATGCAGATAGACGACGCTTATGCGTTAATTCTGCTAACGGGTTAGTTTGGTCCATGAACTGAGACAATTGAGAGCTACCGAAGAACTCTTTAATCGAAGCGATAACAGGACGGATATTGATTAATTGCTGTGGTACGATTGCAGCTGTGTCGTTAATTGACATACGCTCACGTACTACACGCTCCATACGAGATAAACCGATACGGAATTGGTTTTGTAGTAATTCACCAACAGAACGTAAACGACGGTTACCTAAATGGTCAATATCATCTGTGTTACCAACGTCATATAATAAATTGAAGAAGTACGATACAGAAGCCAATACATCGGCTGGAGTAATATTTTTCACTTCTTCATCTACATAGGCGTTTGAAATAACGTTAATTTCTTTTTGTGCTTCATCATTTGGTGCAAAGATTTTAACCGATTGAATTGTAATATCATCTTCCAATACGCCACCAACTTGGTTTAATGTACGGAAACCGACACCACTTTCTAAATAAGGAATTAACTTATCCAAATTACGGCGGTCTAATAATGTACCTGCTTCTACGATAATTTCTCCTGTGTCAGGATCCACTAAAGTTTCTGCAATCGTTTGGTTGAATAAACGATTTTTGATGTGAAGCTTTTTGTTCATTTTGTAACGACCAACATTCGCTAAATCATAGCGTTTTGCGTCAAAGAAGCGAGAATATAATAAGTTCTTCGCAGATTCAACTGTTGGTGGTTCACCTGGACGTAAACGTTCGTAGATTTCAAGAAGAGCCTTTTCAGTACCTTCCGTATTATCTTTTTCTAACGTATTACGTAAATATTCATTGTCGCCAATGATATCTAAAATTTCTTGATCCGAGCCAAAACCTAATGCACGTAAAAGTACTGTTACCGGTAATTTACGTGTACGGTCGATACGTACATATACAACGTCTTTAGCATCTGTTTCATATTCAAGCCATGCACCACGGTTTGGAATAACCGTTGCACCAAAGCCTTTTTTACCGTTTTTATCCGTTTTTTCGTGGAAGTATACACTTGGAGAACGAACTAACTGTGAAACGATAACACGCTCAGCACCGTTAATAATAAACGTACCTGTTTCTGTCATTAATGGGAAATCACCCATAAAGACATCTTGCTCTTTCACTTCGTTTGTTTCTTTGTTGTGCAAACGCACTTTTACACGTAATGGTGCAGCATAAGTAACGTCACGCTCTTTACACTCATCCACATCATACTTAGGATCTCCTAAAGTATAGTCGACGAATTCTAATGAAAGATTACCTGTAAAATCTTCGATTGGAGAAATGTCGTGGAACATCTCGCGCAACCCTTCTTCAAGGAACCACTCATAAGATGCTGTTTGGATTTCGATTAGATTCGGAAGTTCCAGCACCTCACTAATACGCGCAAAGCTTCTACGCTGGCGGTGTTGTCCGTACTGAACTAGTTGACCTGTCAACTCATTCACCCCTCAATAAAGCGATAATAGGTCTTTGCAAAAACATACAAATAGTGTATGATTTCGAAAGACAAAAAGAAAACGAGACTTTTTTTAAACCTCATTTTCGGTTAAACTCAACTTATTCTTAGCAGTATACCCGTAACTTTGAATATTTAATGCAAAAGGGCATACTACCTCAAAATAATAATTTTGCATTTTATTATGTTATCATACTCGATTTGTCAAGTCAATATTGGAAACTAATCTTACTTATTTTTTTGCACGAATAATCCAATATCCTTTTTTCTTCTCAACAACATCTACTTCTGAAAACATTTCTTCCAAATGACTAATGGTTGATGGAGCCCCTTGTTTCTTCTGAATAACAATCCACAGTTCACCATTTTCCACTAACAATTCATATGCGCCGTCATAAAATTTAAAGATTGTTTCCTTACCGGCACGAATTGGAGGGTTTGTTAATACTGCGGCTACTTTCGTTCCAGGTTCTACAGCGGCTAAGCCATCGCTTTCAAAAATACGTACATTTTGAACCCCGTTAAGCTGGGCATTTTTTTGAGACAAACTAACTGCTCGTGAATTGATATCCATCATGTATACTTCACGTTCAGGGTTGTTTTTTGCGATCGACAATCCGATCGGTCCATAGCCACAACCTACATCAAGCAAAACACCATCAATTTTAGGCATTTCAAACACATCGATTAGTACACGGGAACCAAAATCTACTTCGCTTTTACTGAATACACCCGTATCCGTTTCAAACGTAAATGTATTGCCTAATAAAGTGAATTTCCATTGGCGTGGTTTACTCTCAGTTCGAGGCTTATTTGAATAATAATGTTCAGACATGCAACACGCCTCCTTAGAAAAAATACATTTTGCGGTAATTTGTGCAAAATGTTGTCTTTTCATGTGGATTACTATAAAAATTCAATATTTTCATATCCACAAAAGTTAAATAAAGAAAAGCCCGCCGCAAAAATGTGACGAGCTTTCCTTATTAAACTAAGCTCAAGGCCTAGCAATTAAAGTTAAACTGAAATTACTTAACTTCTACTGAAGCGCCAACTTCTTCAAGTTTAGCTTTGATAGCTTCAGCTTCGTCTTTAGAAACGCCTTCTTTAAGAGCTTTAGGAGCGTTATCTACAACTTCTTTAGCTTCTTTTAAGCCTAAACCAGTGATTTCACGAACCACTTTGATTACTTTGATTTTTTCTCCACCAGCAGAAGCTAATACTACGTCAAACTCAGTTTTTTCTTCAGCAGCGCCTGCAGCACCACCAGCAACTACTGCTACTGGAGCAGCAGCTGTTACACCGAATTCTTCTTCGATTGCTTTTACTAAATCGTTTAATTCTAGAACTGTCATAGCTTTGATAGCTTCTAAGATTTGCTCATTGTTCATTTTAATTTCCTCCTATGGAATGTTTATTAGTTTTAGGCAGTTTGCCTGATTTTTGAAGTTATGAGGCTACTATTAAGCGCCTTGCTCTTCTTTTTGTTCTGCAACAGCTTTTGTTGCAAGTGCGAAGTTGCGCACTGGAGCTTGAAGTACAGATAAAAGCATTGATAATAGACCTTCGCGAGATGGAAGTTCTGCAAGAGCTTTAACGTCTTCAACTGATGCCAATGTACCTTCGATGATACCAGCTTTAATTTCTAACGCTTCGTTTTTCTTAGCGAACTCGTTAATAATTTTAGCAGGAGCTACTACGTCCTCGTTAGAGAATGCGATAGCGTTAGGACCAGTTAAAAATTCATTGATTCCTTCTAAACCAGCAGCTTCAGCAGCACGGCGAGATAAAGTGTTTTTGTAAACTTTGAACTCAACACCTGCTTCACGTAATTGCTTACGTAATTCAGTAACTTGCGCTACAGTTAAACCACGGTAATCTACTACTACTACAGAACCGGCAGCAGAGAATTTATCAGCGATTTCTTGAACTTGAACTTTTTTAGTTTCGATTGCTTTGCTCATGATGACACCTCCTATTAGAATGAGTCATTTATACCGACAAAGAAAAGCCTCTATATCGATAATAGACATAGAGGCTGAAAGTACATCATCTTAAAAAGAATCCGAACTCCTATGTCCTCGGTAGGATCATTAAGTGCTTAAAGCACCCCTACTGTCTACGGTACAAATGGATGATTCACAACAGCACCCATCTTACCAAAGCAAGAGGCGTGTTGTCAACAAATTTTATTTTACGATTTTAAAAAAATCGGAAATTACTTAACTGTTACGTTAGCAGCGTCAACTTTAACTGCAGGACCCATTGTAGTTGTAACATTTACAGACTTCATGTAAGTACCTTTTGATGCAGCTGGCTTAGCTTTTTGAACTACTTCAAATACAGCTAAGAAGTTTTCTACTAATTTTTCTGTTTCGAAAGAAACTTTACCGATTGGTGCGTGGATGATACCAGCTTTTTCAGCACGGTATTCTACTTTACCAGCTTTGATTTCTTCGATTGCTTTTGTTACGTCAAATGTAACTGTACCTGTTTTAGGGTTTGGCATTAAACCTTTAGGACCTAATACACGACCTAATTTACCAACTTCACCCATCATGTCAGGAGTTGCAACGATTACATCGAAATCAAACCAACCTTGTTGGATTTTTTGGATGTATTCTGCATCGCCCACATAGTCAGCGCCAGCAGCTTCTGCTTCTTTAAGTTTATCGCCTTTAGCGAAAACTAATACGCGTTGAGTTTTACCAGTACCGTGTGGTAATACTACCGCACCACGGATTTGTTGGTCGTTTTTACGAGTATCGATACCTAATTTGAATGCTACTTCTACAGTTGCATCAAAGTTTACAGTGCTTGTTTTTTGCGCTAACGCTACTGCTTCTTCAACAGAGTATAAAGTTGCGCGGTCGATTAATTTAGCTGCTTCTTGCAGTTTTTTACCTTTTTTAGCCATTATAATTTCCTCCTTGATTGTGGTTGTAACGGATTTGACCTCCCACGAATAAAGGTTGCGCACTCATCAAACAAGTATCCGAGTGCAGCAACCTTCCAAAAACAAAAACATCATCAAGTGTTGAAGATGGGATTAGTCTTCGATCGTAATACCCATGCTTCGCGCAGTACCTTCAACCATTAACATAGCAGCTTCAACTGAAGCAGCGTTAAGGTCTGGCATTTTTTGTTCAGCGATTTCGCGAACTTTATCACGTTTAACCGTTGCGACTTTTTTACGATTTGGTTCACCAGATCCAGATTGGATACCAGCAGCTACTTTAAGTAATACTGCAGCTGGCGGAGTTTTCGTAATAAAAGTGAATGAACGGTCTTCAAATACTGAAATTTCAACTGGAATGATAAGACCAGCTTGATCAGCAGTACGAGCGTTAAATTCTTTACAGAATCCCATAATGTTTACACCTGCTTGACCTAATGCAGGACCAACCGGTGGCGCTGGGTTTGCTTTACCAGCAGGGATTTGAAGTTTTACAACTTTAATAACTTTTTTAGCCACGAGACACACCTCCTTAAGTCCGTGATGTGGTAACTGGGTTGCCCCTCCCACTCAAATATCTGTTCGTCAGCTAACTTGCCGATAACATTAAAACTAATTATAATCATACGTCCAAAAGTTGGACAGTCTGACCTTTGAAATGATAACACTTTTAAATTACTTAATCAAGTATAAATAATTCTATATTTTTTGAACTTGGTTAAAGTCTAACTCCATTACTGTTTCGCGACCGAACATATCAACAAGAACTTTTAATTTTGCTTTGTCGACATCTACTTCTTCTACGCGGCCTTGGAAATGTGCGAATGGTCCTTCAAGAACTTCTACAACTTCACCGACAGTAATTTCAACTTCACCTAATAATGTTTCATTCATACCCATTTGCGCAAGCAGACGTTCCGCTTCTTCCGGTAATAACGGAGTCGGTTTTACACCGCCGCCTGAAGAACCGATAAATCCTGTAACGCCAGGTGTATTACGAACAACATACCAAGCATCATCTGTCATGATTAATTCTACTAAAACGTAACCCGGGAAGATTTTACGCATTACCGCTTTTTTCTTACCGTCTTCTTTTACATCGATTTCTTCATGCTCAGCTACGATTACACGGAAAATTTTATCTTGCATTCCCATCGTTTCCACGCGTTTTTCAAGATTTGCTTTCACTCGGTTTTCATAACCTGAATACGTATGAACTACATACCAATTTTTCTCCATATAGGTAGGACTAAATCGTCCGTCCCTCCTTTACATTAAGTGTGTTAGGGTATATATTTCCCTATTCACAAAACTTCAATAATCTATTTCTTTAAATTAAGCTGTCAGCATTTTTTAACAAATGAAAAAACCCGTTATATGGCATGGACGGGCTATTTCGAAATATTAACATGATATAGCTTACAGAGACAAGAACCAACGGAATAATTCTGAGATTCCTAAATCTATTGCTGTAAAGAATAACGCCATCACGACAACTGTTGAAACAACCACTACCGTATACTTCGTTAACTCTTTACTTTTCGGCCAACTTGTTTTGCGCATTTCCGAGCCGACTTCTTGTAGAAAGTTTGTTACTTTACTCATCTTTGCCTAACCTCCGAACAACGAATTAATCTATGTTTCATTTATAACGTTTGTTTATGCATTGTATGCTCATTGCAATGAGAGCAAAATTTCTTCAGTTCTAAACGCTCGGTTGCCCCTTCTTTTTTCGGGACATTATAGTTTCTTGAACCGCACTTTTCGCAACTTAAAACGACTTTCTTTGCCATGTTTATCACCTTTTCGGCAGTTTGTCCTTTAAAGACTAACACCTAAATTTCCCACTGTCAATAAAGGCTCATGGTGTTTAAGTTATTTCTTTTAGTTCAAGATGACGCTCCAATTTACGCTTCACCCGCTGTAATGCATTATCGATGGATTTTACATGTCGGTCCAATTCTTCAGAAATTTCATTATAGGATTGGCCTTCCAAATAACGAACCAATACTTGCTGTTCAAGTTCGCTCAACACTTCGGCCATCTTCTCTTCCAGATAAAGATAATCTTCACGATTGATCATCAAATACTCAGGGTCGTCTGAAATCGGGCTCGTAATAATATCCATCAGCGTACGCTCTGATTCTTCATCGTAAATTGGCTTATCTAAAGAAACATATGAATTTAGCGGAATATGCTTTTGTCTAGTAGCTGTTTTAATTGCCGTAATAATTTGCCGTGTAATGCAAAGTTCTGCAAAGGCACGGAATGACGCCAGCTTGTCCTCCTTAAAATCCCGAATCGCCTTATATAAG
Organism: Solibacillus sp. FSL W7-1436; assembly: GCF_038007305.1. Taxonomy (NCBI): domain Bacteria; kingdom Bacillati; phylum Bacillota; class Bacilli; order Caryophanales; family Caryophanaceae; genus Solibacillus; species Solibacillus sp. FSL W7-1436. Next base: position 1,275,833 of record NZ_JBBOWV010000001.1, read on the forward strand.
CCAATCATTCCTTCTTGGATAATATCTTCTTTGTCTGCACCAATTAAAAAATACGACCGTGCTTTCGCTTTAACAAACAATCGGTATTTTGAAATCAAAAAATCTAGCGCATCTGTATTGCCAAGATGCACTTGTTCTACAAGCTCTTCATCTGTCAAATGTTCAAAACGTAGTACCATTTGTAACTTCTCACTTTTAAGCAATGAAAATCACCTCAGTTACGCTAGAATAATTAGGAATAGTATAACTTAATTGGAAATTACGGGCAATCTATTACTTGAGCCCTCTTCTCCATTTTTCAAACTGCAGTTCTACTTCTTTAGATAGCTTAATTCTTGAGGCCGGTTTTTCGTCGGTCGATTCTTTTACTTTGGATGAAATTTTAGATTGAATAATTTGCATTTCAATTTCAAGCTCACGTGCTGATTTTCTCAATGCACCATGACCAAATACAACGTTTTGTTCAGTCATATCCGATGTTGCAACATGTATTTGGATTTTCCGTCCTTTTAATTCGTTTGATAACTTTTCAATGCGCTCGTCCGCTGTTTCATTTTTACGTGTATAAAGCACTTCCACAGCATGCTGAATATACAGCTGCTCCGTGCCCGGGACAAGATGGGCATCAAATACAACGATAACGCGCCAGCCTGTATGTGCTTTATACTCCGCCATTCGTTCAATTAACCGATCACGTGCATCCTCGAAGTGAGGCTCGCGTAAAGGCCGAAGCTCACTCCATGCACCAATCATGTTATAGCCGTCTACTAGCAATATGTTCTGCATGACCTCATCCGTTAGCTTCTTGTCGTTTGCGGTACACTTCATACATAAGTAATGCCGCTGCTACGGAAGCATTCAATGATGTCACATGACCGACCATTGGCAAGTGATATAAGAAGTCACATTTATCTTTCAAAAGACGGCTCATTCCCTTACCTTCACTACCAATAATTAATGCAAGCGGTAATGTTGCATCCATTTTACGATAATCTGCCGAACCTTTTGCGTCTGTTCCGGCAATCCAAACACCGCGGTCTTTTAGCTCATCCACCGTTTGGGCTAAATTGGTTACACGCACAACAGGTACATGCTCGATGGCACCTGTTGAAGCTTTAGCAACAACTGCTGTCAGACCGACTGCGCGGCGTTTTGGAATAATGATACCATGTGCACCGATTGCATCTGCTGTACGCATGATCGATCCTAAGTTATGCGGATCTTCCAACTCGTCCAATATTAAAAAGAACGGATCTTCGTTTTTTGCCTTTGCTGCTTCAAACAAATCGTCCAATTCTGCATAGTCATATGCCGCGACCGATGCCACAATTCCCTGATGGTTTTCTGCAAGTTTGTCGACCTTTTGCTTTGGTACAAACTGAACAAGGACACCTTGCTCTTTCGCTAAGTCCATCAGCTCCTGTACACCTGTTTTTTTAACGCCTTCAGCAATCCATAGCTTATTGATTTCCCGGCCTGCGCGAAGTGCCTCAAGTACCGGATTTTTCCCTGCAATCATTTCTCCTGATAATTCTTCCTGGGCAGTTTGCGGTTTTTCTTGTTGCTTTTTCTCATGAGTTTTAAAAGTATCTGCTTTTTTATCGCGACTTTTAAAATCTTTTGGTTTACGATTTTGCTGTCTTTTCTCTGCCATAGTTACACTCCTTTTGCCTGTTCGACAATCTCGATTGCGTAATCGATTATTTCATTTGCGCGATGATGTTCTTTGCTGAGGAATAAGAAGCCTAAAACTGCTTCAAATCCTGAGCTGTTACGATATGTGCGGACATCTGTATTTTTTGGAACAGATCCTGATTTGGCATTGCGTCCTCTACGGAAAACAGCTTGCTCTTCTTCTGTTAAATAATTCTCTTCAATCATGCGATGCACAATATTGGACTGGGATTTGGCCGAAACATATTTCGTAGCTTCTTTATGCAATGTGTTAGGCTTTGCACGGCCCGACAATATTAAATGTTCCCGAATTCTTTGTTCAAGCACGGCGTCGCCCATATAAGCGAGCGCCAGTGCATTTAACTGTATGACATCATGTGGTGTTAAGTTTTGCATTTACTGTCCTCGTTTCCAGCGTGTACCTTGACGAGTATCCTCAAGAACAATATCCATGCCCAGCAGCTGGTCGCGGATTTCATCTGAACGAGCGAAATCACGATTTTTACGGGCTTGGTTACGTTCTTCGATTAATGCCTCGATTTCTTCATCGAGTAAGCCTGCTTCTACTTTTATATGAATACCCAGTACATTTCCAATTGTATCAAACATCGTTAAAATTGCCTGTAATACTTCTTTATCCGTATTCGCTTCGTTTAAATACACATTGGCAATATGGGAAAGTTCAAATAATGCTGAAACCGCATTTGCTGTGTTAAAGTCATCATTCATTGCATTTTCGAAATCAACTTTAATCTGACTGATTTTTTCAAGCCACTGCTCGCTGTTATCCCCTAAACTTGCCGAAGATGTGAGACGGTGCTCGACATTCGTATAGGATGTACGAATTCGGTCTAAACCACTTTTCGCTGCTTCCACTAAATCCTGAGCGAAGTTAATCGGATTACGGTAATGAACTGACAGCATAAAGAAACGCAACACTTGCGGGTCGATTTGCTTGCGAATATCATTCACTAATATAAAATTACCCAGTGATTTCGACATTTTTTCATTATCAATATTAATATAGCCATTATGCATCCAATAACGCGCAAATGTTTTATCATTATGCGCTTCGGATTGGGCAATTTCATTTTCGTGGTGAGGGAATGTTAAATCCTGTCCACCTGCGTGAATATCGATTGTATCACCTAAGTGCTCACGCGCCATTACAGAACATTCAATATGCCATCCAGGACGTCCTTCTCCCCATGGTGATGCCCATTTAATTTCGCCTGCTTTTGCAGCTTTCCATAATGCGAAATCCAACGGGTCTTCTTTTTTCTCGCCCGCTTCAATACGCGCTCCCACTTTTAAATCATCGATCGATTGGTGACTTAATTTTCCGTAACCATTAAATTTACGTGTACGGTAGTAAACATCACCTTGGGATTCATATGCATAGCCTTTGTCGATCAGAACTTCAATAAACGCGATAATATCATCCATATGTTCTGTTACACGCGGGTGCGCATCAGCCTTCTGACATCCAAGTGCCGTAATATCTTCAAAATAAGCAGCAATAAAACGATTTGTTAATACAGATGTTTCTTCGCCCAACTCATTTGCTGCTTTAATAATTTTGTCATCCACATCGGTAAAGTTTGAAACGAATTTCACTTCGTAACCTGCATACTGTAAATAGCGACGTACTGTATCATAGACGATTACCGGGCGGGAATTTCCAATATGGATGTAATTGTATACAGTTGGTCCGCATACATACATTTTTACTTTACCTTCCTCCAACGGAATAAATGGTTCTTTTTGTCTTGTCAACGAATTGAAAATTTGAATCGTCATATTGCCTCTCCTTTTTCATTGTACTCTTAAAAATTCTATCGGGTTAATTTGTAATTTTAATTAAAAAAACGCCTCCATCACCTTGAAAAGGTGACAGAGACGCTAGATGCGCGGTTCCACTCTGGTTGAAAAAGCAACAATACTTTTTCCGCTTGAAGTCCTGTAACGTGGACAAATCGATTTAACCTACTTCAATTTCAGTTAAATACTCAAAGGTGCATTTCGGCTTTGCCCTAACCTGGATCACTTTCAGCCGGTGGTGATCCTCTCTAATAAGGGGTGCGCAGCGTACTTCTCCTTCTCAACGTGCTATCTTTTATGCAATTTACATTCATTTTACATCTATTTTCAGAAAAATCAATCATTATATCCATATGAACAATCCGGTAGCTAATTCCAAATGTTTCAAAATGGATTACTGTGCAAATTTTTCAACACGGGCAATTGTTTTTTCCTTGCCAAGTAAAGCGATGGCATTCGGCAGTTCCGGACCATGTGTTTGACCAGTCGTCACAACACGGATTGGCATAAACAGATTTTTCCCTTTTACGCCCGTTTCTTTTTGAACAGCTTTAATAGCTGCTTTAATCGAAGCGGCATCAAAAGATTCCAAAGCTTCTAATTGAGTTTTAAATGAAGCCATAACAGCCGGCACTGTTTCACCAGCCAACACTTCGTTTGCTTCTTCATCATATGCAATTTCTTCTGTGAAAAATAGGCTCGATAACTCTACGATTTCTGCCCCGAAGCTCATTTGCTCATGGTAAAGAGCGATTAAATCAGAAGCCCATGCATGTTGTTCTTCAGATAATTCTTCCGGAAGTAAGCCGGCTTTTTGCAAGTGCGGCAACGCTAAAGCAACTACCTCTTCATGAGACATTTTTTTAATATACTGGTTGTTCATCCATGTCAATTTTGTTTTATCGAACATTGATGGTGATTTTGATAAGCGCTTTTCATCAAACAGCTTTACAAATTCGTCATGTGAGAAGATTTCTTCTTCTCCCTCAGGTGACCAGCCAAGTAATGCAAAGAAGTTAAACATCGCTTCCGGTAAGTAGCCTAGGTCCTTGTATTGTGTAACGAACTGGATGATTGACTCATCACGTTTTGATAATTTTTTACGCTCTTCATTTACGATTAATGTCATATGACCATATTGCGGATATTCCCATCCGAATGCGTCAAAGATCATCATTTGTTTTGGTGTGTTTGATAAATGCTCTTCACCACGGAATACATGTGTAATTTCCATGAAGTGATCATCCAGCACTACCGCATAATTGTATGTTGGGATACCGTTTGCTTTTACAAGTACCCAGTCGCCGATATCTTTTGATTCGAATGATACTTCGCCGCGAACTAAGTCAGTGAAACGATACGTAACATTTTCAGGAACACGCATACGAATTGTGTGCGGGATACCAGCAGCTTCTTTTTCAGCAACTTCCTCTGCAGTTAAATGACGGCATTTCCCATCATATGCAGGTGCAGCAACACCTTGCGCTTTTTGTTTTTCGCGTGATGCTTCAAGCTCCTCTGAAGTACAGAAACATTTATACGCTTGTCCGTTTTCAAGCATTTTTTCTGCATGCTCTTTGTAAATATCAAGACGCTCCATTTGACGGTAAGGTGCATATGGTCCGCCGATATCAATAGACTCATCCGGCATAATACCTAACCAGCGTAAATTATCAAGTTGAGAAGCTTCCCCACCCTCTACATTACGCTCAATATCTGTATCTTCAATACGTACTACAAAAGTACCGTTGTGATGTTTTGCATATAAATAATTGAATAAAGCTGTACGTGCGCCACCGATATGTAAGAATCCTGTTGGCGATGGTGCATAACGAACGCGAACTGTTTTCGTCATAATATTGCCTCCTAATTTTAGCGTCAAAACGCTCGACCTTTTTCGCATATAAAAAAAGTTTACTTTTATATGTATATGAACGGACATTATATTGTCCACTATCGGCACAATAGATGTCTTTTAAACTTTAACCATTCTACCACTGTAAGTTGTTAAATTAAAGTAGCGTGTGCCGATTTTTGACACACGCCCTCAATTTTATCCAGCATTAACGGGTAGATAAGTTTCACTTTATGCTTTAACTAACAGAATCGTTGCCATTGCTGCGATTCCTTCTTCACGGCCGACAAAGCCCAGCTTCTCTGTTGTTGTCGCTTTTACATTTACTTGCGAAGGTTCCGCATTCAATAATTGTGCGATTCGGTTTTGCATTTGTGAAATATACGGGGCCATTTTTGGACGCTGTGCCATAATCGTACAATCCACATTGCCTAATTTATATCCGCGCTCTTCAACCATCTTCCAAATGTATTCGAGCAGCTTCGCCGAATCGGCGTCTTTCCACTCCGGATCCGTATCAGGGAAGTGACGGCCAATATCCCCTTCACCAATTGCACCTAATGCCGCGTCTGTAACTGTATGTAAAAGCACATCGGCATCCGAATGACCTACTAAGCCGCGCTCATGTGGAATCGTAATACCACCTAAAATTAATGGACGTCCTTCTGCAAATTCGTGAACGTCAAATCCTTGTCCAATTCGAAACATATCGTTGCCAGCCTACATTCGTAAGCTAGCTTTCACCTTCTTTCTGCTAATCTCATTATCATTAGTATAATCAACTTGTCCGGAAAAAGCCCCGCAAACTTTTTTAAGTATCTGCTATTTTCGTTGTTTTAAAATAGCTTCCCCGAAAACCAGATCTTCCTGCGTTGTCATTTTTACATTTTCATAACTGCATTCCACAATATGAATATCATGGCCTAAACGTTCCACAAGCATCGCTTCATCCGTTCCTAAAAAACCTGCTTTTTCTGCCAGGTCTTCAGCTTCTGCCAAAATTTCGTAACGGAACGCTTGCGGTGTTTGAACCATCCATAACGATTCGCGGTCAACAGTTGCTTTAATTAGACCATTATGGACGACTTTCATCGTATCCTTTGCACGAACACCTGCAATCGCTGCCCCTTTTTCATAAGCGACTTCTGCAAGTTCGTTAATCTTCGGAATCGTAATAAAAGGACGTGCGGCGTCATGAACAAGGACAACATCCACTGCATTCATTTCTTTTATGCATGAATGCACTGAATGTTGGCGTTCTTCACCGCCTGTAGGCATACCTTTTACTTTTACAATATTATATTTTTCGATGAGCGAACGGATAAATGGACGTTCCTCATCTTTTACGGCAATCCAGATTCCTGTACAGTTTTCATCTTGTTCAAAAACAAGAAGTGTATGAACTAAAATCGGTTTATCCGCTAAGTTTAAAAATAATTTATTTTGTCCGGCCCCCATGCGCTTTCCGCTTCCTGCTGCCGGCAAAACGACTTCATAACGCAAAATGCTTCACATCCTAACCCTCTTTTGGCTTGGCGAAAATCATACGCCCTGCTGATGTTTGAAGGACACTTGTTACAGTAACAGTAATCGCCTGTCCAATATAACTACGGCCGCCTTCTACGACAATCATTGTTCCGTCATCTAAATAGGCAACACCCTGATTGTGTTCTTTTCCGTCTTTAATGACAACGACTTGCATATCTTCACCCGGAATAACAACCGGTTTCACAGCATTTGCCAAATCATTAATATTCAATACTTGTACACGGTGCAGTTCACAAACTTTATTTAAGTTGAAATCATTCGTCAGTATTTGGGCATTCATGTTTTTTGCTAAGCGAACCAGCTTTAAGTCCACTTCAGACACATCTTCAAAATCAACTTCCGTAATAAGTACCTTCGAAGCACGTTCGTCCTGAAGGCGTTTTAAAATATCAAGACCTCTGCGACCACGTGTACGCTTTAATGTATCGGATGAATCCGCAATATGCTGCAGTTCTGTCAATACAAACTGCGGCACGACTAAAATCCCTTCAACAAAGCCTGTTGTTGAAATATCGGCAATACGCCCATCGATAATGACACTTGTATCGAGCAATTTGTACTGCTGCTCCTGAACTTCCTTGACTGACCCGTCACTTTGACGTTTTTTCGTTGATTTCCCGGAAAAAATCTGCAATAGCTCATCCCGTTTACTGAATCCTAACCGGAATCCGAGATAGCCAAGGACAATGGATAAAATGGCAGGAACAACTGCGGTTATAACAGGAATGTTCATTTGATTGATGGCGACACCGACCAATGTAGCTACACATAGCCCTACGATTAAACCGAGCGTACCAAACAGTAAATCCGCAGCCGGCAATTTGAATAATACTTCCTCTAACCAAGTAATTAATTTTACAAAGTAATCAGATAATGCAAACGATAAAACGAATAACAAAGCAGCACCTATTGCAACACTGAAATATGGATTATTAAGCCATGGATTGGATGATAAGTTCATGAATGCATATAATGGCGGTAAGAAAATGAGGCCTAATGCTCCACCGATAAATAAAAATGCTACTTGAATTATTTTCTTCAACATTTGTTTCACCTCCATTTAATAATTATACATCTAAATTTTCATTCATGCGAAGCCCAGGTACCAAAAGCAAGGGCAAATAAACAATGAAATGTAATTAAATCCCAATATTAGAATTTTACCCATTTTTTAAGATTATCCCCTATTTAATAGTTAAATTTACGCGATATTAATTTAAAAATGACATACTTCATTCTAAATCCCCATTTCAGTAGTTTAATCAAATTTTTGCATATATTATTTTAGTATAATATACAATTTCAACTTAGAAGAGGAGAATACGTTTTGAATACTGCAAAAGAGGTAAAAATTTCTACTGCTGATCCTTCTGCTATTGGTTTATTCGGATTGGCTATTGTAACATTTGTTGCTTCCACTCAAAAATTAGGCTGGACAGAAGGCTTAGGTCTGGTTATTCCTTGGGCAATATTTTTGGGGGGTATTGCACAATTTTACGCATCCGTATTAGATTCAAAGCATAATAATACATTTGGTACGACGGCATTCGGCGCATATGGTTTGTTCTGGATGGGTGTTGGTATGAGCTGGTTCGTTCAAGCCGGCATATTTGGTGCAACATTACAGGCATCTGCTGATACGACTCAGCTCGGTGTTGTGTATTTAGGTTATTTAATCTTTACCCTATTTATGACGATTGGTGCAGCTGAAACAAATAAAGTTTTATTTGCCATCTTTGTAATGATCGATTTCTTATTTATCGGCCTGGCATTAAGCTCATTTGGAATTATGGAGCATGGCATGCATTTACTTGCTGCCTACTCTGAGTTAATCATTGCCCTTTTATCATTTTACGGCGCAGGGGCCAATGTACTCAACAAGCATTTCGGCTTCAGCTTCCTGCCGATCGGAAAGCCTTTTGGCATTTTCACAAGAGAAGCATTTTTAAAGAAAGAAAAAGCGGTAAAAGCATAATTATAAAAAGGCATGAAAAGTATTTTTACTTTTCATGCCTTCTTTTTAGGACGAGTTAACAAAAACCCATTCCCTATAAATTTTGGAAAGATTCCCGCAGTGCGTCACTGATTGTTTCGACGCCAACGACTTGAATATCCGGCGGGAATTCCCAGCCACCGATATTGGAAGCTGGAATAAAGGCACGTTTGAACCCTAGTTTGGCCGCTTCCTGGACACGCTGTTCAATTCTTGAAACGCGGCGTACTTCACCGGTTAACCCGACTTCCCCGATAAAGCAGTCTGTCGGACGTACTGTCTGGTCTTTAAAGCTTGAAACAATACTTGTTAATACAGCTAAATCAATCGCCGGCTCATCAAGCTTCACACCACCGGCAACTTTAATATAGGCATCCTGTGCCTGAAGCATCATGCCCATTCGTTTTTCCAGTACGGCCATTAAAAGCTGGACACGGTTCTGATCGACCCCAGTTGCCATACGCTTCGGATAATTAAAACTCGTTGGTGTAATAAGCGACTGTATTTCTACCAGGATCGGGCGAGTCCCTTCCATCGATGCAACGATTGTTGAACCTGGGGCACCTTGCGAACGTTCCTGTAAAAACAGCTCGGATGGATTTAATACTTCTTTTAATCCTCCGTGGAGCATTTCAAAAATCGCGATTTCATTTGTAGAACCAAAACGGTTTTTCTGACTGCGTAAAATCCGGTGGTTATGATGGCGCTCCCCTTCAAAGTAAAGCACCGTATCTACCATATGTTCCAAAATACGCGGACCGGCAATCTGTCCTTCTTTTGTAACGTGACCAACAAGGAAAATAGCGATGTTTTTTGTCTTTGCGATACGCATCAGTTCCGCTGTACATTCACGTACTTGCGAAACACTGCCTGGCGCGCTTGTTATTTCCGGATGGTGTACCGTTTGAATTGAATCGACTATCACAAATTTCGGCTGTACTTCATCGATAGTCTGATTTAAAAACTCCAGATTCGTTTCCGAGTAAATATAAAGCTCCGGCGTATGTACACCCAGACGTTCAGCGCGCAGCTTCGTCTGACGTACAGATTCCTCACCGGAAATATATAATACACGTTTTCCCTGATTGGAAAGAAGCGCCGATACTTGAAGTAATAATGTCGATTTCCCGATACCAGGATCGCCGCCTATTAGTACTAGTGAGCCCGGTACAATACCGCCTCCAAGTACACGGTTAAACTCATTCATTTCTGTAGCGATACGTGTTTCTTCCTGTACTTCAACATGAATAATAGGTGTTGCCTTTGTCGCGGTTGTAGAATGCTGGAACGCTCCACGCGGTCCTTTTGTGATGACTTCGACTTCTTCATTCATCGTATTCCATTCACCGCAGCCAGGACAGCGCCCCATCCATTTTGCTGCTTCATAGCCACAGCTGCTGCACATAAATTTAGACTTCTTTTTCGCCATTTTGCTAGCTCCTTCGAATGTTTGTTCCTATAATTGTACACGAAACAAAATCGAATACCCACTAATCTGCCGCGAAATTCTTTTTCAGCATTACTGCGTGTGACGGGGAGGACTGATTTTTATGTCTCCAACCCTACAACGATTAAAAAAACAGACGAAGCAGGGAATATCCAGCCTCGTCTGTTTTTTATTAATTAATTCGTTGCTACTTTTTCTTGTGTACGTACGATAAACTCATTATCTACATAGTCAAGCACGACTGTTTGCGTCTTATCCAATGTACCTTTTAACAGCTCTTCGGATAAACGGTCTTCCACATGTTTTTGTAATGCACGGCGTAATGGACGCGCACCGTATTGTGGATCGTAGCCCTCTTCCGAAATTTTCTCAAGCGCTGCCTCTGTAAGCTGCAGTTCGATATCCTGCTCTTTCAGACGATTCTTTAAAGAGTTCGCCATTAATGACACAATTTCTTTTAAGTGATCTTTTTCCAATGAATGGAACACGATCATTTCGTCAATACGGTTTAAGAACTCTGGACGGAACGCTTTTTTCAGCTCTTCCAGCATTGTGCTCTTCATGTCTTTATCTTTCGAATCACTTAAACCAGCGCTGAATCCTACATGTTTGCGGTATTTAAGAGCATCTGCCCCAACATTCGATGTCATAATGACTACTGTGTTGCGGAAATCGACTACACGACCTTTTGAATCAGTTAAGCGACCGTCTTCCAACACTTGTAACAAGATGTTGAACACATCCGGATGCGCTTTTTCGATTTCATCCAATAGTACAACCGAATAAGGCTTGCGGCGGACTTTTTCAGTCAATTGACCACCATCGTCAAATCCTACATAGCCTGGAGGTGAACCGACTAAACGAGAAGTCGAATGTTTCTCCATATACTCGGACATATCTACACGAATCATCGCATCTTCATCACCGAACATTACTTCAGCAAGTGCCCGCGCCAGTTCCGTTTTACCGACACCTGTAGGCCCAAGGAAGATAAATGAACCGATTGGGCGTTTCGGATCTTTTAAACCAGCACGTGCACGACGGATAGCACGGGAAATCGCCTCTACCGCTTCACCCTGACCAACTACACGTTTGTGTAATTCTTCTTCAAGGTTTAATAACTTCGCAGATTCTGCCTGTGCGATTTTCGAAACTGGAATTCCCGTCCACATCGCTACCACTTGCGCAATGTCATCTACATATACTGTAGACTCTTCTTTGCCTTGTTTTTCTTTCCACTCTTTTTTCAGTTGTTCAAGCTCTTGTTTCAGCTTTTGCTCTGTATCACGTAATGCAGCTGCTTTTTCAAATTCCTGTCCTGAAACAGCGGCATTCTTTTCAGATCTAATGCCTTCCAATTTATCTTCCAACTCTTTTAAATTAGGTGGAACAGTATAAGAGCGTAAGCGCACTTTTGAACCAGCCTCATCGATTAAGTCAATTGCTTTATCCGGTAAGAAACGATCCGAAATGTAGCGATCCGATAATTTTGCAGCTGCTTCTACCGCTTCATCCGAAATTTTCACACGGTGATGTGCTTCATAGCGATCACGTAAACCATTAATAATTTGAATTGTTTCTTCAACAGATGGCTCATCAACTTGGATCGGTTGGAAACGACGCTCTAAAGCCGCGTCTTTTTCGATATATTTGCGGTACTCATCCAATGTTGTCGCACCGATACATTGCAGTTCCCCACGTGCCAGTGATGGTTTTAAAATATTTGACGCATCAATTGCACCTTCAGCACCGCCTGCACCGATCAATGTATGAAGCTCATCGATGAATAGAATAATATTGCCGGCCTGGCGAATTTCATCCATCACTTTTTTCAGACGGTCCTCAAATTCCCCACGATATTTTGTACCTGCAACAACTGTACCCATATCAAGCGTCATTACACGTTTATCGCGTAGTGTTTCCGGTACTTCATTATTGATGATTTGCTGTGCCAAACCTTCTGCAATGGCCGTTTTACCGACACCAGGTTCCCCGATCAGCACCGGGTTGTTTTTTGTACGGCGTGACAGTACTTCTACAACACGTGTAATTTCTTTTGAACGGCCGATAACCGGGTCAAGTGAACCTTCACGCGCTACCGCTGTTAAATCGCGGGCTAAGCTATCAAGTGTTGGTGTATTGACTGTTTGCGTCATGCTTGAATTACCGCTATTGTTTGAGTCGTTATTGCCCAATAACAGTAAAACTTGTTGGCGTGCCTTATTGATGCTTACACCTGTATTCGCCAGTACGCGGGCAGCAACCCCTTCACCTTCACGAATTAAAGCTAATAAAATATGCTCTGTTCCGACATATGCATGCCCTAATTTACGCGATTCATCCAATGAAAGTTCGATTACCTTTTTAGCACGCGGTGTGTAATGTACGATAGGACCTACATCTTCAGTGCCCTTTCCAACGAGTTCTTCAATGCCAGTTTCAATCATTTGAGGGCTAATATTAATTGCTTCCAGAGCTTTAGCGGCAATTCCGCCACCTTCACGAATTAAGCCAAGTAAAATATGTTCAGTTCCGATTTCTTTATGCTTAAGACGAATTGCCTCTTCTTGAGCAAGTTGTAATACCTTCTGAGCACGTTGTGTGAATCGATTAAACATCATAGAAAATCCTCTCCTTTTTCCCCATTGTTTGTAGCTTCATCTTGCTCGTTTAACTTTTCTTGCAACAGCTTCGCACGATACATATCGCGCTCTGCCGGTTGTAACGTAGTACCAATATATTGCTGAATGAGTCCAGGTTGCATAATAAGCATGCACTCATTTAGTTTACGCTGTGAAATTGCTTCTAATAATCCTAAACTTACCCCAAGACGCACATTTGATAAACAGCTTGCTGCTTCTTCACTTGTTAAAATTCTTGCGTACTTCAAAGTACCAAGTGAACGGCTAAGGCGGTCTTCCAATACGGAAGGCGCTCGCATCAGCAAATTTTTGCGGGCAAGCTCTTCTTTTTTGATCACTTGCTCTACAACATCCTGAAGCTCCTGCAAAATCAAATCTTCTGATTTACCTAATGTGATCTGGTTTGATATTTGATAAATATTCCCTAAATTTTCACTGCCTTCTCCATATATACCCCGCACCACCATTCCTAACCGTGTCATCATCTGAATTAACGGATTCATCTGCTTCATCATTGTGAGTGCCGGTAAATGGAGCATAACAGAAGCTCGAAGTCCTGTTCCGACATTTGTCGGGCAGCTTGTCAAATAACCATAGCGGTCTTCATATGCATACGTAATTGACTTACTTAGGTAGCGGTCAATATTACGAGCCTTATCAAATGCCTCTTTTAAATTCATCCCTTGCATAAGGCTCTGGATGCGAATATGATCCTCTTCATTTACTAATATGCTAATGGATTCATCTTTTGTTAAAAAAAATGATCCAATTTTTTTTCTTCGTGCCAAATTCGGGCTGATCAAATGCTTCTCCACTAATATTTGGCGTTGTAAAACCGGCATATCTTTTATTTGGAAATAGGAAAACTGATATGGATTGTTATCCGAAGATAATAATGACTGCATCATTTTTTCTTCGATCAGTTGTGCTTCCTGTTCGGTAAAACTTATCGGAAATCGAGTATTGGCAATATTACGAGCAAGCCGAATGCGCGTGCTAATGACGATATCTGAATCGCTTTCGTGCTGCATCCAGCTGGGACTGGCATTCGTTAAAAAATGCTCGATGTTCATGCGTTCCCCTCACCTTCCTGTTTTATTTTACTTTCCAATTCCCTGACTTCATCACGTATGGAAGCGGCATCTTCAAAGCGTTCTTCAGCAATAGCTTGCTGCAGTGATGAACGGAGCTCTTGAATTTGTAGTTCTACTTTCTCTTTCGAAGGTCCTTCTTCCACATACCCTACATGCTGAGTACCTGCCTGAAGTCGTTCAAGTAGCTGTGGTAATTGCTCACTAAATGTTTCGTAACACTGACCGCATCCAAACTTACCTTGCTTTAAAAACTGCCGGTACGTAAACCCGCAGGAAGGACATGTTTTTGGACTGGCTGTATTCGTTGTCGTACTTTCTTTTTTTGCATTCACAGGCACAAAATTGAACCAATTTGAAATAAGCTGCTGAAGAGATGCAGGCTCTTCATTTACATCAAATTGAAATGGATGAAATTGAGTGGCACATACTTCACAGTAGTGACGCTCGACTTTTTGACCATTGTGAACTTGAGTAACGGTAACATTGGCATGACGCTGTTTACAATGCTCACATATCATAATAATCCACCTCTACTTTTCAAAAGAAATCGTTTGTAGCATTGCATGCATAATACGTGCTCTTAGCTCATCACGCAGCGGTAATGCTACTTGTAATGTGACACGATCTAAAGCGGCCTTCATAATGCTAGCTTCTCGCTCTGTAATAATGTCCTCATCCAATAACCGGAAAATAATACGTTCAGCATTAGTCTGGGCAATGGCGTTACCTATTTGTGTTTCCATTTCGTCAAGTAAATTTTTCTTAGAGTGGATTGTTACACGCAAAATCCGAATATAACCGCCACCACCCCGCTTACTCTCTACATAGTAGCCATGCTCGGTCGTGAAACGTGTATTGATAACGTAATTGATTTGGGAAGGAGCACAGGCAAATTGCTTTGCTAATTCATTTCGCTTTATTTCAATAAGTCCCTGTCCCTCTAATTCAATAACTTCCTTCAAATACCCTTCAATTATGTCAGATATATTCCTCATGCTGTCTCTCACCTCTCATCAACTGACTTTGACTATCTTTGACTTAAATATACAATATTTATTTTTTGAAATGCAACTAATCACTCTTGTTTTAGGTTTCCCTATTTTCACACTAATAAATCCCTATTTATGTAAAAAAGCGATAAGGTGTTTTTAAACAAACCTTACCGCTTTATATGAACTTTGCCAAATTGAGGGTAAATTATACCCAGCGACCGACAATTGGATAATTCCAATGCTGATCAGATAATGCTTTTACAATACCGATGACCGGTGCAATCCAGAAAATAAGTAAAAATACTAACAGGAATGGTAAACCGATTAATACTACAGAAAGAGCTCCTGCAATCGCAATTAGAATTCCGAATACAACCTGGAATAGCAACGCTTGGATTGCTGTACGCTTTACTTCATCTTCAGAACTTATTAAGAAAAACAGAATCGGTACAAGGAACGGCGCAAAGAATGCACTGGCATGAATGATGATTTTCGACCATTTAGATTCCATTTGTTATCAACCTCACTTTAGTTTATTAGCTTATTTACGGATAATATTCATAAAAGTTTCATAGAGAGGACAAAAATCCCGAATTTTATTTCGAGATTTCCAAGTGACATCTATAGTTATTCAGTATGGGCCTCTATCTTTCGGGTTGTCCCCTTCCTGAGGGAATAAAAAATATGAAATAACCGCGGTTAGGATGGTTGCTCCAATAACTATTAAAATCCGGTCGCGACCGCCTACTTCTGCATAATTGTTGACGAGCATAATATAAGATGCAATCGCCACCCCAAGAGACAATGGTAAAACAAACTTCAAACGTCCTTTATGAAACTTCATTTATACAACGCCTTTCACTATTTACTGCATCATTTTAATAGTTATTATATTACCTCAAATACAAATTACTGTAAATTTTTAATCTTTATAGAAATATTACTGATATTATCCGATATAAGCAGTAAAATAGTATTATTTAATAAATAGATGAAACGAGGAAGAACATGGGTATTCTGTTTTCAAGAGCAACAAAAGTTTCAAACAAGCCTTATTTTGATATAGCCAATTATGAGCAGCAAGTAAATCTGGATGTTTCAAACTATCCTGACTTACATAAACAGCTTCAACTGCTAAAATTAACGACAGAGGATTTGGCCGTGATTAAACAGCTGGAACCTTTTGCACAACAGGTTGTTCCGGTTATGGTGGAGAAGTTTTACGGTGCAGTCAGCTTAAGTCCGGAGCTCGTGGATATTATAGGAAGTTCTGCCCGAATGGAGCGTCTTAAAGGTACTTTAACGAAGCATTTAGAAGCAATGTTCAACTGTAATATCGATTCAAATTATATAGAGGAACGACAAACGATTGCACATGTCCATGTCAAAATCGGACTGCGATCAAAGTGGTATATTGCATCATTCCAATCGTTAATGACAACATTTATCGACTTTATCAGTAAAATTACAATGTCGAATGTAGAAATGGCCAAAGCAATTGATGCTTTTTCAAAACTTATCAACTTCGAGCAGCAGCTTGTGATTGAAGCATACGAAAAAGAAGAGCAGCGCATCCGTACTGAAAGTCTGGAAATGAAATACCGAATTGTAGAGCGAATCCAACATACTGCACAAGAGTTAACACTTATTAGTGATCAGACAAATGCCTCATTACAGGAAATTGCGAGCCAGTCCGAAGAAATTGCTTCCAACACAACACAAGGATTAAGTTTAGTAGCGGAAACAGAGAATAGATCAACGACTGGGACTACATATTTAGTTAACCAAACAGCCATTATGACAAATATTTTAGATCGTGTGGATACACTTGAATCATCAATGGTGAAACTGCGTCAATCATCTAAAAAAATAGCTGAAATTGTAGGATTAGTAACAGGGATTGCCGATCAGACAAACTTGCTTGCATTAAATGCATCCATTGAAGCAGCACGCGCAGGTGAACACGGGAAAGGATTTGCAGTAGTAGCCGATGAAGTTCGAAAGCTTGCTGAGGAAACTAAAAATGCGGTACAAAACGTCTCTCATTTAATTAAAGAAACCGAACTTAGTATTTCCCAAATGTCCGTCTCTGTAACAAGTGTTGATGAGCAGGTAAAAATGAGCGTGGATACGCAGAAAAACTTGGCGGATTCCTTTACTTCGATTACAGAAGCAGTACATGGCATTAAAGTGCAATATGAAAACACGAATGAAGACATTCATGCCATTTCATCTGTTATTACCGGTTTAACACATACATCCAACAATGTGTTAACATCTTCGGATTCATTGCTCCGTATTGTTCAGGAGCTGCATGATTAATTTTTTTAAAATACAAAAGGGATATCAAATGGCATTTTGCATTTGATATCCCCTTTTTTTATGCGCGGCGTTTTTTTGATAATGCTCGCTTTTGTTTTCGGTGCTCCTGACGAATCGGGCCTGTTTCAAATAAATGGCGTTCAAAATCCGTCTCCGGTTCAACACCCGGCACTTCTTTTGGCTTGCCGTTTTCGTCAATCGCGACCATCGTTACGAATGATTCCGTCGTTAATTTCTTTGCACCTGTTTTAATATTTCTTGATACAACCCGTACATATACTTCCATCGAAGTACGACCTGTCCCGGATACGACAGCTTCCAACTCAATCATATCACCTGCATAGGCAGAGGATACGAAATCTACTGAGTCAAAAGAAGCAGTAACGACTTCACCTTGGCAATGTTTCATTGCAGCAATCGCCGCAATTTCATCAATATATGCTAACACTTTCCCCCCGAATATCGATTGATGATGATTTGTATCAGGAGGTAGTACTAATCGTGTTTGGATAGATTTTGAAAAGCTCATAGGCAGAGTATTTTTCATAACCTTCCTCCTTTCTAGACTACACTCCATGTTACTATTCAGAAGATGGAAGTGCTAGTACAAACTATTCATAATTCAACTTCATTGTAATGAATTTCAAATCAGTCATTTCTTCCACTGCATATTTAATGCCCTCTTTGCCGTAGCCGCTCATTTTGACGCCACCATACGGCATATTGTCTACACGGAATGTCGGAATATCGTTAATGATGACTGCGCCTGCTTCAATTTCTTCAGCAGCTTGCATCGCATCTGTTAATACATTTGTGTATATCCCCGCGTTTAACGCAAGCTCCGAACTGTTGACAAGGGCAATTGCCTCGTTCAGCGTTTCATATGGCACAATGGAGACAATCGGTGCAAAAGTTTCCTCACAAACAATTCTCATATCAGGCTTCACATTCGTCATGACAGTTGGAGAGCAAGTGCGTTCTGTAAATTCTGCTCCTGCTGCAACCGTAGCACCTTGTTGTTTTGCCTCTTCAATCCAGCTTTTTATACGGCTGACTTCATCGGGGTGAATCATTGCACTGACATCAGTTTTCTCGTCATGCGGATCTCCGACAACTAGTTTCTTTGTCTCTTCAACAAATAATTTTGTAAACGCCTCATAAATGGAAGTATGGACATAAATGCGTTGCAATGAAATACATACTTGTCCGGCAAATCCAAATGCACCGCCTACGCCACGTTTCATAATTTTTTCAAGCGGTGTTGAAGGTTCTACAATGAGTGCCGCATTTGAACCAAGCTCTAGAGTAATTTTTCGCAAGCCGACTTTTTCTTTTATTTTTAGGCCTACCGCACCACTACCTGTAAATGTCACTTTTTTTACAAGAGGATGTGTGACAAGTGTTTCGCTCAATTCCCCGCCGCTGCCTGTGACAATTTGCAATGCGCCATCCGGTAAACCTGCTTCTTTGAAAATTTCCGCCATTGCAAGTGCACTTAACGGAGTTTGGGATGCAGGTTTTAATACAACTGTATTCCCTACAGCAAAGGCTGGCCCTAATTTATGGGCTACTAGATTAAATGGAAAATTAAACGGTGTAATCGCAGAAACTACGCCTAATGGAACTCGCTTCGTATAACCGATTCTGTCTTTTACACCTGGTGCTGCATCCATTGGAATTGTTTCACCTGTACTTTGTTTTGCTGCTTCTGCTGCAAATTGATAAGTCGCAATCGTACGGTCCAGTTCTGCAATGCCTGCTGATATTGGTTTTGCTGCTTCATCTGCCAAGATTTTTGCAAGCTCTTGTTTACGTTCTCTCATGATCGTGACGACTTTGTATAAAATTTCCGCGCGTTCATATGCAGTCGTTTTTTTGAATGACTGGAATGTTTCATGTGCACCTTCAATGGCACGCTCCACATCCGCTGCCGTTGCTTTTGCTACATTTGCAAGCACTTCTCCCGTATAAGGTGCTGTTAACTCTGTTGTTTCATTCGTACTTTCCCATTTGCCGTTAATCCACAATTTTGTCTGTTTCATTTAATTCACTCCTCACTATTGTTTACCCAAATTAAAAAAATATATCGAGAATATCGATTGCCAATAAAATTGGAACATCACCTATATAATCGCTTATCGCAAGAGCCTGCATAAACAATAGACTATCGTTGAATTCGGATAGCGTATCATTTTCCACTAAATTTTTCAGTACATACTGGGCAGCGGTCATTAAAGCATACGCTTGCATCTCATTAAACATCGGTAGCTTAATGAGTGCATGTTCCATTTCTACAATTTCACCGACAACTTCCGATGTAGCCCCCGCTAAAGCAAGCAAAGCTAAATATGGATAAAAACTTTTCTTCACTTTCACGCCACTATTTATAAAAGACTGCTTCATCGCAACTACATAATCAACTAATACAGGCTGAAATTCCTCGTCATACAATGGCAATAGCTGCGTCATTGCCTGCAGCGCATCCCCGTTTTTAAAATCTTTACTGTGCAATGCATCATAGTATTTCCGCATTGTTTCGGCGAGCTTAACCGGGTCGCCTTGCTTCTTCGTCAGTAATACCGCATATGGAATATCATCTTTGCCCGTCAGGAAGTAATGATGCTTTTTCATTTCGTCATGTAAAATTTTTGCTGATTTTGCATGTGCTTCGTCCATTAAAAAAATGGCTGCAATTCTTTGATAACCGCTGCTTTTAAATCCTGCGTTCAACAATGCCTTTTCATTTAACTCTACTCGCTGAAGCTCCTGTTCAGGCTGAGGATACAATACGAAATGGGCTAACATTTTATACGTTAAAACCGACTTATTTGACGGTGTAGAAAAAAACTCAAAGAATGATTGCTTGGATTTTTGATTATGTATATCTTTTACATTCCTCTCAAATAAAGGACCATTAAATGTTTCACGTGAAAATGTAAATTGTACCGCTAACGGTATCCGGGCATTACTTTGAACATCCGACCCGAAAAATAGCTCCATCCGTTCATTATTATTTTTAAGTAATTGTATAAAAGCTGTCCGATCCATCAGTTCACACTCCCACTTATGATTATACGCCTAAAATTTTGAAGTGAAAAAAATTTGCTTATATCCATAACAAAAAGGGAATGCTGATTGTCGGACCAGCATTCCCTTTTACAAAATTATACTTGAAGGTCATTAAGCTCTTCTTTTGTGAAAGCCCTTGATCTGGATAAAAAGCGCTTCCCTTCAACGCCTTCCAATGAAAACATTCCACCACGTCCATCGACTACATCAATAATAATCTGTGTATGCTTCCAATAATCATATTGGTTTTTGTGCATATAGAACGGACTCCCGCCAATATGGCCAAGCAATATATCCTGGTTGCCGACAATTAAATCGCCATCCGGATAGCACATTGGGGACGAACCATCACAGCATCCCCCGGATTGGTGGAACATAATCGGTCCGTGGCGTTCTTTCAACTTCTCAATCAATTGTAGTGCTGCATCGGTTGCAATAACGCGTTCAACCAAATTTTGCACCCCCTCTCTTAGAAGAAGCCTAGGCGGTTTTCATCATAGCTGACTAAAAGGTTTTTCGTTTGTTGGTAATGGCTTAACATCATTTTATGTGTTTCGCGTCCAATACCACTCATTTTGTAGCCGCCGAATGCAGCATGTGCCGGATATGCATGGTAGCAGTTCGTCCATACACGTCCTGCCTGAATGCCTCGACCGAAGCGGTAAGCAGTATTCATATCGCGTGTCCAAACACCTGATCCCAATCCGTATAATGTATCATTTGCGATTTCCAAAGCTTCTTCTTTCGTTTTAAATGTTGTTACAGCAACAACCGGACCGAAAATTTCTTCTTGGAAAATTCGCATTTTATTATGACCTTTAAATACAGTCGGCTTAATATAGTAACCGTCTGCAAAATCGCCGCCTAAATCATTTTTCTCGCCGCCGATTAA
Organism: Solibacillus sp. FSL W7-1436; assembly: GCF_038007305.1. Taxonomy (NCBI): domain Bacteria; kingdom Bacillati; phylum Bacillota; class Bacilli; order Caryophanales; family Caryophanaceae; genus Solibacillus; species Solibacillus sp. FSL W7-1436. Next base: position 1,297,182 of record NZ_JBBOWV010000001.1, read on the forward strand.
GCATTCCGCACCTTCTTCTTTACCGATTTGTAAATAAGATTGAATTTTCTCCATTTGTTCTGATGATGCCTGAGCACCCATCATTGTATCTGTATCTAAAGGGTTACCTGTTTTAATTGCTTCTACGCGCTTTAATACGCGCTCCATAAATTTCTCGTAAATTGATTCCTGAATAAGTGCACGAGAAGGACATGTACATACTTCACCTTGGTTTAAAGCGAATAATACAAAGCCTTCTACCGCTTTATCCAAAAATGCATCGTCTGCATCCATAATATCCTCAAAGAAAATGTTCGGTGATTTACCGCCCAATTCGAGAGTAACCGGAATCAGATTTTGTGATGCATATTGCATAATAAGGCGGCCTGTCGTCGTCTCACCGGTAAACGCAATTTTACCAATGCGCGGATTCGAAGCTAAAGGCTTTCCTGCTTCCAAACCGAAGCCATTCACAACATTCAGCACACCCGGCGGAAGTAAATCTTCAATAAGTTCAACAAGCACTAAAATGGATGCTGGTGTTTGCTCAGCTGGTTTTAATACGACACAGTTTCCTGCAGCTAAAGCAGGTGCCAATTTCCAGATTGCCATCAATAACGGGAAGTTCCATGGAATAATTTGTCCAACTACACCGATCGGCTCATGGAAGTGATAGGCTACTGTATTTTCATCGATCTGACTAAGAGACCCTTCCTGTGCGCGTAAAGCACCAGCAAAGTAGCGGAAGTGATCAATGCCCAATGGTAAATCTGCATTCAATGTTTCACGTACTGCCTTACCGTTATCCCATGTTTCTGCAACGGCCAGCATTTCTAAATTCTGTTCCATGCGATCTGCAATTTTTAGTAAAATATTCGAGCGCTCAGTTGCCGATGTCTTCCCCCAGGCATCTTTTGCTGCATGGGCTGCATCTAAAGCAAGCTCGATGTCTTCTTCCGTAGAACGCGCTACTTTAGTAAATACTTTACCCGTTACAGGTGTTACATTGTCGAAGTACTCCCCTTTTACTGGCGGTGTCCATTTACCACCGATAAAGTTGTCGTAACGCTCCTTGAAATTTACTAATGCGCCATCCGTATTTGGATTTTGATACACTGCTGCCATTGAAATTTCTCCCCTTTGCACAAATTATAGTGACCATACCTTCTCATAAAAAGGCCATGCTGAAATTCATGCTGTAAAACTCACTCTTCTGTGAGAGGTACCTTCATTTACTATATTGTCAGAAAAGTGGAATCATTTCAAATATTAAACTACAATTTTCTGATTATTTTATTATTCTCTACTCTGATATACTGAAAATGAAGGAATACTATAATAAAAATGTATAAAACGGGTAAATTCCAGTAAATATAGGTTTAGTTATAATACAAAGAAGCATCATTTGGAAAGAAGTATTACAAAATTACAGATACACTCATGTATACTGAAGATATTCTATTAGTAGGTGAAAAATTATGAGAATCAATAAATTTTTAGCAGAAACAGGCATCGTGTCCCGTCGCGGTGCAGATAAATGGGTAGAAGACGGTCGTGTAAAAATCAATGGGGTTTTGGCGACAAACGGCAGCCAAGTTGAAACAGGTGATGAAGTATTAGTTGACGGCAAGCCTGTAAAAAGACAGGAAGAATTAGTCTACATTGTACTGAACAAGCCTGTCGGAATTACGAGTACAACGGAAAAGCAGATCGAAGGAAATGTTGTGGATTTTGTAAACCACCCGCTGCGTATTTTCCATATCGGACGTCTGGATAAAGATTCAGAAGGTTTACTGCTTCTTACGAATGACGGAGATATCGTCAATGAAATTTTACGGGCAGAAAACCATCATGAAAAGGAATATGTTGTACAGGTGGACAAGCCGATTACCGATCAATTTATCCATGATATGAGCTCAGGCGTAGAGATTTTAGATACAACGACATTACCTTGCCGAGTAGAAAAGGTTTCCTCAAAAGTATTTAAAATTATTTTAGAGCAAGGGCTAAATCGCCAAATTCGCCGTATGTGTTCCGCTCTTGGCTATTCGGTACAGCGATTACAGCGTATTCGAATTATGAATATTCATATCGGCAATTTAAAAGTCGGTCAGTGGCGTGACCTTACAGATAAAGAAAGAAATGAACTGTTCCAATTATTGAACTACACACCAAAGCAATAAGGACTGTTCTCATGTTTTGAACGTTCCTTTATATGCAAAGGGGGTATCATCATGCTGACAATAAAACCAACGGAAAACTTAACAGGATTAACGGTAAGTGGAGACTATTGGGATTTAGATGATGTGATTCATGCAATTTATGAAGTAATCGGGGAAGAAAAACGCTACTTTCATTATGAGGGAGTAAGGCAGCGCTTATTATCGTTTTGTTTAAAATTGCGCCAGGCTTCCAAAGGGGAACATCAGATTGACTTCGTGCCGAATGGTATGAATAAAGAGACGAAAAAGAAAATGAATGCCATTATCCCTGAACGAAACATTTATTACGGGGTCAATTTTTTATTACCTGAGCTCGTTTTTGCAGCACTGGCATTAAATGATTTCATTTCTCTTTATAAAAAGACTATAAATAATTCGGAGTGGAGCATCGCTGTTACATCGGTCCGTAAATTCCAAGCACTTGTTGCTGATGCGATTGCCTCTTTCATGACAAAGGAGCATTATGTGGCGTTTTTAACGGGGCTTCATACAAAATCACCATTGTTCCATCAGTATGCAACGCAGTATGTTGATATTTTAAATTTGGAGTATTTATCATTATCCAAAGAGGAACGTGCAGAATATATTACATCGTTTGCTTTACGCTTTTTAACAGAGGATGAGACATATAAAGTGCTTATTCAGCAGCTTTTAGGGGTGACAAGCATTTCAAAGCAGCCATTCCATGAAGTGGAGCTCACATTCAAATATCCGGAAGAGGATACCATCGTGTGGTAGCCTTTGCAGGAGTCTATAAAGATAACTCATCTTAAACCAAAACCACCATTTCCCTTAAAGAGAAAAATGGTGGTTTCTTGCTGTATCAAAATAATTTCATCCTAATCCTGTTTTTATAATCCGCCTAAATAAGCGGCTCTTACTTCATCGCTTTCCTGCAGTTCTTTTGCTGAACCTGTCAGGACGATTTTACCTGTTTCCAAAACGTAGGCGCGGTGGGCAACCGATAACGCCATATGTGCGTTTTGCTCTACAAGCAGTACCGTCACGCCTTCTTTGTTGACCATTTCAATAATGTTGAAGATGTTTTTTACCATAAGCGGTGCAAGACCCATTGATGGCTCATCCATAATGATCAGCTTCGGCTTAGCCATTAGAGCCCTGCCCATCGCAAGCATTTGCTGTTCACCGCCTGATAGCGTCCCTGAAAGCTGTTTTCGTCGTTCTAACAAACGGGGGAACAACTCAAATACATGGTTTAAATCCTTCTTGATAGCCTCTCTGTCATTTCGTAAATAGGCACCCAATTCCAGATTTTCCTCCACTGTCATATTTGAGAATACACGGCGGCCTTCCGGTACATGGGAGATTCCTGCTTTCACAATTGATTGTGCGGGCTTTCCGGCAATTGTCGTACCTAAATATTCAATCGAGCCGCGCTTTGGTTTCAGTAAACCTGAAATTGTTTTTAGCAATGTGCTTTTTCCTGCCCCATTGGCACCGATCAGTGTAACAATTTCACCTTCTTTTACTTCGAGGGAGATTCCTTTCAATGCTTGGATATTACCATAGAAAACGTCGATATCATTGATTAATAGCATATTATTCTGTAACCTCCTCACCTAAGTACGCTTCAATTACTTTCGGGTTTGAACGTATTTCTTCAGGTGTCCCATCAGCAATCAATTGTCCGTGGTCAAGCACGTAAATCCGTTCGCAAATCCCCATAACCAGGTTCATATCATGTTCGATCAATAAAATCGTTAAATCAAATTCCTTACGAATAAAAGCAATAAGCTCCATTAAATCATGTGTTTCCTTGGCATTCATCCCTGCTGCCGGTTCATCCAGCAATAATAGCTTTGGTGCTGCAGCCAATGCCCGGGCAATTTCAAGACGGCGCTGCATTCCGTATGGCAAGTTTTTCGCAAGCTCATCACGGTATACATCAAGCCCGAAAATTTTCAAAAATGCCAATGACTCCTGTTCCATTTTCTCTTCGCCTTTAAAGTGGCTTGGTAAACGGAAAATGCTCGAAACTAAATTATGTTTTGCCAAGCCATGGTTTGCGACCTTTACATTATCCAGTACAGATAACTCTTTAAATAGGCGGATATTCTGGAATGTCCGGCTAATTCCTTGGCGTGTTACTTTATATGGATCCAGGCCGCCAATTGCTTTTCCATTGAATAGAATTGTGCCTTCGGTTGGAGTATAAACCCCTGTCAGCATATTAAACGTTGTTGTTTTTCCTGCACCATTCGGGCCGATTAAACCAATCAACTCTCCTTGATTCAAATGCATTTCTACATTTTGAACAGCCTTTAAACCACCAAACTGAATACCTAGCTTTTCTACTTTTAGAAGTGCACTGCTCATACGCGTGTACCTCCTTTTTTACCAAACTTGAAGTATGCTGTAATCTCTTTTGAACCTAATAAACCTGTCGGACGGTATAGCATAACCAATATTAAAATCAGTGAGTAAATAATCATCCGTGTTTCCGGGAAGTCCTGTAAATACGTCGAAACGAATGTCAGTAATACTGCAGCGATAACAGAACCAGATAAGCTGCCTAAACCGCCCAACACAACGAATATTAAAATATCAAATGATTTTAAAAATCCGAACGCAGTCGGCTGGATAATATAATAGTTGTGGGCGTAAATGGCACCTGCCACTCCGGCAAAGAACGAACCGATTGCAAATGCGACAACTTTGTAATAGGTTGTGTTGATACCCATTGCGTCAGCGGCAATTTCATCTTCCCTGATCGAAATGCACGCACGACCATGGCGGGAGTTCGTAAAGTTGGAGATGACAAGAATGGTAATGAATGTCGCAAAAAATGCATATGTCCATGTAGACTGATGGGCAACCTGCAAGCCTGCTGCACCACCTACATAGTCGGTATTTACAAATACGATCCGAATAATTTCAGCAAATCCCAGCGTCGCAATCGCCAGGTAGTCGCCTTTTAAACGAAGTGATGGAATGCCTACAAGTAAGCCGGCAAGTGCTGCAACAAGAGCACCAATTAAAATGGCTGTTATAAATGGCATGTCAAATTTCATTGTACAAATTGCCGATATGTAAGCTCCTACAGCCAGAAAGCCTGCGTGCCCTATCGAAAACTGACCTGTAACCCCGATAATGACATGTAAACTTACCGCCAAAATAATATTGATACACATTGCGATGAACATATTCTGATAATAGAACTGGATGGAACCGTTGGAAATCAATAATTGAACAACTGCGTAAATCACAAGTGCTAGGACGGCATAACCCCAAAAGATTTTCGATTTTTTCATGCTGTTCACCTACACTTTCTCGCGCGTATTTTTACCGAAAATACCCGCTGGACGTAATATTAAAATCAAAATCAGGATGACAAACGCGGCTGCATCTCGCCATAATGAATATCCGAGCGCCGAAACAACTGTTTCAACAACCCCTAGTAAAAGACCGCCTACCATTGCTCCCGGAATAATGCCGATTCCACCTAAAACAGCGGCAATGAAAGCTTTAATACCAGGCATAATCCCCATTAACGGATCGATACGTGTATAGTAAATACCAAAAATTACGCCCGCAGCTCCTGCCAATGCAGATCCGATTGCAAATGTGGCTGAAATCGTATTATCTACGTTAATCCCCATTAAGCGAGCTGCATCTGCATCATGGGATACGGCGCGCATCGCTTTACCGATTTTTGTTTTATGAACAATGAATTGTAATAAGATCATCAAGAAAATCGATACTGATAAAATAAAGATCGCCAACGTACTGATCTGTGCACCGAAAATTTCAATATTCTTCGTTGCAAATACTGCCGGATAAGCTTCTGGAGAAGGACCTCTAAAGAAAATTACCGTATATTCGATTAACAGTGAGACACCGATTGCCGTAATAAGAGCTGCGATCCGGGTTGCATTACGCAGTCGTTTATAAGCGACACGCTCTATAATTACTCCGATGACTGCACATAATATCATCGCGATAATAAGCGCTAAAAAGACATTCATTTCCCAACGTGCAATGGCATAAAAGCCGATAAAAGCACCAAGCATGAAAACATCACCGTGGGCAAAATTGATAAGCTTAATAATCCCGTATACCATCGTATAGCCTAGTGCGATAAGTGCATAAATACTACCTAGCGAAATACCATTCACTAATTGTTGGATCCATTCCATACAGTTCACTCCTTTTTTCTCTATTAAATGTATGAAAAAAAGGGAGGCAAGTTCCGCCCCCCCTCACTCGTAAAAAATTAAGGATTAACTTTAGAGTTGAACTGTTGTTTACCGTCTACGAATTCTAGAACTGTTGCTGATTTTACTGGGTTGTGGTTTTCGTCAACTGTGAAAGTACCTGTTACTAAGCTTAAATCTTCCGTTGCCGCAAGCTGTTTCTGAATTGCTTCACCTGTAATGTCTCCGTCTACACGCTTGATCGCATCTACGATAAAGTAAATAGAATCATAGCCTAATGCATGGAAAGCGTTCGGTGATTTGCTGTACTCATCATTAAATGCTTTTACGAAGTCCTGAATTTTTGAATCCGGGTCTTCAGATGAGTAGTGGTTCGTAATAAATGTATTATTTAATGCATCATTACCAGCTAATTCAATTAGTTCTGGCGAGTCCCATCCGTCAGCACCCATTAACGGAACGGTAATACCTAATTCACGGGCTTGTTTTACGATGATCCCTACTTCTTCATAGTAGCCAGGGATGAAAATGAAATCAGGATTTTTCCCTTTAATATTCGTTAATTGAGATTTAAAGTCTACGTCTTTTGCAACATACGCCTCTTCAGCGACTACTGTGCCACCGTTTGAGGATACCGTTTCCTTGAATGATGCCGCTAAGCCTTTCGCATAATCTGAAGCATTATCCGCGAAAATCGCCACATTTTTAGCTTGCAGTTCATTTGTCGCAAAGTTTGCCGCTACCGTCCCTTGGAATGGGTCGATGAAACATGTACGGAACGCATATTCATTTATTGATCCATCATCGTTAACCGTTACGTTTGGTGCAGTACCTGAGGCTGTAACCATTGGAACTTTATGCTTAGCTGCAATTTGGACCGTTGCAACCGAGTTACCTGAAGTAGCCGGCGCCAACATCGCCACTACTTTTTCCTGTTCTGCCAATTTCATTGCAGCAGAAGTTGCCTCAGCTGTTTCTGATTTATTGTCGACTGGAATGTACTCCAGCTGTTTACCATCTATACCGCCTGCTGCATTAATTTCTTCAATCGCCAATTTTGCACCATCATTAATCGATGATCCGTAAGAAGCTACAGCACCTGATAATTCTAAGTTAGCGCCAATTTTAATTGTATCGCCAGCTGCATTACTGCTGCCGCCTGATCCTGAAGAACTAGAGGTATCATCACCGCATCCAGCTAATACCCCTGTTAATAATGCTGTTGCCATGAATAATGAACCATACTTTTTTGTCTTTTTGTGATTTGTCATCATCATTTCCCCCTTAGTCATACTCCAAATGTTTGATATTTCTGATAATTATAACCAATACCCCACATTCGCACAATCTAAATTTTCAATATTCAGATTAAATTTACGAGAATAATATAATCAATTATTCCAACTTCTGTATTGTAAACGAATAGTAATTTTTAGTCTAGTGTGATTATTCTGTGAATTTTATGTATTCAAAATTCCCAGTCTAATACTTTCTATTAATAAAAAAATCGCCGTTTATATTTCCGGAATCCGAAAAACGACGATACGTTCATTTTCATTTTTTTCGTGGCGTAATTTTATATCTAAATAGCATTGAAGTGATTGCTCTTGTTGTAGATAATCCATATATTCAGGGGATGGATAATATAAAATAATATCTACCATTCGAGGATATAACATGACAGAATCCATAATATGCTTCATAAATTCACGAAATACATGTATTGAGAAGGGGTTAAAGAAGAAAAAGACATTATCGTGCTTTGTAATTTCATATGTTTCGGCAATGATATTCAAAAATTGGATGGGAGCATGTTTCTTCTTAAATTTTCTTAAATATTGTTCTGCATTTTGCTCCGCTTCCGTGAAAAACTTCTGATCCATTTCAATTCCTGTAACGGGAATATTGAAGCGATGGTAAATATAAATAGGAACTCGCCCTTTCCCGCAGCCGATATCAAGAAAGCGTGCATTGGCCGGCAGTTCATAGCTTTCGAATAATTGTTCCAGTCCGCTGTAAGGTGTTGGTTCATAGCGATGGTACTTTGCTAATTTCGGAAAACCATATTGATAACCGGTAGTTTGGATGTTTAGCATATGATCATATTGCTGTTCGTTCATTCGTTCACCTCACAAATCAATTGAAAATTTTATGTTGCTATAACATTAATTTAAGTTGAAGCTATATTTAAGCTCATGTTCAAGCAGCCATTGTTTTCTCCATAAACCGCCTGCATAGCCTGTAAGTTTCCCGTTTTGGCCGATAACCCGGTGGCATGGGACGATAATACTTATCACATTTTTGCTATTTGTCATCCCAACAGCGCGTACCGCTTTTTCATTTGCAATTTGTTGTGCAATTTCTTTATAGGAAGCGGTTTTCCCGTAAGGAACGGTTGTCAATGCTTGCCATACCGATGTTTGAAAAATGGTTCCCTCTAATTTATAAAGTACAGAAAAATCTTTTCGTTGGCCATTAAAATATTCATCCAGTTCTGTACTGCAGTCCAATAAAAGCTGAGGGGTATCATTAGTTGGGAAGTTCAGTATTTCTTCTCGCTCTGCAAATAATACGGATGATATAAAATGTTCGCTTCCTGCAATTTCAATAACACCTATTGGTGAAGCATAATCTAATTTATACATTGGAATCCTCCTTCCCTTCTCCAAATTTACTATAGCGTAATTTCTTCATTAAAAAAAGAACCTTTAATCCGACAATGATTAAAGGTTCTTCCTATTAACAATTATGCTTTGTTTAAACCTAAAGCTTTCGTTGTTGTTTCATGTACTTCTTTAAGAAGTTCTGTATTTTCAACTAAGTTTTCACCGTAAGATGGAATCATTTCCTTAATCTTAGGCTCCCAAGCTTTCATTTCTCCCGGGAAGCATTGGTTGATTACTTTTAACATAACAGATACAGCTGTAGAAGCACCTGGAGATGCACCTAGTAATGCCGCAATAGAACCGTCATGTGCAGTTACAACTTCAGTACCAAATTGTAATGTACCTTTACCAGCGTCTGTGTCTTTAATAACTTGAACACGTTGGCCTGCAACACTGATTTCCCAGTCATCTGACTTGGCAGTTGGAATGAATTGACGTAATTCATCCATACGCGCTTCTTTTGAAAGAACTAATTGAGAAACTAAATATTTGCTCAGCGACATTTCTTTTACACCACAAGCAAGTAGTGTCATTAAGTTATGTGGCTTGATAGATGCAAATAAATCCATATTTGAACCTGTTTTTAGGAACTTCGGAGAGAAACCTGCAAACGGTCCGAATAATAATGATTTTTTACCATCGATATAACGAGTGTCTAAGTGTGGTACTGACATCGGTGGCGCACCAACCGCTGCTTTACCGTATACTTTCGCATGGTGTTGATTTACTACTTCCTCATTGTTACAAACTAAGAATAAACCGGAAATCGGGAATCCACCGATATGTTTTGATTCAGGGATACCGGATTTTTGTAGTAACTCAAGGCTACCACCACCAGCTCCAAGGAATACAAATTTCGCAGTGTGGTATTCAACTTTGCTGTTTTCTTTGTTGTGAACTTTTACTTCCCAAGAACCATCTTTTAAACGTTTTACATCCAAAACATTATGGTTGTAGTTTACATCCACATCTTGCTTTTGTAAGTTCGAGATTAACGTACGAGTTAACGCCCCAAAGTTAACATCCGTACCAGAATCAATTTTTGTTGCAGCAATAGGTTCACTTGAAGTACGTTCATTCATAATTAAAGGAATCCATTGTTTTAGTGTTTCAGGATCATCTGAGAATTCCATACCTTCGAATAATGGATTTGCTGTCATTGCTGCATGACGCTTTTTAAGATACTCGACATTTCCAGCACCTTGTACCATACTCATATGTGGCAGTGGCATAATGAATTCTTCCGGTTTCTCGATTTGCTTTGTGTTAACTAAGTGTGTCCAAAATTGTAGTGAATCCTGGAACTGTGTGTTAACGTTAATCGCTTTAGTAATATCGATTGTCCCGTCTTTTTTCTCACTTGTGTAGTTAAGCTCACATAAAGCGGCATGCCCAGTTCCGGCATTGTTTAATTCGTGAGAGCTTTCTTCACCAGCTTTAGCTAAGTTCTCAAATACTTTGATTTTCCAATCCGGTGCTAATTCTTTAAGCATTGTACCTAAAGTAGCACTCATAATTCCGGCACCAATTAAGATAACGTCTGATTTGATATGCTTGTTACTCATTTTTACCTTCCCTTACATATATATTAAGATTTTTAGAATAATGTAAGCGCTCTATTCTATTATCGACAACCCTATATAGGAGACGATTCCATTGATTCTATATCATTTATTACCTTATTGTAGTGTAACACAATTGTGAAAAGATTAAAATATATACAAACCGGGACTTCACCAGCAAGTGAAAAGGTTGTCTTTATCGAGAAAAGGCGAAACATTTATGAGCATATTTTGTCGAAGCTTAAAATCATTTATTTATGTTTTCTTTATTTTCTAACAATTTTTTTCTAACTATTTTGTCTATTTTAAGTTATGCTACAATGAAAAGCGTATACTTTTCATTAAATGGAATTTCTATTAATATCAACTTGAAATATCGGCATTATTTTGTAAGAATAGTAGGCATCGCTCTTTGCATAAACTATATAATAAGTACAGTTATCATAAGAAATACATGACAAATGTAAATAGTTCATAATTTAAATTAAAACTAAAATCAATCTGAGTGAGATAAGGGGGATGTTTATGAAAATTTATACGGATAGTGGTTCTGACTTACCAAAATCATTTTTTGATAATGAAGAAGTACATCTTTTTCCGTTACGCGTACTAGTGAAAGGTGTTGAATATGATGACATTATCGGCATCACAACAGACCAGGTCTACGCGGCAATTGCTGAAGGTGAGCAACTAAAAACATCACAAGTTTCATTAGAAGTATTTATTAACGCTTTTGAGGAATTAGCAAAATCAGGTGAAGAAGGAGTTTATATTGCCTTTTCATCAGAATTGTCCGGTACATGCCAAACAGCAATTTTGGCAAAAAATCAAGTGCTGGAAAGTTATCCGGACTTAAAATTAGAAATTATTGATACGAAATGTGCTTCTTACGGTCAAGGCTTAGTAGTAAAAGAAGCAGTGCGTTTAAATAAATTTGGTATTGAGTTTAATGAAGCTGTTGAAAAACTTGCAGCGATGGCCAATTCAATGGAACATTTATTTACAGTTGGAGATTTAAACCACTTGGCAAAAGGCGGCCGTGTATCAAAAGCGAGTGCTTTTATGGGTGGACTGCTTAATATTAAGCCTATTTTAAATATGGATGATGGCAAGCTTGTACCAATAGAAAAAACACGCGGATTCAAAAAAGCCATTAATCGCATGACTGAACTTATGAAAGAGCGTGGCGGTGACTTCACAAATAAGGTTGTCGGTATTTCACATAGTAACGATGAGGAACTGATGCACGAAGTGAAAGTTGCAATTGAAGAAAAGATTCAGCCCAAAGCAATTGAAACGACAACAATCGGCTCTGTAATCGGTGCACATGTCGGCCGCGGCACAGTCGGAATTTACTTTACAAATGATAAATAAAATAAAAGCTGGCACAAAAAATTGTGCCAGCTTCTTTATTTTTACCAGAAGAAAATTGATGCCAGTGCAATACCGGTAATTGCACCTAATGCAATACCATATCCAAAGCCAGGTGCCCCGTATCCTCCACCAAATCCCCAGAATCCAATTCCATAGCCCGCTCTATCAGGCATAATCCAAACCATACGATTATCTACTTTCGTAATTCTTCCTACATGGACATTTCCTTTATTATCATTTATTCTCACACGTTTTCCGTGATGTTTGCAGCACAAATCATATGCCTCTTGGTGAGTCATAACTTTCCCTCCCTTCTCTAAGTTTTCCTACTATATGTTCAAGCTTTTTGCACATACATGCGCATCGTCTAGTTCATACACTAAGAAAAAGGAGAAACTTATGCCCATTCTTGATACAAAAATATTATTTGAGAAAACGGAACATCGTGAGCTGGCAGCCTACCCGATCATTCAATCCATCTTCCCTCGATTTCCGCCTGAGGCTGTTCAATTTGAACTTTTACAACAAGGGTTGCTTCAACATGATGAACTCCGCTTAACTTTGGATGTTTGGCAAATAACGAAAAGACTATTGGAGGAATTGATACGTTTATGGGAAGGACCTGATATACCTGTAGCCATTTTGCCGATAAAAAACGGATTCGTGAAAAATGGTGTTGCCTATCCTTACGGCATTTGTTTGTATGTCTCCCCTCGCATTACAATAAAAGAGCTTCATGCGTTGTTTACCCATGAATATCACCATATTTGCAGGCGCAGGTTTTTAATAGAGCCCCCTACATTGCTCGATTCATTGCTTATGGAGGGACTTGCCGAACATGCGGTGGAAAGTTTATATGGAGAGTATGCATTAAGTTCCTGGACGAAGCGCTATTCCTTGGAGGAAGTGTTAAGTTATTGGGATACGCATTTCAAACAGGCATTGCATGTACCGGGTTTACATGAACATCAAGCTTTTTTATTCGGGGACTCGGCATTAAATTTACCCCCTTGGATCGGATATTGTACCGGTTACCGATTGGTTGAAGCCTTTTTACAAAAGAAAGGCCCTTACGACGTGAAACAACTGCTGTCCATGCCATCATATAATTTTTTGGAAGGTGCAGGTTGGAAAAAGGAGTAACCGGATAATTAATGACGGTTACTCCCTTCCATACTATTTTTGAATGACTGGCTCTGGATAATCAAAGCCTTTCGTGTCCACCTCAACTGTTTTTATCTTCTGATCTTCCAGCGGTTTGTCATTGGCCCCGCGCTTTGCAGCAACAATCTCATCGACCATTTCCATTCCTTCAGTTACCTTGCCGAATGCTGCATAGTCACCATCCAAATGTGTTGCCTGCTCCGTCATTATAAAGAACTGCGAGCCTGCCGAATCCGGATCTTGGGAACGGGCCATTGAAATTACACCGCGTTCATGGGTTAATGTATTTTCAAATCCGTTTGAAGTAAATTCTCCTTTAATTGCATAATCCGGTCCACCCATACCTGTACCATCCGGATCTCCACCTTGTATCATAAAACCGGGAATAACACGGTGGAAAATCAGTCCATCATAAAATCCATCTTCCACAAGTGAGATAAAATTGGCCACTGTATTAGGGGCAGTTTTTGGCTCTAGCTCAATAATGATTTTTTCATCATTTTCCATTGTAATCGTAACAATTGGATTTTCCTTTACTTCCTCAGCATAATTCGCAGTATTTTCCTGCTCTTTATTGTCCGACGTTTCCTTACCGCATGCGGCTAAAATAACGACTAGTACTGTAAATAAAACGATTTGATAAAACTTTTTCACTCAAATTCATCTCCTTTTCCAACATACCTCCATCATACTACGGAAGTATAAACAAGAGCATCTGCTGGAAACATCCTTTTCAATAAAAAACACCTAAAACATTACCGTTGCAATGTTTTAGGTGTAGTATAGAACGTTTATTATTTATTATTTAAATTCCACAGGAAAGGGGAATTAAGGTTTTAAAATAAATTTAATACTTTGATCTTCATGGTCATGGAATTTCTTATATGCTTCACTTGCCTCAGATAGCGGCACTTTATGGGTAATGATTTCTGTTGGATCAATCTTCCCTTCAGCAACCATATCATAAAGCATCTGACTGTAATGAATCGCCGGTGCCTGACCCATTTTTACAGTTATATTACGCTCAAAAATATTGCCTAATGGGAACATATTGTATAATGAACCATACACACCTGTCAGCTGGATGGTACCAAACTTTCGAACGGATTTTATACCCACATCGATTGCGCTCAGTGTTCCCCCCTGAAGTTTCAGCTTTTGCTGTGCCTTTTCTACAAGAGACATTTTCCCGTCCATACCGACACAGTCAATAACTACGTCAGCTCCGCCATGGGTAATTTCATGAAGATGATTTCCAACATCATCAAAATCATCAAAGTTAAATATTTCTACATTGTTTGTGCGTTTCGCATGCTCTAAACGGTAGCTTAAAGGGTCTACTACCATTACACGCTTTGCACCTTTCATCCATGCGAATTTCTGTACCATTAAGCCGATTGGTCCTGAACCTAGCACAATGACCGTATCACCTTTTTTAACACCCGCATTTTCTACACTCCAATAGGCAGTCGGCAATACATCAGATATAAACAGTAATGCCTCATCTTCCAGTTCACAGTTGTCAGGTACTTTAAATGGTATGAAGTTCCCGTACGGTACACGTAAATATTCCGCTTGTCCTCCCGGAAAGTCACCGTAGCGCTCTGTAAATCCAAAGTATGCACCCGAATCGATCGCCGGATTTTCGTTGGCATTATCGCATTGGCTTTCCAACTGATTTTGACAATAGAAGCATTCGCCACACGCAACATTAAAAGGAATAACAACACGGTCTCCTTTTTTAACCTTTGTTACGTCAGGTCCGACTTCCTCCACAATTCCCATAGGCTCATGTCCAATTACAAAATCTTCTCGTGCCGGCATTGCCCCACGATAAATATGGAGATCTGACCCGCAAATGGCTGTTGAGGTAATACGTACAATAATGTCATCTGGCTTTTCAATTTTTGCATCCGGAACTTCTTTCACTTCTACTTTTTTGGCACCTTGATACGTTACTGCTTTCAATAAGACCCCTCCTGTTGGATAAAGTATTAGAATTAAACTTCAGTAAAGTAATTCTGTAGGTTATATACCCCCCAGCAATAAAAATATACATTAAATCAACTATCTGTTTAGCCAATTGACCGACATAAAAAAATGCCCCTCCAGTTGTTAGATGTGTCTAACAATCAGGGAGCAGTTTAAAATGGATTAGTGCTTTAATTTACGGCTGTTTAACATTATTCCGTTCCAAATATGCTGTATAGTCTGTCCCTTCTTTTAGTGCCTTTTCCTCCATCGGGATGCGAACAGACAGGATGATGAAATTTAATATAGTGAAACAAATAGCTGTAAAGTATGCCTGAAACATTAGTGGCAATACAGCAATTTCTAAACATACAACCAAATAGTTCGGGTGTCGTATAAAAGAATACGGCCCTTTCGCTACTACATTTGCTCCCGGTAAAATAATAATTTTCGTGTTCCAGAAGGATCCTAACGAAACCAGACACCATACCCTCAACAACTGCAGCAGTAAAAATAAAACGAGCCATATATAATGTGGTGTAAATTGTCCACTGAAAAATACTACTTCAACAAGAAGGCTTACGAAAAAGCTCGTATGCAGTAAAATCATGAATGGGTAATGGGAAGCTCCTACTTCATATGCTCCTTTAGCAAGCATTAATTTCTCATTTCTCTTTGCTACAACCAGCTCTACTAATCTTTGAATAATTACAAAAGCTAGTACAATATAAAAAACCAGCTTACTCCCTCCATTCCAATAATACGACTTCTCCGCTAAAGCCAGGCCCTAAAGCAACCAATAATCCTAAAGTATCCGCTCTTTTTTCATTTAACATAAATTGCTCCAAAACATACAGAACTGTCGGAGATGACATGTTTCCATTTTTTTGCAATATTTCACGTGAAACATCTGTATGTTCCGTCGTTAAATTCAATGTTTCCTCATAGGCTTGTAATACTTTTTTTCCGCCGGGATGTGCGACAAAATTCTCAATCTGTTCATGTGAAACATCGTGCTTATTTAAAAATTCATGAATAAATGGCCCAAGCCATTTCGAAATAATGACCGGAATGCTCTTTGAAAATACAACATGCAAACCGCTATTTTTAACATCCCATCCCATCACATCTTCAGAATCCGGCATCCACTTTGAGCCACGTCCCTTAATATATGGAACTGGTACATTTTGTTTTAGCTCAACATCATCGCCGCATACAAGTGCACAGGCCGCTCCATCAGCAAATAATGAAGTTCCTACGAGATTACTTTTTGAATAATCATCTTTCTGGAAGGTAAGACTGCATAGCTCAACACAAACGACAAGCACCTTGGCGTTTGGGTGTGCTTTACAATAGTCGTACGCCCTGCTAATGCCTGCCGCTCCCCCCGCACAGCCAAGCCCCCATATAGGGATTCTGACCAGTTCATTGGAAAAAGGAAGAATATTCATAACACGGGCATCAATGCTTGGCGTAGAAATACCTGTACTACTAATAAAAATAATTGCATCTATCTCTTCTGTAGATAGTTCCTGTTGTAAAAAGGAACGGTTTGATAAACACTTCTTTATGACTTCAACACTATATTCTGTAGCCAGTTTTATATAGAGCTCATTGCGTTCTTCAAATGTATGGTCTTCGCGATACCAGTCAGGTGAAACACATAAATTCCGTGTTTTTATTTCACCATTCTCAAAAACTTTCAATAATCGTTCTAACTTTGGAATTTTATGTTGGAAAAGCTCTTTCGTCAATTGCTCAATATTTGTCTGAGCTAATGTGAAAGGCGGTGTATGAGTACTTACTGAAGCGATTTTTGGAATAGTAATTTCTCCTTATGTGAATTATTTTCTTTCAATGTATTGATAAAATTATAAAAATATACAGAACTAGCTGGAAATTTTAAAGTCGCATCCATGAATAATAGCACTATCCATTAAATGGATGGTGCTATTTTATTTATTAGCATTAGCCAAAACAATTAAAGAACGACTTACCAGCCTCGTCGTTTTGAACAACCACAACCGCCATTCGGTCTAAACGGTGTTCCACACATCGTATTAGTTTCGAAACACTCATTCACAACAGATTGTGTATGAGGGAAATAGTGTTGGTTGTTAATATAATGTTGGTTGACCGTTGTTAAATGGGATGGATGCACATGTGGCACCACTGTGTTTGATACATTTCTTTGAACGTATTGTCTCGTTGGTGAGATTTGCGGTGATGCATATTGAGTTGGTGCTGTTTGCGTTGGTAATTGCTGAGCATTATTGTAAAACGATTGACCTCTTTCATCATTAAACCAGTTTCTATTAGTCAATTTTATCCTCCTTCCTTCATGTTGGTGTATCTCTTATAATTTATGAAAGGAATTTGGAATAACCTATTTACTTGCCTATTGTTAAGAAACAAATTTTAAAGAATATGCATTTATCTGTAAAAATAGCGAAGTAAAGTCGGAGTAGTAATTGTCTAGTAAAAACCTATTGAATCTTTTGTGATAATGGTGTGTAAAGTTTTTCCCATATTTCTTTTACACCGGCAGATGCATGTCCCTTTGCATAATGAATATGCTCATTTTCCGATAATGCTAATATGGCGTCACATGCATTTCCAACTGCAATAGCTGGATAACCGAGAGTGAAAAGACTGAGATCATTTTCGGAATCTCCGGCTACAACAACCTCCCCATTATATTGACACTTATTAAGTACATATTTCAGTGCAGCACCTTTATTAATATTTGCAGGCAGAATATCTACATCTCTTTCACTGCTGAAAATAAGATCAACTGCTAAATTATTTTGCTTAATCGCTTGCTTAAGTATTTGAACTTGCATTTTACTGGCAAAATAGGCCAGTCGCCAAGGTGTATCTATTGGCTGTCTGGCAATGTCAATGGATTTTGCTATCGCTTTAACCTGTTCAAAGTCTTCCTGCCTAATGTTGCCTGCCCATTCCTGGTCAAGCTCATATGTCGGACCCAGGTAAATCGAAGCTCCAACATCACATATTAAAATGTCCGGTTTTGGCAGTTGTTCACGTTCGATTAAATCAATCGCGGACTGTCTATATCTTCCGGTAATATATATGAGAGATGTGTTTTCAAGTGCCAGCGTTTCCCACAGTTCAGTATGCGGAACCTTATCACTAACAATCGTATTATCTAAATCTGTTGCTAAAATATGAGGTTTAAGGTAAGGAAATGTAGGCATTTTTTCGTTCATACAGCTCCTTTACTTTGCGGGAAATAAGAGTCCAGTTAAATTCTTTCATCGCATATTGTTTTGCATCACGACGCATTTTTAATTGTTTAGGCGAGCTCTTTAAGAAAAATGCCATGCTATCGCTTAATTGTTGCACATTTTCTTTAGGTATATGGAAACCTGTCATTCCGGATTTAACGACATCTTTTAGTCCACCTACATGTGTCGCAATTACAGGGCAACCACAGGCCTGTGCTTCTGCCGCTACCATCCCAAACGATTCATAATGTGAAGGCATAATTGTTGCCAATGCACCTGAATAAAGGTTCTTCAACTGTTTTTCATTTTTTGGGCCAAGGAATAACACGCGGTCTTCCATTCCTTTGATCGCTTCTTTTAGCGGTTCGCTTATCGGACAATAATTCTTTATATCAACCGTATCCTGACAACCACCTGCAATTAGCAGCTTCACGTTTTGAGGGACTTCATGCATATCCAGCATATGTTTGAATCCTTTTAAAAGATCAAAAATCCCTTTTGAAGTTTCTAAACGGCCTGCATAAAAGTAATATGGAAATGCAAACTGTTCCTCTTCTTCAGAAGATGCCAGATACACTGGTGAAACTCCTACCGGCACAACAGATACTGTACTTTTTTTCTTTGTAAAAACTTCAATCTGTTGCTTCTCATTAGGAGTAGTAGCAATAACTACATCTGCTTGCTCCATAATCAGTTTTTCAAAATGCTTACGCTTATTTTCGATAAAGCCTGTACCTTGCTCTTTTGCAATTGCAAGGGAGTGATTTGTGTGGCACCAGTAAAATGAATATTCCTTCTGCAAATTGTATGCCAGTACTCCTGATAACCAGTAATGGGTATGAACAACATCATAGCTGCTAATATCCATTGCCTCAGTCATTTCTTTATATAAACGAGGAAGTAAAGTAAACATCTGACGTTTATCAACAAATCCTTTTTGACCACCTGCAAAGCGGTATACTTTACTACGCTCACCCAACTGTTCAACAGCCGGCTTTTGTCCATCGCTCCAATGTGTAACAATATCAACACTGTAACCGAGTCCGTCAAGCTGCAGTGCTAAATGTTTTACATAGTTGTTTTGTCCACCTGCTTGTTTACTTCCAAGAGGTATTAAAGGGTCGCCATGATCAGAAATAAATAATATCTTTCTCAAATGAAATCTCATCCTTTCGTTCTTAAGCAGCGAATCATAGCTGTAAAATTTACTGCTGTCTTGCTGATTTTTAATGAAATGATGGTAACTTTTCATAAGTTACTCTTCATCGGCTAGGTAGTATTTATAACTTCTTAAGCTGTCCTTTATTTTCGTTTGATTCAAATACCCTCACACTACCTAGCAAATAATAGAAGAGAGATTAAGGGCATTGAATTTTACGGTCTAGTTAAAATAATTATTTTTTAGCTCGATTGATACGTACCCCTAAAGGATAACAATTAAACTAAATATTCTAAAAAATCTTAAAAATGAAACTTTATTATTATGTTAATTAACCAAAAAGAGTTAAAAATACCTATAATCAATAATTCTTCTCAAGTCAGTACAGCTTACTAAATAACTTCAAGCGTAACTTCAATATTGCCTCTTGTTGCTTTTGAATAAGGGCATACTTCGTGTGCTTTATGCACCAGGTCCTCTAACTGTTCACGCTCTATATCTGTCCCTTTCACCTGAAGTACAACACTAAGCTTAAACCCTTGATCTTGTTCATCTTTTAATAAGCTGACATTCGCTGTTACTTCAGACGTAAATTTTACACGGGCTTTACTTGCTGTTAATTGAAGGGCACTATCAAAACAGGCAGCATACCCTGCAGCAAATAACTGCTCCGGGTTTGTAGCATTTTCAATATTTTTTGCCCGCGGTGTACCTGGCATTGCTGTTTCGAATTGAACTACCCCATCATCCGACTGTACTTTACCTTCACGTCCTCCCGAAGCAGTAGCAATAGCAGTAAATAACTTTTCAGACATTCCACTTCCACACCTTTCAATTTTAGTTACAACATATCCTTACCCGTTATTTCCTTTTTTAAAAAGTTTTTAATGTTAAGACATTGTTAAATCCATAATCGGGAATGCAGTAAAAGGGTTGGTTGATAGCTTTGCCTGTCAGACTGAAGCAGTGTCATTACGGGCTTCTATATGCTATTTTTATATATTTTTTTATTTCTGTACCAACGGCTGGAATATAGGCAATGTAAGTATTGGGAACAGAGCGATTGCCTATGTTTTAAATTGTTACTGAGGGGTATCATCTTACAAGTAATTAGTTGGGAGGGGATAATAATATGTTTGGCTTATCCGATCTCATTTCATTAGTCATTTCTGCCTTTATTATTTTACCTGCTGTTGTCTTTCTTAGAGAATTGGGTTACGTAATTGTCAGCCGGCTATTCGGGGTAATCGAACCAAGGGTAACAATTGGTTCCGGTCGTAGAGTTTTTAAGTTTGGTATGGTTGATATCCGCAGATACTATCATTTTTATAGCTGGTTTTCGTATGACAAATTAAAACATGAAAATAAATTTGCCTATATTAGTATTTATTCCGGGCCTATTCTAATCAATCTTATATTCGGCCTTACAATCAATTTTCTGATAGCCAACGGGTTCATTGAAGAATATAAAACATTTTGGGATCGCTTTGTTTTTTATGCATTTTATTATGTATTATTCGATGCCGTTCCGATGACCACATTTAATGGAAAACCAAATAACGGGATGATTATTTATAAAATGATCCGTCATGGAGAGAGGATTGATTCATCAACAGAACATCTCCTCCCTTCAACAACGGAGGTAGAAGAGGAGTATCAGGAATACATGAAGGAGCTTGAAGAAACGGAAGAGGAAATACAGAAGAAAAATCATGGCTGAACCAGCAGCAAATTAAGCCAATCGACGATTAAATGGTATGGCTGTTGCAGTTGAATCGATAAATTAATTTTCACCAAAAAGAACCAAGGCCTTGGCCTTAGTTCTTACCTCAATGTGCTGAATAGATGTCAAATATAAATCAGTTCCAGGCAGTTCGTTCACTTTCAGGCTCGTTCATGCCTGTTTTATTTCTTTTGGCGGGACCTTGATTTTCCTTTACTGGAGCTGCATTAAAGATAAAATCAAGTTCTGATACAAACTCTTCTTGCTGGGGGTTTTTACGGTTTTGATTTACTTCTAGCTTATTCGAACTTTGCTTGCCTCTTACTTTTGCATTGTTGCGTTTAAAATTCATATTTGACATAGCCATCCTCCATTGATTTTTATTTGAAAAGTATAAAAGTCATTTCTGCTTTAAACTTTTCATTAAAAAGTTTAACCACTATCCACTCCTTTTATTAAATATATATACAATCCCCTTTCTTTTATTAGTGAGTTAGGTCCTCCAATTTACTTATTCTCATAAGAAAGTTCTACTATTTAACTAAATTATTAGGAAGATAGATTTAACCTATTTTTTACAAACTGATACTATTTATCAATCTTTTGGAAAAAATATAAATTTCGATATTCGGATAATTTCCATTGTGATAAATTGGTAATACCGCATTAAACTGAATAGTGCGAAAATTTAACACAAAGGGGAAATGAGAATTGAAGAAGTTTAAGTTTACGAGATTCTTTAGTAGTATTCTGGCTTTCATTATGGTGTTCTCTTTATTGGTTCCATTCTCGAATGCAAGCGCAGAATCAAAATCATTCAAGCAGGATGGGCAAAGTGAAAGCGTCATTCAGCTAAAGGCGGCAATCGCTGAACAGCTTAGCTTGTCTAAAGATGGTCCAATCCTTCATGAAAGCCTGCAAAATATTTCAGGCAATCAAGAGGTTGCAGTCATCGTTCATTTATCCGAAAAACCGGTAGCATTGGAGCAAGGAATCAGCCAGGTTAAAGGCAAAAAGTTTTCTAATGCCCGTGCAAATGAAGTACGTTCAAATGTAAAAGCACAACAGGCAAAAGTTAAAAAAGAGTTAACTGCCAAACAGGTGCAAATGAAACAAGGCTACACTTTTGATACGGTACTAAACGGATTTGCGGCAACAATTAAAGCAAATGACATTCCAAAACTGCTTTCAGTTGAAGGAATCACTTTAATTGAACCGGATGCAACGGTATACGCATCAGAAGAGATTACAACAAAATCTCCAAAATCAAAAAAATCATCAGAACTTATTAAAGACGAGCAATTGGAAGCACAAATGAATACTAGTATTTCTTTCCTTGGCATTGAAAAGCTTTGGAATGAAGGAATTGAAGGACAAGGGGTAAAAGTGGCAGTACTTGATACAGGTATTGATGCAGATCACCCTGAATTTGCTGGTATTTATAAAGGCGGAAAGAACTTTATTCCTAACTCTTCAACTTACTCTAAACCACGTGCAGATAACGATGCATCGGAAACATTACCTTCAGAGCGTCCAGCAGGAACACCTGAATTCAATGCAAACGGAAGCTCGTTCTATACTTCTCACGGTACTCATGTTGCCGGAACAATTGCAGCAATTGGTGCTAACGAATTCGGCATTAAAGGTATAGCACCAAAAGTGGACCTTTATGCTTACCGCGTTCTTGGAGCATACGGAAGCGGTGCGACATCAGGTATTGTTAAAGCAATTGAAACAGCTGTCCAAGAAGAAATGGATGTCATCAACCTTTCACTAGGCGGTGGCGCTAACACTGAAACAGATGCAGGATCATTTGCGATCAATAACGCAATGATGGCTGGAACAATCGGTGTTGTTGCAACAGGTAACTCAGGTCCAAACCGTGGAACAATGGGCACACCTGCAACTGCTCGTTTAGGGATTGCAGTAGGTAATACAACAAACCCGGAAACAATGTATAACGGTGAAGTTAACATTACTGTAGGCGACTACAACTTAGCAAAACAACTTCCTTTAATGGGAACAACTTTTGGTAAAAACTTATCAACACAGCTTCAAGGTGAGTTTGATTTAGTTGCGATTCCTGGTAATGGAGAATTAAAAGATTTTGAAGGAATTGATGTTGAAGGGAAAGTGGCACTAATTTCGCGCGGTGATATCGCATTTGTTGATAAAATTGCAAATGCTAAAGCAAACGGTGCAGTAGCTACAATTATCCATAACTTTTCCGGCGGAACGAATGCACCGAACATTTCAGGTACATTCCTTGGTGACTCTTTTGAGTTCTTGCCAACATTCGATATGTCAGTAACAGACGGCAATGCAATTCGCACTGCATTACAAGATGGTACAGGTAAAGTAAGCTTCGGCAAGTTTGCTTCAACTACAACAACAGGTGACGATGTAAACTCTTCAAGTTCACGTGGTCCTTCTACACCGAACTTCGATATTAAACCAGACGTAACAGCGCCTGGTACAAACATTATGTCAACGATTCCTATGTATCAAGCGGACTTCCCTGATGCGGTTTACGATGAAGCATATGATCGTAAAACAGGAACGTCTATGGCAACCCCACATATTGCTGGTATCGCAGCATTAGTAAAACAGGCAAATCCTGATTGGGATGCTTTTGATGTAAAAGTGGCGCTTTCGAATACTGCTAAAGTATTGGATACTGCAAAATATGATGTATTCTCTCAAGGTGCCGGTCGCGTAAATGCTTATGCGGCAGCTCATCCCGAAATTCTTGCTTATGCACTTGATACAGCAGTTTTAGACGGCAATGGTGAAATTGTAGAAAATAAAAAAGGGACGGTTACTTTTGGTCCTCAATCATTGAAAGACGGCAATATTTCTGTAACGAAACAAATATTAGTAAAAGACATTAAAGGAAACGGCGGTAACTACAACGTATCCGTAGATGTGACTAAAACATTTGGCGATGCAGCAGTTACAGTGGATCAGCCAACATTTACTTTAGCTGGTGAGCAGCTGTTAAACATTACTTTAACTGCTTCACAGGCTGTAGCACCAAGCGGCTCTGAAATTTTAGGTTTCATCCATATTGACGGTGGATCTACAGAAGCTTCATTGCCATTCGCGGCTGATTTCAGTAACGCGGCGGCGACAACTGAAATTAAAGATTTTAAAATCACAGAAACTGATCTGTCATTTAACGGTGACGGTATTAAAGACTCAGGTGTCCTTTCATTCACATTAACTGGTGATGTTGGAACGAACTATATCGAGCTTTGGGATATTATGAATCCTGAAGGTGGAGAATATGGGGACGGCTACATCGGTTATCTGCATTCAGGTGCTTCATTAGGTAAAGGATCTTATACACTGAATGTTGGCGGGCAGTATAAACCATGGGGCAGTGCACCGGCAACTACAATTCCGGATGGTCTGTATACAATCGACTTTACTGGCCTTGCAGCTACAGGAATAGTTGCGGGTTATGTAGGACCGATTGTTGTAAAAACGACAAAACCGGAAATTACAGGTTCAGAAACTGAAGGTGTTGTTTCGGGACAGGTAACAGATAAGTATATCGACTACAATGAAGAACTTTATTTATACGGTTTAGACTATGATTTAAATGATAAATTAAAAGCTTCATATGTTGCGACTGTAAACGGCGAAGTACAAGCACCGGTTGCATTCGATTTAAATCAGGACGGCAGCTTCACATTCCCGGTTACAGCTGAAACAAATGCTGTAACAGTAGTTATTACAGATGCTGCTGGTAATGTTGGAGAAGCGATTATCTTTGAAAAAGAAGTTACAGCACCTGTTGTAACCCTTTCTGTAAATCCGACTGAGCTGGACCTGACAGCTGGAGAAACTGCACAGCTTACGGTAACAGAAACAACAACACCTGCTGAAGGTGATGCAACAGAAGAAGACGTAACTTCAAAAGCTACGTATGTTGTGGCAGATGAAAATGTTGCTACAGTTGTAAATGGTTTAGTAACTGCAGTAGCGGAAGGCACAACGGTAATTACTGTGTCACATGGCGAAAATGAAGCGACAGTAACTGTTACAGTTAAAGCTCCCGTCGTGGAAGAGCCAGTTGTAACTCTTGAAATCGACCAAGCTCAAGTTGAGACAAGAGTCGGTAAAGAAGTTTCGGTTAAAATTACTGAAGTAACAACTTTAAACGGTGAAACAACGGAAAAAGATGTTACTAATCTTGCAAATTACCAAGTAGAAAACGATAAGATTGCTACTGTAAAAGCAGGTACTGTAAAAGGTAAAGGTCAGGGTACTACTACTGTTACAGTAACATATGGTGAGCATACACTTACGTTTGATGTCAATGTTGTAAAGCCTGGTAACGGCAATGGTAACGGTAACGGCAATGGTAATGGCAACGGCAATGGCAACGGTAACGGCAATGGTAATGGCAACGGCAACGGTAATGGCAATGGCAACGGCAATGGCAACGGCAATGGCAACGGCAACGGCAACGGCAACGGTAATGGTAACGGTCCTAAAAATAATTAATATTTTTGCTAGTATTGCTAAGTTTAAGACTCCATATACAATGGAGCTTAAACTTAGCTTTTTTTATCCTTAAGAAAAAGGATGCCTTTTATCAAAGCACCCTTTCAAACTTTATCCAATTACTATTTCTTTTTTCTTATTAAACTCTTCATTTTCCAAGTTCACTTTTTCCGGTTTGACAACGAAGATACTAATTAAAGTCGCAATCGTGAACAAAGCGGCGATTACGTATAATACCATGTCATAGGATTGTGTTTTTTCAAGGATAATTGCACTTAGCTGATTGCCCGTCAAACCTGCAAAAGCCCATGCTGATAAAGCTAAACCATGTACAGTTGAAATACTGTCGATACCGAATCGGTCTGATAATAGCGGCGGTAAAGACGAGAAACCTCCACCGTAACCTGCATTTACAATACAAAGTAAGGCAATGATAAGAATCGCCATAGAATTATTTATTCCGTCAAATACAACCGTACATAAAATGATGCTAATAGAAGAAATGAAAATAATTTTGTAAATGGAGTTACGATCTTTCAGGCGATCTCCCCACGCAGAAAATGCAATTCGCCCACCTGCATTGAAAATGGCAGTGAGGGAACTAACTAAACCAATCGCTCCAAATCCAATGAAAGCCAAAATCCCTTTTTCCTGGGATATTAATGCCAAGCCACATGTAATATTAATATAGAACATTAGCCAAATACCGATAAATGTTTTATTCGTCAATACTTTTCTATAGCTGAAGCTATACATTGCAGTACTTTCTTCTTCATATCCTGCCGGTTTCTTTAAAATTAAGTGTCCGACAACCATCATTACTAAATAGATCGCCGCTAAAATATAAAACATTGTATAGATATTTGTAGGGTTTACTAACAGCCCTTCACTATTTCGATTGCCGAGTAACTTTTCCATTAACGGACTTGCAATAACTTTCGCTAACCCGAAGCCGGCAACAGCAAGGCCCGTTGCCAATCCCTTCTGTTCTTTAAACCAAAGCATCAGTGTTTTTACAGGTGTTAAATAGCCGATTCCAAGTCCAATCCCCATAACAACACCATATGAAATATAAATACCAATCAATGATTTTTGATAAATAAAGAAACCTGTTGCTGCCATACCTGCAACAAAAAATATTGCCGCAAGCAAGGATGACTTATGAATATCCTTTTCAACAAATTTTCCGCCAAATGCCGCAGACATACCAAGAACAAAAATAGCTATACTGAATGCCCATTCCACTTCACTGACAGGTTTTTCGACATAAGAGGCAATATCCCCCTTAAATAACGACCAGCAATAAACAGTACCAATACTACAGTGAATCAATAAAGCTGGAATGACCGCACGCATCCATTTATTTTCAAACTTACCCACTTCAAAACTCCTCATTATTCATTTATTCTAAAAACGAACTTTAATTAAAATAAAATAAAAATAGTTCGTATATTATTCATATTATTAATAATAATAAGTAATTTATAGAATAAATATTTTATTTTCACGAACATTAACAAAGTGATTATATAATAGTATTCACGATAATTGAATACTATTTTTTTGAATTCCGGAAATACTTCGCGAATTATTCGAATTATTCTGTGCTTAATTACATAAAAAAACAGTCTAATTAAAGTAATTAGACTGTTTGAGGCAGAAAATTTTACCAATTTATTTCAGTGAATATAATTAAAATCTATTTAAAAGATATTTTCACAGTATAGCCCAGATTTCTGAAAAAACCTGTGAGAACTTTCTCCGCACTTTTTTCTGCCGATTCCAACAAACCTGTTTCAATGACCTCATCTTTTATTTTTTTCTGTGCTTCCGCTGCCAGATCAAACCCTTCATCCCATTTCACTTCCCCACGGAATAATCCTTCATCCGAGAAAGTTTTGACATTTTCCATCTGAATAGCGGGATCCTGGATAAGCTTTGCACGTGGCAGAACGATCTCCAGCTCTTTGTCATCTTCATTGACTTTAATATCATCCGATGTTACTTCTTTAAGATCAACACCTGCAATGACTGTGGCGGGGACTATTAATAATAGTTCTCTTTTTGTGCCTGGGAAATTAACCGAAATATCATTACCGAACAGTTTATTATCTTCTTGCTCAATGATCACCTTCATATGGGCTTCAGCTGTTGCAAGCGTCGCTAATTCCTGGATCTGTTCTACAAATACAGTACTTTCTTTTTTTAATGTGTTACCGAAAAATAACCAAGTACCCCCGAATGTGATAAGGATAAGAAGCAATGCAATTAATAAAATCTTAAAACCCCAAAATTTAAATATAACTTTAAATATTGCTCCGGAAATATTGTTGGTTCCACTGCGCTGTCCTATAACCGCGGTGGCAGCACTTTCTTCCTCACCCTTTTTCAATTCCTGCAGTACTTGTTCAATTTGTGTCAATGCTTCATCTTTTTTACTCATGGCACCTCCCCCTCCCTTTATGTTGTTGAGGAAAATCATATTATAATTACCATATTTATACTTGAATATCATAACAAATAATAATTAAAAAAGGTTACTACGAGATATAACGGAGAATATGTAATCCTTTTCATAAAAACTGAAAAAATATGAGCAGCAAATCAATCAAAACGGTTTTCTATTTGTTCTGTCAGGGCGCATTTTGCCATTCCTTCCTACGAATTTGATCAACATCGTATCCGGCTTAAGCAAAATGAAAATATCTTATTTTATCTCAGCTACTACAATTGGCAACATGATTTATGGACTTGTACTAGCCTCTGTTTCCTATGGAATTGTCTCTGTCTCACATCAATATCGGCAACTATTTTATGTGATTATTGCAGTTGCCGCCATTATCGTTGCGGTCCGATTCATCAAAAAGCAGCGCACAAGCAATATTTAAAAAAGAAGGTATTGCACCTTCTTTTTTATTTTGATTATTAGCCTCTATATCGGCTGTACCGTATGCCCAGGCCATACCGTCTGTAGGAATGCTAAGTATTCTTCCTTTGAATAAAGGAGATTATATTAATATATAATGCTGTCATTTCTTCAGGGGTCTTGTCTAAATTATTTTGAACCCATTGTTCAATCAGTCCTAAAAAAGCAGATGTGATAAAGGCTAAGAAGTATTCCATCGGCACATTTAAATTTGCATTGAAGCTTTCATTTCCCTCCAGGTTTACACGCACTTTTTCTGAAAAGGCTGCTCTAAACCGAAGATGAAAACCCGCTCTTCCATGTTCACTTAAAAAGATTTTTAAAAGTGGTGCGTGCATTTTAATCGAATTAAATAAAGCGGAAGCTAATTGTTCCTGTTCTTTTTCGAACGTATGTACAGAAGAATAGTTCGATTGCAATTCATCAATATGATCCCCAAGTTCTTCGAATAGTTGGGCTTCAATCTGGTCCAGCAAATCAAACTTATCGATAAAGTGTAAATAGAACGTTCCCCGATTAATCTTGGCTGTTTTCGCAATATCCCTTACTGTAATTGACTCGAAAGTTTTCTTTTCCAGCATCTCCATAAAGGATTTTTGAATAAGCTCCTTTGTTCTGCGATTTTTTTCAGTATAAACGCTCAAAAAAGCACCCTCTTTCATCAAAATTGAACAATCTGTTTATTTTATTGATCGCTTTGAATTCTTATTAAATTATAAAACAAACAAATAATAATAAACAGCATGTTGAAATTTCAGAAAAAGATAAATTGGAGATTAAATAGAAAAAATTTAGCTTGGATGCCAATAAAAACTCCCCAATCGATAAACAGATTTTTGTAATTCATCTGTCTACCTGTTGGGGAGCATATCTTTATATTTTGGCTTCAATAAAATTTTGCTAAAAAACAATGGAACTGCGTCTTAATCTTTTACTCTTGTGATGATCCGTCATTTAAATAAACTTCACCTTCTTTATAAACCATCTGTTCTGGATAACGGAGGTTTATAACTGCATCTTGAAGTTCTTGAGAAGGAGCCCGTGTTGAAAGCGAAACAATAATATTAGTTGCGAAGGCTGCAATTGCTCCGAAAACACCGGCCCCAGTATCAATAATGCCTAATACCGTAAAGCCGCCATACTTAGCACTGAAAATATAAATAAGTGTTACCGCTAAGCCGACAAGCATACCTGCTATTGTTCCTTTTGCATTAGCACGCTTCCACCAGACACCTAAAACGAGTGCCGGGAAGAAAGTACCTGTTGCAAGTGCAAATGCCCATGCAACAATTTGGGTAATGGCACCAGGTGGGTTTAATGCAATAATCCCAGCTAATAGTGTTGCAACAACAATTGAAATACGTCCTATTAACAGGCGTTTTTGTTCAGATGCCTGTGGATTGATGATGCGGTAATAAATATCGTGTGCAAATGAAGAGGAAATAGAAATCATTAAACCACCAGCTGTAGATAAGGCAGCCGCCATTGCGCCTGCTGCCACGAGCCCAATAACAAATACACCTAGATTTGCAATTTCGGGTGTTGCCATTACGACAATATCGTTGGCAATTTGCAGTTCAAGCCACTGAAGAATACCATCACCATTCGCATCTGCTATTCCCAATTTTCCAGTATCAATCCATGATTGAGTCCAGGCAGGCAGTTCAGCAATTTTATTACCAGCAACTTCCGTCATTAATATAAAACGAGCAAAAGCTGCATAAGCTGGTGCACTAAAATATAAAAGCCCGATAAAAACTAATGCCCATGCACCTGACCAACGTGCTGCCTTCATAGTACCTACTGTATAAAAACGTACGATTACGTGCGGAAGTCCCGCTGTACCACACATTAGCGTGAACATAAGAGCTAAAAACTGCCACTTGGTTCCATTTGTAAATGGTGCAAAATACTCCGAAATACCGAGCTCCCGGTCGAGTTCACCCATTTTTGTTAAAATTTCGCCATAGGAAATCCATGGTAAGGGGTTACTAGTCAAATGTAGTGACATAAAAATAACAGGTACTAAATAGGCGATAATTAAAATGACGTATTGTGCAACTTGAGTCCAAGTAATACCTTTCATACCACCAAATGCAGCATAAAATGCGATGAGCACAACGCCGATCATTGTTCCTATTTTCGCATCAATTTCAAAGAGACGTCCGATTACTACACCAGAACCTGATAGCTGCCCGATTGAATACGTGAAGCTGATAATAATTGTACATAGAGCTGCTATAATTAGTGCTGCCTTACTATTGAAACGGTCTCCGATAAATTCAGGCACAGTATAGCGACCAAATTTACGAAGCTGTGGCGCGAGTAATATTGATAAAAATAAATAACCGCCAGTCCATCCCATAATATAAGCCAACCCGTCATAGCCAAGTAACATGATCGTACCAGCCATCCCGATAAAGGATGCTGCACTCATCCAGTCTGCCCCAATTGCCATACCGTTAAAAATTGGCGGTACTCCACGACCGGCAACATAAAAGTCCGATGTTTGTTTAGCAGTATTATAAACTGCTATCCAAATATATAAAGCAAATGTAGCTAATATAATCAACATTGAAACTATAAATTGAGTATCCATAAATTACCCCCTTCCATTAATGATTAATCATATTGTTTGAACCAATTTCTTCATTTCGCTCTTCACTGATCCCATACTTTTTATCAATTTTGTCCCCTACCATTGCATTTACAAACAGTAAAACAATGAAAGTAAATAAGGCTCCAATCCCCCCCATAAAATAGTGGAACGGGAATCCTAAAAACTGAACGTCGGTTAATGAGTCTGCAAACGCTACCATTACATAAGACACTAAAAACCAAATAGCAAAATAAATAGCCATGTACGTATTTTTCTCACGGAAATAGGCATCAGCAACTTTTTTGTCGATTTTTTTCATCTAGACCTTCTTTCTTCAAATTTTTAACGTAAATCAAAAATGAAAAGAATTGTTTCCTTTAAAGGAAGTGGTACTAAAATCACTTTAACAACCATTAAAATCATAAGTCCTATTACAGGAAAGGTGAGAGCGATGAAACGTTTTTTAATCAGTCCATAAGCAAGACAGCAAATGGAGAAAAGAATAATGAACAGAAGCAACAAATTCCCCCTATGTCTTTATGTTTTTTTTAATGTATGTCGAAAAAGTCCAGGATAAAACGACTATGGAATAAAAAAATCCAGTTGATTAGGGATTACTAAAATAGACCAGCAAAAAAATAAAACCATCTGGGACGATGGTAAATCAACGTTCCAGATGGTTTAAACTGTCCAATATGGGTTTTCATTCGAACTTAAACACAGAATACATAATTATTAAAGATTTCACGGTTTACTGTGTTATATTGGAATAGTAGTAAATGACCACATATTTTTGACATCAAAAATGTTAATTTAAGCTTATTAAATCAGCATTATTGGGTGCCAAACCCATTAGAGTTCTTCAGGAACAAAGAATTCTACCGCAGTATCTCCCCGTGAGATGCTGCTTTTTTTGTGTTTTAGAAGAAATTCCTTATCAATCTCCACTATTTTCTGCACACGAAACGGACCCATTCGTTGGTGTAAGCCTTTTTTGCTGCCGTTGTTCTTCCAGGAGACTCATCAATAATGATTCAATCATTCTTGTAACGATATTTGCATTTACAGGACTTGCAAGATTTTTTCTTTCAAGAGGATCTTTTGTGAGATTATACAGCTCAAATTGTTCAGGAACTGGAACGGTTTTCGTTACTACTTTTGATACAGAAACAGCAACATCGTCATTAATAGGCGTTTGCCCCTGAATTTCCGTTACTTGATCTTGTACGTCCGGATTACTCCAAAATTGCGGATTATCGAAGTATCTGGAAAATTTCCATAGCTCTCTTTCCCTATTTTGACCTGTTGGAAGATAAGCAATGACAGTTTCAATATGATTTGGCTGAACAACAGAATTATAAGGTTGGCCAGTAAGACTTACCTGGGATAATCCTCTCGTTACATCATCATCTGTCATAAAATAAAGCGGCTCATTTGCCCGCAGAAAAGTATCCTCTCCATGAAGAAGAGGCATCAAATTTCTGCCTACAGGCGGATGTACTTCAGTATGATTTTTTCTTATCTCCTGCTGAATTTTGTTTACGTCAATTTTAGCCAATCCTAACAGAGTTGGCAGGATATCTACATGACTCGTCAACATGTCCGTAATATGCCTGTTTGCAAACATTTTTGGACTATGAACGATAAATGGTACATGAATCGCTTCCTCGTATGCGTTATACCACTTTTGAAATAATCCCCCATGAGCACCTAATAAATCCCCATGGTCGGAAGTGAAAATTACAATTGTATTATCGTAAAATTTGCTGGATTTCAATGCACTGTATACTTTACCCATTTCCTGATCGACTTTTTTATGAAGAGAAAAGTAAAGCTGACGATAAAAAAGACTATCTCTTGTTGGTTGGAAAGCTTTGTGATAAGTCTCTTTGTAACTATGTTGTGCAGTAGGCTTTGTATCCAATAATTCGTCCGACGTAGGAGCAGGCGGAATAAATGGAACAGAAGGATCTACTTCAAAGTTGAATAATGGATGAAGTTCAGTTGTCTCCCCGAACAACGTAATATCATGCGGATTTAAAAAAGAAGATACTATCAGCCAAGGCTGGTCTTGATTATCACGGTCTGCTTCAAGTGAATGGATTAACTCAACTGCTTCCCTTGAATACACTTCATCGCGCCCGCTTGTTCCAATGGCAGCAGATGAAGCAGAATTACGAGGATTAGTTCCATGGGGTTCAGGACCAAGCCAGCCAGAAAAGCCATATTCATTTAGACGGTCGGATTCCAGGTAAAGCTTTTCTAGATTACGGTCAGGAATACCTGTATTTGAGTCGTAACTAGGCAATGCATTTTGAGTTCCAGGAATCAAAATATCCTGAGGGCTCACATGCCATTTTCCCTTCCAAAATGTGCGGTAGCCTGCCGCACGGAAATAGTCCCCAAAAGTAGGAGCTGTATTAGGATCTAACCAAAATACATCCGGTTCAAATGCAGAAGCGGCAGCCCCAGTTGTTTTAGTCACCCCATGTAATGATGGGTATTGCCCAGTATACAGTGTTGCTCTACTTGGTGAACAAGCCGTGCTGCCAATATAGTGGTTTAAAAACTCCATTCCATTTTCCCGTAATAATTCCTGTGTCTTCAGATTTTCCTTACGCCATTTCTTTAGTTCCTTATTTTCGTAAACTGTCGGAAATCGTTGTTCATCCACTATAAAGATAAGAAAATTTGGTTTTTTTTCCTGAATGTTCTCCTGTTTCTGTGATCTCAAATATCTTCCCCCTTACAAACATCAATGTTTAAAACATCTTATGTTTACAGGTTAGAAATTACCATACACATTTCGGGATATTATTTAGCAAGGCAATGTTGATACTTCGTTACCTAAACCGTATCTATTTACGGTAAAGGTATGCCGCAGTGAGTATAAACTGATTTTTGAATGGCATTCTCTACAATTCTTTCATCGAATAATGTTCTTTTGTATTCTTTTTGTCCTCATACATACGCGTATCACAAGTATGATATAGATGTTCATAATCTGAGCCCTCTTCCTTAACAAAAGCAATGCCCATACTTGGTACAACTTCAATTTCAATATTGTCCCGCTTATATAAGTTCATCTGGAATACATGACGTATCTCATTTATTTGCTTAAAAAACTTTTCCTTTGATTCAATTTGCTCAAAAAACATAATAAATTCATCGCCGCCTAAACGTGCTAGTATGTTAGGGACCGGCAAACATTCACGCCAGCAATCTGCCGCAAAAATTAATACTTTATCTCCTGTTAAATGACCGTATACATCATTAATTTCTTTAAAAAAGTTTAAATCACAGAGCATTAATGCAGCGTCTTTTTCTCTGGACTGTTCCAATTTCTTTTTAACTTCTTCTTCAAAATACGTCCGATTATATAATCCGGTTAATACATCGTGATGCGCTAAGTATTCATATTGTTTAGATTGCAAAAGTAAGCTTTCTTCATATTTGATAGATTCGGTAATATCATGTAATATAAACATTTTTCCAATTGGAAAATTATTACTTCCATTTACATATGAAAAATGGACATTATAATATTTTTCTCTCAGTTGCATTGATTGTGTTGACCCATTATCCATTTCAGCTTTATGTTCAATAAAACTCACTAATAGCGGAAAGTGAGATAGCACTTTTGCTGCAGGTTTACCAATCAGTTTATTATTTGGTATCTGCTCAAACAAATTATTAGCGGACTTATTGCAGATTTTTAAATTATTATCTGTATCAAAAATAATTACAGCATCATTTATAGATTCAAAAACTTTTTTCATAGCCAGAGGAGATAACTTCAGCATATTAAATTGATAAATTCCCCACAAATAAAATAAAGAAGAAAAAATAAGGCCAAATGGAGAAATATCGATTGGTATTTTAAGTGCATCCACCGAATGAATGAAAGGAAAACCAAATACAAATAATGAACCAATTAACATCAGGATAATTTGTTTTCTTCTCTCTTTATTTGCTTGAAAATACACATGAAGCAATAAAACGACACCAAATAGATGATAAATATAAACATAGAAAATATGTAAGTAAAATAACATGCCTCTGTCCAAATCAATAAGCGGAAATCCCTGAGAAAAATCTAATGTGGCGCTCTTATAAAATAAATGATGCCATTCATTTGTAAAGTGGGCAGTTAACGTGTAAATTGGACCCATTAATAATAATGCAATCGTTCTTTTTGTTAAGAACCTTTGCTTACCTGTAAATTGTAATGTCATGATTACCCAAATAAATGGAGCAAAGGGAATTCCTATATATTGAATATGGATCCAAAACATCATTTGATCCACAGTCGTACTTAAAAGTTGAAAAGCATATCCAAATGTATAAAAAAACGCAGTCAAGACACCCAAGCCATAACTTACCGAAATAGGAGTTTCTCTATTTTGCCAAGCATAATAAAGCAACATCATGTAGCAAAAAGTAAAAAGAAATAAAATGGATGAAAGTATAAAGTTATAGCTCATAATGTGTAATCCTCCGATAGAGTTTTTCAATAAATACTAAGTTATAAAGATAATGATAGAACTATTTCAAATTGAAAAATCCATTTTAATATATCTATTCGTAATATTATCATTCAGCATCTGATTTACAATATCATTTTGTTTGTTAGAAAATGACCAGCGCTCCTGTTATTGATGAAATATAAGTAAAACAAAACCTAAACTCTTGTCCATTTCATTTAGAAGTTTTTTCATAACACAATCCCTCTGCCCTATACTTTTCACATTTTAATAAAAAAAATGAAACCATTTACTTCGGATACCGTATAATTTAAATATCATCAGAAACTTTCAACTTACTCATGAAGGGAGAGAGCAACATGAAAATAAGATTAGGACCATTGGCCATGGCCATCGCAGCAACTATTTTCCTTACTGGCTGTCAGGAGGACGAAGAAGCAAAGACAGAGACAGTGACAAGCCCTTCTACAGAAAACGTAGTAACTGAGGACGAGGAAACGCCAGAAACGCTGGAAGTGGTAAGTGAGGAAGAAAGTATCCTTGCTGAACTGGAAGAGATGGATCTTCCAGAGATTCCTACAGTACCGCAAGATTATGTTCAACAAGGTGCGGGACTCTTAAACAACGAAACTATAGGGAATTCGGAAGAAGCCCATGCAAACTTCCTAAAATTATTTGGGGATGTATCCCCACTACCGGAGAACGCTACTCAGGAAGAACTGGAACTCTACTACCGCTATATTTATAATATAACGAGAATCAGCCTCCCTGACCCATCCAGTGTATTGGATGCGGCACAGTTTGATATGGAAGGGATGCCTGTAGCAGACCCCCGTTATAAATTCAAAGAGAATTATAATCTCGAAATCATTTTGGATGCTAGTGGTTCCATGCGCGCGGATGCAGGTGGGGAGACACGGATGGCTCAAGCGAAGCGAGAGATTCAGAACTTCCTTGCTTCTGCTCCGGAAGAGGCCAATGTTTCACTTCGAGTTTACGGACATAAAGGAACAGGTAATAGCTCTGATAAGGCGATGTCGTGTGGTGCCATTGAAGAAGTCTATGAGCGAGGCCCTTATGATGAAGCTGCTTTCCAACAAGCAATGAATCAGTTTGAGCCTGCTGGCTGGACACCTATTGCCGGTGCACTTGAATCTGCAGCAAAAAGTTTTGAGGGCTTAGATGGGGAGACTAACACCAACCTCATCTACCTAGTGAGTGATGGCATTGAAACATGTGATGGAGATCCTGTCACAGTAGCAAAAAGCTTTGCCGGAAGCAACATCTCCCCAATCATTAATGTAATTGGCTTTAATGCAGACTCCAAGGCACAGCAACAGCTAAAGGAAGTCGCAAAGGAAGCGAATGGAACGTACACTAACGTTCAAAACGCAGAAGGTCTTCGAAACGAATTCGAACGTACTGAAGAAATTCTTCAAAAATGGAAGCAGTGGAGCGTTGGAGCGATAAATGATAAAAACTGGAGAGACGTTCATGCTACAAATGACATTAATGAATTCAGCGTCGACTGGATGAATAACGTAAGAGCTCAAGTGACTTCTGAATATGTTGCAATCGATATACTTTTTGACGAAGAAATGATTACCTATGACCAATTGAGAGCCCTAAAGGATCTGGCCACTGCCAACTTTAAGCAAGGTCAGGAAGCCGGCAAGAATTTTTATGAGGAACTCAAGCAGATCAAAGAAGAAGGAATTGAAGGCATGGACCAGCTGATTAAAGAATCCCGTCCAGATGGAGAATAGGTTTACAATCAGTGTTAGGCATTCCAATATGCATTGCTGTTAATTTATACAAAAAGACCACTTAAAACTAGTACAACCCGTTTTAAGTGGTCTTTTAATAAACTGCTCTTCTATAATCTTAGCGTTAAGTTTCGTTTTTGATTTTTTTCTATATACATATTTTTATCTGCTTCTATATAAATGCTTTCCATTTCATTAAACGATTGATCCCTAAAAGCTTTGCCAATTGACATTTGAAGATGAATTCCATCACTTTCAACAGGGGAATGGTTAATTTTCTTTCGGAAATGATCAAATAGGAAGTCCAACTGTTCCCTAGATGTCTTTGGTAAAATAATGACAAATTCATCACCTCCCACTCGACAAATAATTGTGGTGTCAGAAAAGAAATCCGTTAAAAGCTTGGCTACTGCTTGTATAAGCTGATCGCCTTTTTTATGACCATATGTATCGTTTACAAATTTTAATTTATCAACATCGCATAAAATCATACCAATCGAAACATTTTCTAACTCATTATAATAATGGAGCATTTTATCAAAATAGCCACGATTATAAATATTAGTTAAGGCATCATGTGTGCTTTGATAATATAACTCTCGCTCCAGTTTTACTTTGTCATCTATATTACGCATAATACCTTGTATTGCAACGATTTTTCCATTTTCATAGATAGGCGTTGCATATTCTTCAAAATAATGATATATCCCATCTGTTCCTTTTAGACGTTGAATGATTCCCTCGTTATAGTCAATCTCCCCTGAAACTTTCGCTTCCATAATTGCTTTATCCTCTGGATGAATCATTTCAAAAGGTGTATTCGAATCCTTATTTAGCGCTTCTAATGTTCCTTTACCTAAAAAGAAATCTACAGAAGGACTAGTGTATATATGCTTATACACAGGCATTACCTGATAATAATAAATAACATCCTTGGACCTCTCCACTAGTTTTAAGGAAATATTATCTTTTAGAAATTTTGATTTTGATACTTTAAATAGACCCTATATGTTGCCAACCCAATTACTAACCCAACTAAAAATAAAATCATTACATAAGTCTCCTACCAGACATTTAAATCAGTTTAATTTTTCCTGTTATCCCTATTATAGTTATACAATTTTAAGTAATCCACTGCATAACCTAAACTCAATTTATAAGATATTTTTAACCTTTACGGACTGTTAACCTTTCAGTAAGTACCTTATCACATTCTATCTGTAAATTATCAGTTTTTGATGAAACATAAAAATAAACCACCAACTACAATAAAAATACTGTAATAGATGGTTTATTAAAAACGCACTTATTTGTGATACGGTTCACCGTGACTTTCCCTAAATGCACTTTTTAATGCTCTTTTGCTAACTCTGCATCCTTATCAATTCCAGAAATTCAATATCCTCCACTTAACTAAGTTAGGGTTTTTCAGGCAAACATATTCTTGGTATGATATTAAGGTTGTGTAATTACTATGTCACACAATTACATTCATCTAAGAAAGAGGTATTTATGCACTCCACAAAATTATCAAAGCAACATTGGTTGCTGATTTTAACACTTTCTTTATTAACATTTGTTCTCGGGACAAGTGAATTTGTTATTGTCGGAATTTTAACAGATATTTCTTCAAGTCTTAATATGACTAATGTAAAAGCCGGCACACTCGTTTCTGCGTTTGCAATTACATTTGCCATCGCTACACCACTGGTGATGTCAGTAACAAGTCATTTACCAAAGCGAAAATGGATGTTGTTTTTAATAGCATCTTTCATCATTTTAAATGCTTTGTGCATAATTTCGACAAGCTATATCATGCTCCTTATACTACGGATTATGACAGCGATTGTAACGGGAGTTTTAATCTCTCTAGCCATGATTGTAGCAAGTGAAACCATACCAATTAAAAAACGCGGACTTGCTATTTCATTCGTTTTCGGCGGTTTCACACTTGCAAATGTCGTTGGAGTACCAATTGGTATTGTTATTGCCGAAGATTACGGCTGGAATGCCACTTTCATGTTAACCACTTTCCTAGGGGCATTGGCGTTTTTGGCATCCTTTTTTGTCTTACCTCATAAACTCAGCCAAGTACGCAGTTCGATACGTGATCAGTTTTCTTTATTGACCAAGCCTCGTATATTGATGGCTTTTTTCATTCCTACACTCGGATTTGGCGCAACTTATGCAGTCTTTACATACCTTGTACCAATCTTGAAAGAAATGGGATCACCAAATAAGTCAATTAGTATAATCTTGTTTAGTTATGGGTTTATTTCGATTTTCAGCAATATCCTCGCCGGTAAAATTGCTAGCCGAAATGCAATCGGTCGCCTTCGGTTTGTTTTTCTCGTACAAGCAGTTGTGCTGACAAGTTTATTTTGGACTACCAATCATTTTGTTTTAGGATTAATAAATATTGGATTAATGTCGTTAATGGCTATCCTTTTAACAACATCTACCCAGCTATATTTAATTGATCTTGCAGGAATTTATCAGCCAAAAGCAACAGGACTCGCCGCTTCACTAATGCCAGTGG
Source organism: Solibacillus sp. FSL W7-1436 (assembly GCF_038007305.1). Lineage (NCBI taxonomy): Bacteria > Bacillati > Bacillota > Bacilli > Caryophanales > Caryophanaceae > Solibacillus > Solibacillus sp. FSL W7-1436. The sequence goes on from NZ_JBBOWV010000001.1 coordinate 1,337,251, forward strand.
CAAGCAACGTAGGCATCGCTTTTGGTTCTGCATTAGGTGGATTTGTGTACCATCAGGGGAATTTAATGAATGTAGCTTGGGTCGGTGGGATAATTGCCGTCTGTGCAAGTCTCCTAACTTTCTTTAGCCATCAATTAGACCGAAAACAAAATACATCTGAATAGTTTTAGTAGAAAAACAGGCACAATCGCATGAAGCGAATGTGCCTGTTTCTAAAACCTCACTTACTTATGATACGGTTCACCGTGATGATTTAAGAGGCAAAAAATAGGCATTGGTGAAGTACCGATGCCTATTTTATTATTCATTTGATTACATCTTTGACAAAGTAAATTATTATATTTCCAAAGTCTACATATACTAATTGTTTAAAGATGCTTTCAGTATTCTCTATAATAAGTTTCCATTTCGCTTCTATATTCAGCTTCCATTTCAGCTAGCCATTCATTATGGGCAGACATCATCATGCATACACCACTTAAAAAAGTAGCTAATTCACCAAAAAAATTAACTATATTCTCTATATCTAACTTTTTAGACTTTTCAAAGTGTAAATTCATGTGTTTATCTGTAGGATACCTAAATTTGTCTGCTTGCCCATCAATATTATGAAGTTGATTAATATATTTTTCTACATTAGTTAAAGTCGTATCATCTTCTGGAGCCTGAGCATGTTTTATAATATCTGACTTAATTGAATTCCATAAACCTAAAATACTATGTTTCTTATTATTCATTAATCCTACTGTCTCCTGAAAGCTATACGAGCATTCTTCAAATAAGATTTCCTTCATTGCAAGTTCAATTGCGTTTCTATAAAGATAGCACATAGGAATAAAAAGCAACCCATTAAGTTTTCTATCTTTACTCATACAATCATAAAGATACTCAGCTGATTCAGTATAGGCTTTTACATATGGATAAAATTTGTCCTTACTATATGAATAACCAATTACACTTTGATAATAATAATCTCCACCTTCTTCTAAAAACACTGGTTTATACTCTTTAAACAACTCATCTTTTATATCTTTCTCAAGCAAATAACTTTCTAAAATTTCAAATGCTACCTCCATCTTATTAGCAAAGGCGAATAAATCAATATGTGTCTGCTTTTCGAAGAATGATCTAATACCATAATGCTTTTTGTTATCAAAGGGTTCCCTTTTAATTGTTATTCCAAAAGGATATCTAAAAGAATCGGATTCCTTATCGATATCATTCATGTCTTTTAAAAATGCTTCAAGCCATTGAAATGCCTCCCGATTTTTTACCACATTATCTTTTATGTGCGGATGTACTGCTTCAAGAAGCAACGATAAATTATGAAACGTGTCTTTTATAAAGTCTTTTCTGTTCTCTAAGTCTAAAGTGTATTTAAACCCTATTGCTTTGAGAAGTAGCTCAAGGCTATGTCGGTAAAGGTATGCTAATGAGAAAAAATATGTATCTAATTTACTGATATCAGCCTTTTCAAAAATATACTCAGTAATAAGATGTGCAGACTCCTTAAACATTAATGCATATTTTGCGAATTCCTCTTTTATATCACTGTTACCTTTCAAAACTATTAATCTATCCATATTATTTTTCTTAAAAAAATCCGGATTTTCTTTTATCCATTTTGTGACCATCGATATTTCCCCCCTTTGAATTGTTTCCTGCAATCATAAATACTTTATCTACTACAAAGTAAACCACCAATTCTTTCGGTATTCAGTTAGTATCTATATCCCACAAATCACAAAGATTTACATTATCGCTGCTTGGCCTATTTGCTTTTTCATGAACCTGTTCTACCTGTAAAAGTATCGGCATAGTTAAAGCCGTACCCGAAACTATACACGTACCACTAGAAAGAGTGGGTATTGCATTTTTAGAGACCCTATCCAAAGTTGGAATAGTATTATCTATCATATCCAAATCCTTATCATTAACTAACCTATGTATAAAGTAATTATGAACTTGGGAAATAATTGTTGGTGAAATATCATAAGGTCGCTGACTACTAATTGTTAAGAAAAAGCCAAACTTTCTACCCTCCTTGATAATTTCTTCAAATAATTCTAATCGATAACTATGCCAACCTGTCTCTTTATTTACTATTTGGCTCGATAGTATATTATGGGCTTCATCAATTATCAAATGTACTGTCTTGTCAATATTATTCTGATGTGTTTGCTTTTTATGATTATCGAAAAGCATTTTAGCTATTAAAGAGGGCATAACTTTTTTTATATCTACACTACACTCCCTGAAAGAATAAATTGTAATAAGCGAAGATTGTGTTATTGTATCTTCAGTTATCTCTATAATTTGTTCAAGCTCTTTAACTTTAGATTCAATCCTATGAATTAAAGGGTTTATATGGTCAAATTGTGCATAACGATTTAACATATCACTAGCAAGTTGTAACTTAGCGTTGAATATAAAATAATCACACCAGCCAATATCCATATTATCTAATTCAGAACACCAATAAACTAAATACTCGTACCCAGATTGAACTTTGTATGTTTGTTTTACATCATCAACAGTATTAAAATGAGCTAATCCATTAATAAAGAAATAATTACTCTGAGTATGCCATTGAATGGATCTAATCCTTTCCAAAAATCGGTCATGTTCCTGACCTTCCCAATCTTTCGAAAGATAATCAATTATTTCCTTAATATACTCAAAGACTTCCCTTGATGAATGTACTAGGGATTTAGCAAACAAATATGGTAGCCAATTCTGAATCCCCCAGCCATTTTCATTTGCATATTCCATCCTACTTAATAGTCTTTTAATAAATGGTTTTTGGGTTTGTTCAGTTGCACTAAATAAAACTGATAATATCTCTGGAGAGTAGAAATATTCTGAGGAAATCTTTAACTTATCCTCATTATTATCTGAAATAGTACTTAGATTTATAATGCTAATATCTGAATCCTCAAGACCAAATACACCTCTATGAGCATACTCTCCATTAAAATCGAAAAGATGAAACGCACTTTTCATTCCTATCTTATTTGCACCAATAGTCTTGAACAACTCATAATATAATTTAGCTATGGTATTAGATTTGCCACTCCCAGTATTACCAAATATGCCAATATGTGATGCAAAAAAAGAGTTGATTGAAAAATCTACTGGAATATTTTCATGAATAGAGTTGCCTATAGAAAAAGTTAAATCAGTGCTTTGTACATTTGCTGTTCTACTACCTGCATAGATATCTATAATATCCTGTTTCCTTGGTACATATACGAGGTTTCCGATCATTGGCAAATGTTTAACACTATTATCAAATCTTTTATTATCTAAGTAACCAACTATTTGTACTTCTAATATCCGAGAGATTGTTCCCTTGCTAAACCGATAATCTTTTTCTTGTAGTTTTTTAGGGTTCAATAAGTCTTCAATATATTCCGCATCTATTTTTCCAACTAAGTATAAAAAGCCCTTTTTAATAATAACAAAGCTATTCACTGATATATTATTTATTATCTCTCCTTCGTAATTAAAAGAAGTATGGTTTAGGTCGCTATACATTTGTACCTTCACCCTTGTACCTCTTACCTCTATTACACTGCCTACTTCAAGTGGTAGCCTCATTGTTCATACCCCTCAATTCCTGATGAAGAAAGAAAGTTATTCTTACACCGTATCATCAAAGAGGTTCATGTCACTAAAGGGGAAAAACCTAAAGACCGTACAATAAAGAATGTTGTTTTCAAATTTAATAACGAGGATATATTTATGGAATAGGAGAAAGGGGACCATCCTTTCTCCTTTTTGCCCTTTCAATATAGAAGTATTTGCAAATTTAGGAAATGGTGATATGCTCCTTAAAAAATCCTCTAAAGGTATAGGTTATTCTTTTTAATAGATTATTAATAACACCATATATTGTGGGAACAAATATTCTATGTTACTATATTTAGTATGATGGTTGGTAACATAAAACAATTGATAAACAATACGAAAGGGGATTTGTAATGCCTGAAAAAATATATAAAAAAGGTGTTTTAGAAGAAATGATTGATCAACTAGATTTACCTGATTATGTTGTTGAAAAAACAATTCAAAGATATAAGTCGTTGGGAGAATGGCTTAATAGAGAAAATAGTTCTTTCAAAGATGTAGATATAAACATATTTCCTCAAGGCTCTTTTGCATTAGGTACTACTATAAAACCTATTATCGAACAAGAAGAATATGATTTAGACATGGGTTGTAAAGTCATTATCCCAAACTTTAAGTCTTTATTTACACAGGAACAATTAAAAGAAATGGTTGGTACTGAACTAGAAAGTTATCGTGTAGCAAAGGGTATCAAGCAGGAACTAGAAAAGAAGCACCGCTGTTGGAGATTAGAGTATATGGATGAGGTTAAATTTCATTTAGATATAGTTCCATGTATACCATTAAATATTGATAAGCAATCGGTCTACAAAAAACAATTGGAAGATACTTTTAATTATGAAGAATCCTTAAACAAATCTGTGGTCGACGCTGCTATAAACATAACTGATGATCAACTTGAAAATTATTCCATTATCTCGCAAGACTGGAATATTAGTAATCCAGAAGGATATTTGAAATGGTTTGAGAGTCGCATGACAATGGGCGACTTCGGAATATACAATCGTTCTTCCATAACGCCTGTTCCAATTTATGGCAGAAAAACCATTCTTCAAAGATGTATTCAATTGTTAAAGAGACATCGCGATAATATGTTTGGAGAAAATGATAGTAAGCCGATTTCTATCATTATAACAACTTTGGCAGCTAGAGCCTATAATGGAGAATTGAATTTAGAAGAAGCATTGATGAATCTATTGGAAAATATGCCAACATATATTAACCCTAGTACTCCCAGAGTTCCCAATCCTGTGAACCCCAATGAAGATTTTACAGACAGGTGGGATACGTCAGAAGGAAAGAAATTAGATTTAGAAGGAAATTTCAAAAACTGGTTATTACAAGCGAAAGTTGATTTTAACAACTTATTAAAAACGGAAAGTTATGAAACAGCTAGCTTAATCTTAAATAATAAATTCTCTTTGAATATAGATAACAACTTTTTAAATAAGACATACAATCTTAAAAGTAACAAACAGAGAAATGTCACTAGCCTACCAATAAATCCACCGAAGCCTTGGGGTGATGCATATTAATATTAAAGAATTAGAAATGTTTTTAGAAAGTAACCCCCAAATGTCTTTGGCTCCTTCAAACAACGAAGAGTACGTTGTTAAAGGGATCTTGTCTCTAGATATAACGGATGAATCCTATGGAAATATAAAGGACGAGTTTTTAATAAAGATTGTCATCCCTAAAATTTTCCCAAATGAGATTCCGACTGTCTACGAAATCGGAGAGAGATTTCCCAAAACGTTGGATTATCATGCGTATCCCGATTCATCTCTATGTTTAGGATCGCCAATGAGCTTGAAGAAACGTATTAAGGACAACCCTACTTTAGATGGCTTTATTCATTCATGTGTGGTTCCATACTTCTATGCAATTTCACTTAGACTTCAAGGTGAGGAAAACTTTGTATTTGGTGAGTTATACCACGGTATAGATGGTATTATTCAGGATTATGTGGAAGTTTTTGAACTTAAATATATTGATCAGGTAATTAACTTATTAGATATATTAAGTCAAAAACCAAATAGAGGTAATAAAAAGAAGTGTCCGTGTGGTTGTGAACGCATTGTAACAAAATGTTCTTTCCATAAAAAAATACTTGAATATAGAAATGTGATGACTCGGAAGGAATTTTCTATTGATAAAGATATTATTTCTCTTTATTACGATAAATGGAAAGAAAATCAAATGCAGAAACGTATGCGAAAATTAATCCCTTATGCATAATGACAAAATATTATTTAGGGGTGATATCGGTAGTGAATAAGGTCTTATTTCAATGTTTATTAATCTTGTTACCAGTAATAGTAAGTATCTTTTACCCACTTCAAGAGATTGCCTACGGTATTCTCTCCCTGATAGGTATGGATGCAACAAATTTTGATGAAATGATAAAAAGCATTATTAATAGTGAACGAGTAATTTCTATTATTGGCGGGTTTATTTTATCTATAATTATTTATATTTGGAGAACAAAAGCAAATAAAGACAAATTATTCAACTCTGGAAACAAGTATAATGAGTATCCAATATGGGTATATTGGTTAGCCAGCAAAATTCTTGGCTATGGGAAGGTTAGTCTAGTAAGAGTACCTATGTATCTACAGTATAAATTACTTTTGAAGGATATTTTCCCTGAAGTGATTGTTGATAGTGATGTAGAAGTAAAAGCTCAATCCATTAATGTCATCGAAAAGAATATGGATTATCCATCAAATGAGTTGAATTTGATACTGGTTGATACCTATGAAATTACTGATAGCCAAATTCCAACAAACAAGGCTCATCTTCCTACTATTTTTATTAAAAGTGGTAATGAGATTGATAGCAATCGCTCTCTAAATCCCGAATATATAAAAGAGATAAGAAAAAGAACCAATGTCTATCACAAGAGTTATAAGAAATTAAATGTATTTTGCACCACGAATACTAATCATAATCAATTAATCATAAATAAATGTTTTAAAAACGGTAGTAGAACAGGGTTTGAAAATATCATTGTGTATCAAGCCTCTCGAAGCAACTATTTGTTTAATAGGGGATATAAAGTGTTGTGATATTAAGAAGACCCTTGAGTAAATAGAAAAACAGGGTACTTACTTTATAATTGGATAAGTACCCTGATCCGTTATCTGATTAACAAAGCAATTATAATAATGATTCGAATACCCAGAAAATTACTCCTGACGAATAGACTGCTAATTATAATCCCACTGGTTGTCCTCGGTTACATATGTAATGGTTGCTAGAATATTTGACTTTAAAGAAGGTTTAATATCATTTAATATGACTAACTCAATCGGCTTCTGAAAAAGATCCTCAAGGCTAATTTTTAAATCCATGTAATTATCAAAAGATAAATCCGCGTCGTTAAACTCTACGATCACATCAATATCGCTAGATTCTTTTTGTTCATCACGGCTATACGAGCCGAATAAACCAATTAGCTTTACACCATAATCTTCTTTCCATGTATTTAGGTTTTTTGATAATTCAGCAAGGATTACCTGTTTCGATAACATATCACCAGCACCATTTCCTACGTAAGTTATTTCCTTTCATTATTTTATCTCTCGTAGAAGAAAGTCCATTACCGTAATTGCACTAACCACTCATTAGTTTAATAAGACATTTATAAAACAATTGCGCCCCGATTATGGGGTATTTTTTCTGTTGAATGGAATCGTTGTGTACTGCCCAGTAAATGACTTGGTTAGCTAGTTGTGAGACTTCAAGTTAATTTAATGGGATGGTAAGTGTAAAAAGACTCCCTTTTCCTTTTTGACTTTCGACATTAATAGAACCTTGATGAACTTTAATAATATAATTTACGATGGAAAGACCTAATCCTGATCCACTGCTTTGTTTTTTAGTTCTTGACTTTTCACCTCGAAAAAAGGGATTAAAAATGTTTGGTATATCTTCCTCATCAATTCCTTGACCATCATCTCTCACTTTTACAATTAGGTGTTTATTTGTTTGTGCTACTTCAATAAATATTTCATTGCTTCCATATTGAATTGAATTGTCAACTAGGTTAGTCATTACCTGCCTTATCCTTTTAGGATCAAGTTTCATCTGAATAGGGGGAGCTTTGATAACATATTCAAGCTTTGTCTCATTACGAATCAAATCAAATTTCACTTTATCCAACATCTCTTCAAAGTAATGATTTACATTCACAACTTCTTTATGAATTGGAAGTTCCTCTATTTCCATTTTCGAGTATTCGAACAGGTCTTCAATTAAGTTATCTAAGTGATTTGATTTATCATAAATAACTCTCAGATACCTTTCACGCATTTCTTGATCCCTTGCTACTCCATCTAGTAAACCTTCAACATATCCCTTTATTGAAGATAAAGGTGTTCGTAAGTCATGAGAGATACTGGCTATTAACACATTTCGTGATACTTCATATTGTTTTTGTTTCGCATAGGATTTTTTTAGGTGTTCTCTCATCAAGTTGAATCCCTGAATAAACCGGCCTATCTCATCATCCCTTTTATATGTTATGGGATAATCAAGATTTCCCACCCTCATTTCCTCTGTAGCTTGATAAATATGTCTTATCGGACCGAGTACCGTCCTTGTTATATACCATATCCACCCAACAATTAGTAACATTAAAGTAATTAGACCAATTCCTAGACTAATAAAAATGAGCCGTAAGACATCTCGAAAAACACTAAAGGGTTTGCTTTTAAATGAATTGGCTTCAATATCAATTCGCCATAATTCACCCAAAGGAGTATGGACATCTATTGTAAAATTACCAATGTCAATTAGATGATTCTGACTCTTATCTCTAGGTCGAAATTGTTTTGAGTCAAATAGTAATTCATTACTTTGTTCGTAAATAGATAAGTTAATATCGTAATAATCTAATAAAGGAACAAGATTTGTGTAAAAAAGTTGTTTATCGGATATATTATCTTCATTATCCCTAATATTCTTTTTTACATCTTTGAATAAAGCATTCAACTGGTCATCCTCTTGAGAATCAAAATTTTCGGCTCCTATCAAAAATGAAGCAATTGTGGCAAGGATAGGAATGATTATTATTGATAAAAAGGCGAGAATCAGCCTATTTTTCAGACTTGATTTCATAATTCATCATTCAATCGATAACCTACACCCCAAACGGTTTGAACATATTTTGGTCTGGAGGAGTCGGCTTCTATTTTTTCTCTAATTTTTCGAATATACACCGTAACTGTATTTACATCACCAATATGATTGTATCCCCATATTTGCTCATACAGCTGTTCTTTTGTATAGACTTGTCCCTTATTAGATACCAAAAAATATAGCAACTGGAATTCCTTCGCCGTTAAATCAACTTTCCTTTTTTTTACATATACATCATACCTATTTTTATCTAACCTTAGATCGCCATATGAAACGATTCCCTTATCATGTTTTTGATCAGAGAAATGTTTATAACGCCTAATATGGGCTTTAATCCTCGCCACTAATTCCCCCGGACTAAACGGTTTTGTTATATAATCATCAGCGCCAATACCTAGATTAATGATTTTATCCGTATCCCTCTGTTTAGCGCTCATCATTAGAATTGGAATAGTTGATTCTTGTCTGATCCTACGACATACTTCTGTTCCATCTATATTAGGTAACATAATATCAAGAACAACCAAAATTGGCTGTTCCTGATGAAATAATTGCATTCCTTCCTCACCATCTTCTGCGAGAATTACTTGATATCCTTCCACTGTAAGATAATCTCTTACTAATTCTCCAAGTTCTGTTTCATCTTCTACAACTAAAATTTTATCTGGCTTCATAATAATCCACCTTTACCACCGTTATTATGTCGTAACATCTCTCTTTTCAAAAGTAATCCAAGAAACGCCAATAAATATAACAAAATAAATAATAAGCATACTTATGGAAAAAGCCATTGTCATTCCTTCTACTATAGGAATTCCATTCGTATATTGCTGTAAATTAGTATTTGCAAATAAGACATACTTCACCCATTCATAATTACTTAACAGTTGCACGAGTTGTGGACCAGTAAACATTAAAAATATAGAGATACCAATAGCTAACGAGCTACTCCGGAACACAGTAGATATCATAAATGCAAAGGTAAGCATCATGAAAAGATCGATACTATTAAATCCATATAGACTTATAATGTAAGTTATCATATTCTGCTCAACAACCTGATTATTTTGATATACTAAATTAGACTGTTCTATCCCACTAAATCCGAACAACAAACTACCAAAAATAAAGGATAAACCAAACAATAGTGTAATCAATAATAATGCAAATAAAATGGTAGTGATATATTTTGAAAGTAATATTTTTGAACGACTAACTGGTCGAATGAGCAGTAACTTTATGGTCCCCCACGAAAACTCACTTGCCACAATACCTGCAGCAACTACAATAGAAAATAATCCGACAAAACCTGTAAAATTTGTTACATCAATCATGAAGCCCCACAAAGATTGAGAATTGATAGGTGGATCATCATTTTCAAGTCTATAATTATTGATAGCTAATTGTTGTTTTACATAATTACTCCCTATACCCAACTGTTCAGTGTCTTTCATCGTATTCTCTAACTGCATATTTTCAGCTTTCAGTTGCTCTTTCCAATCTGTTTGTTCATTTGAATCTAAAACAAATTTCGTAAAAAGCCCTACACCAATTATTGCCAATATAATTAACCCTATCATCACCCAAGTACCAGTACGTTTATATAATTTCATATTTTCGTTTCTAATCAATTGAATTAACGATACCATCTATTTTTCCTCCGTAATTTCTAAGAATTTATCTTCCAGCGTAGCTTGAGTAGAGATTATTCCATACACCATGAAATCATTTTCCACCAGTGCTTTGTTACATTGAGGAATCTGTTCTGGTTTCAATCTTATCTTAATAAAATCATCTACTATTTCTATATCTGTCTTTTCATATAAGGATTGTAAAAAATGAAAGGCTTCATCCAAAGGTTTCACCTGAAATTGAATGGTTGCTTCTTTAGAAACATCAACCATTTCTCCTATCGTTTCCACGCGAATCAACTTCCCATTTTGAATAATCCCAATTCGATCACACATTAATTGCATCTCTGCTAGCAAATGACTGGATACAAAAACAGCCATGTTCTCCTCATGTGCAACTTTTCGTATATATGTTCTAATTTCACGGATACCAGCAGGGTCGAGACCGTTTGTTGGTTCATCTAGAATTAACAATGAAGGCGAATGGAGCAATGCTTGAGCAAGTCCCAACCTTTGCCGCATCCCTAATGAATATCTGCCTACTTTATTTTTTATACTTTTTTCAAGACCAACAAGTTTAACGACTTCATTTATTCTTTCTTTTGTTATCTTTTGGGGAACCATTCTGGCATAATGAACTAGATTATCATAGCCAGACATAAACTTATACATCTCTGGATTTTCTATAATTCCTCCTACATTCGAAATAGCTTTTTCGTAATTTTTCTTAATACTAATCCCATTGATAAGAATTTCACCTTCTGTAATCCCAATTAATCCAGCCATCATTCGTATGGTTGTTGTTTTCCCAGCACCATTAGGACCTAAGAAACCAAAAACTTCCCCTTTGAAGACTCTTAGAGATATGTCATCTATAATAGTAATTTTTCCAATTTGTTTTTTAACATTGATCAATTCAACAACTGCTTGATTTTCCAATTTTAATACCTCCAGTTTTATCTTTTATCTATTCATTATTATTACACTGGGACTTTATCATACACTTATTAAGTTCTTAAAAAAGTATTAAGATTTATCTACTATATGAATTTCTCCACTCAAGCCAAAAAGGATAAAATATAGGACACAAAAAAGCTGCATTCCTTCTCAGAAAAGCAGTATATTGTAAGTTCAAGTTCAATTGGTACGCAGTATATCATCTACTACTGTTTATTGCAAAATAAAAGTGCAGACTAGTGCAAAGAATTTGTACAGAGTCCTGCACTATTTTTGTGCATAAAAAAAGACTTGCCAGCCACCCCAAGTCCCTCTACTCTTTTAGGTGTCGAATCCAAAAAGTGGAGGTAAGAAAGGATGCTAGCAATGTCTGAAGTTAATTGTATCAAAACATTACGAAATGAAAAAGGACTATCTATTACCGAAATTGCCAATACAATGCAAGTGAATTGGCGCACTGCCAAAAAATATGGCGATGGAGATCAATTGCCTCAAGAGAAAACTCATTTGAAAACGGGCATGATGTACGACGAAGAATGGGGAGAAATCGTAATTGATTGGTTAGAAGAGGATTTAAAACTTAAGAAAAAGTTACGCCGTACAAATAAGAAAATGTTTGAAGATTTAGTAAAGAAGGGCTTCAAAGGTTCCTATAGAACACTTTGTAATTTCATTCAAGAATGGAAAGCAGCACAAGAAGACGAAATAGACAAAGGTCATGAACGTTTAGAACATCCAGAAGGAGAAGCTCAAGTAGATTTCGGGATTATGGAAGCTGTTCAAGATGGCGAAATACTTGATGTTCACGCATTGGTCATGTCATTTCCAGCAAGTAATACAGCATTTGCGGTACCGATGCCGGGTGAAAATTTAGAATGCTTTTTAGGCGGACTTCAAGTGTTATTTAAACAGGCTGGTGGTGTCCCATTGAGCATTCGAATTGATAACTTAACACCTGCGGTGAAAAAGGTAAGAAAAGGCGATTCAGAGGCACAACTAACAGAAGCCTTTCGACATTTCCAACAATATTACGGGTTCAAAGTGCAAGTATGTAACCCACGAAAAGGAAATGAAAAAGGTCATGTGGAAGGTAAAGTAGGTTATGTTCGTTATAACTTCTTTAGCCTACCTCCGGTAATAAAGGATCTTGAAGATTTAACGAATCAATTAGAACAACAATTAATCAAGGATCGTCAACGAGTTCATTATAAAAAAGAAGTAATGATTGATGAACTGTGGAAGCGCGAGCAAAAGCAATTAATCAAATTACCTGAAAAACCGTATCCGGTATTTAAGCAGTTTTTAATCAAGTTTAATAAATATAATGAATTCAAACTTGATGGGCATTTGATTCATGTGCCAAGAGCAAGAAACTACGTCCAGCTTTCTTGTGTGACCTACTGGGATTCGTATAAAGTCATCACAAATGACGGAGAAATTTTATTATCTGATGCCCGACCTTATATGAGAAAACGTCGTTTTATTCCATGGAAGGAAATCTTAAAAGATTGGTTGAAAAAACCACGTGTTGTAGGGCATTCCCGTTACTCAATCTATCTGCCAACGCGCATTAAAGAGTATTTAACAGTTCCTTCACTTGCGTTAAGAAAACAACGGATTAATGAATTACTGACACTTTTACTTACACATGATATGAATGATATTGATCAAAATTTTTATAATTATATTGGCCGTGAGGCTGAAGAAACTGAACATCCTTACGGTGTTAATTGGACAGAATATGATGCCTTATCCCCAAAAGGGACGGAGGTGTTAAATCATGAATGAAGATATTTTAACACTCTGTAAGCAATTGAGATTAGCATATGTAGCAGAAGCAATTAAAGAAGTGCCTTTTACTGAGCCGGAAGAATATCTGTATCAAGTTTTATTAAAAGAGCAGCTTGGCAGAGAACAAGCAAAAATAGCACGTAACTTGAAACAAGCTCGTTTCATTGATACAAAAACGCTAGAAAGCTACCAGTGGCATAAAGATATTTGTTTTCCTAGCCATTTAACGAAAGATGAGTTAGAACAGCTAGATTTTATTCGAAGAAAAGAGAATGTCATTTTAGTTGGCGCACCTGGAACAGGTAAAACACATTTAGCTTCTGCCCTTGGCCGAAAGGCTTGTGAGCATGGATTTGAAGTACGTTTTTATCGTGTATCGCATTTAGTTGAGGAGCTAGAGCACGCCCTACATACGGGGAAATTGAAGCAGTTTAGAAGTAAATTAGAGAAAGTTGATTTAATGATTTTAGATGAAATGGGTTATTTACCTTTCGGCAAAGAAGGAGCAGAATTACTGTTTCAAATTATTTCAGAGTTCTATGAACAAAAGAGCTTAATTATCACTTCAAATTTAGAATTTAGTCAGTGGAACCGCATTTTCTCGGATTCACGTTTAACGGCAGCTCTGGTGGATCGTTTGATTCACCACGCCCACATTATTTCCTACACGGGCCAGAGCTTCCGTTTAACAAATGCATTGTCGAGAAAATAGTGAAAAAAATCGGGTGGCAACACTCTGTATTTTTCGTTGCAATTCTCTGCACTTTTCTCTTGCAAAATACAACTACGTAATAAAGGATAACTCCGCAATCTCACATGATTCATGAGCGAATATTAATCTGAATTTTAAACTAACCCCTATTAGCATTAAGAACACTATTTCACAAGTTATAAATCTTCCTCAAAGTAATGATAATGTCCTGAATTTAATTTCCGTAATACTACTTACCACACAAATACAATCTGATAAATACTAAACTCCTTTTTCCTCTAATATTATTTTCATAGTATTATAATGATAAAAGGAGGACAACTATGACAACAGAAATAAGAAGAGTAGCCATCTACGCCCGCGTAAGTACAGAAGAACAAGCAAAAGAAGGTTTCAGTATAGCTGCTCAACTTCAAACACTCCGGCAATATGCTCAAATCTATAACTGGGAAGTGATTGATGAATATGTCGATGAAGGAATTAGCGGTAAATCCGTAAAAGGACGGCCGGAAATGAAAAGACTAATAAAAGATGTAGAAAATGAGAGATTTGATGCGGTATTAGTTTGGAAAATTTCTCGACTTTCTAGAAATATGCTAGAAACACTTATGATGCTAGATAAATTTGAAAAATACAACGTCAAATTTATATCCTACTCAGAAAACTTTGATACCAGTAGTCCTATAGGTCGCTTAGTACTTCAAATTATGGCTTCAATAGCTGAAATGGAGCGAAATACATTAGCGGAAAATGTTAAGCTTGGAATGAAACAGAGGGCTTTGGAAGGGAGATGGAACGGCGGAGTTGTATTTGGATATGACACTGTTAAGAAGGAACTAGTTATCAATGAAAAAGAAGCTGAAGTAGTACAGTTAATCTATCATATGTATGCAAATCGTAAGGGCCTTAGAGCAATTTCCAACCATTTAAATAAAGCAGGATATAGGACGAAACGGAATCGGTATTTCTCTATTAATGGTGTAGCACAAATCCTAGACAATGTAATATATAACGGTAAAATCAGTTGGCTAAAATTTGAAAATTGGGATTCTAAACGAAGAAAAGGGAAAAATCCAAATCCCATTCTTGTAGAAGGAAAACATGAACCTATTATTTCAGACGAACTTTGGAGCGTTGTACGAGCAAGGAGAAAAAGTAAATCATTTAAGCAGCGTCAATCAAACGAACCATTTTTACTTAGTGGCCTTTTACGCTGTCCTGATTGTGGTCAAGGAATGGTTCCATCGATTACAACACATACTCGAAAGGATGGGACGAAACGGAAACATCGTTATTACGTCTGTAGCGATTTTCATAATAAAGGATCAGCTGCTTGTAAAGCTAATTCTATTAAGGCTTATGAAGCAGAAGATACGGTTATCAAGAAAATTGAACATTTTAGTTCTAATAAGAAGAGATTATATAAGACGCTCACAGACATAAGTTCAAGTTCTGCTCATTCGATAAGTCAGCTTAACAAAGAACTAGAAAAGATTGACATACGATTAAAAGAAATTGAACAATTACAGGCAAAGTATATGGATGCCTTTGAGAAAAATACTCTTCCTGTCGATATTCTGCAAGAAAGATTGCAAAAGGTATCCATTGAGAAAAGGGAGTTAGAACAGAAGAAAAATGAGATTATAATACAATTAGGTTCTATCGATTCTAAAGTGATTCAACCAGAGTTGATCGAAAAGCTACTAAAAAAATTCCTGTCAGTTTATAGGAAGACTTCTAGAGAAAATCAAAAACAATTACTTCAGTTGTTAATTGATAATATCGCAATCAAGCAAATAGATAAATCTAGAACTATAAAAGCCATAGAACTTGAATTTGATTTTACTGAAATGAATATATCCAAAACCTTTATACTTATCCATTTGTTATATCGTGAAACGGATAATGAAAACACATTTTCAATACCCGCTTCCGATAAAGAATTACCACCTTATCTACAACAATTTTTGCCTCTATTTGTGGTACGGTTCACCCTTAATAATTCTGAAACTGCGGTAAATCTGTTCTACTAGCACGAGTTTCATCAGCTGGTGGGGCAGTGTCATTTTTCCGAAGCACAGTTTTTCATCTGCGCGCTTAAGTACATCCGTATGCAATCCTAATGATCCGCCTATAACAAATGCAACTTTGCTTTTCCCGTAGGTCATCAGCGCCTCTAAATCAGCGGCCATTTCTTCGCTTGTTTTCATTTTACCATCGAGTGCCAATGCGATAACATATGTCCCGTCATTGATTTTCGCAAGGATACGGTCTCCCTCCTTACGTTTGACGATTTCCATATCAGCATCACTTAACTGTTCAGGTGCTTTCTCATCCGGTACTTCCACTAAATCGATTTTTGCGTAGCCGCCTAATCGCTTCACATATTCTTCGATACCCATTTTTAAATACTTTTCTTTCAACTTACCAACCGAGATGATAGTAATATTCACAACTTATCCACCTTTACATTCCATTTACAAACAAGTTATCCACAAAAGTTATGCACATATCCACAAGTAAAAACTATATATTGTGTAAAGTTATTTACTTGATACAACATATGTTGCTGACTGTTCACAGTAAGAACAAGTTGTTGATAACTTTTCTTCTTCCGATAGTAAATCCATCATCGGGAAGTTTTCTGTTTCCGCCACATGCATATCTAACGCATGATCTATATGGGTTTCGCAGCTGTAAGTCTTCATTTTTAAACCTTCTTTCTTTTCTGAAATTTCCACAAACTTATTCACAATTTTCGAAATGTTATCCACAACCCATTGTAACAGACAAAAAACGAGTAGAAAAGACAAGCCTTTTTCTTCTCTACCCGTTGTGTACAATTTCAGTCTTTAATTAAGTTATCCACATTTACAATTGTGCATTTTCCACCAACTCTAAGTTAGCTTCTACTATTTTACCGTTACGATAAACTTTAATTTTTAATGTATCGCCAATAGATTTTTCATTATATAAATGTTTGCGAAGCTCAATTGCATTTTCGATCTTTTCGCCATCCATTTCTACAATGACATCGTACTGCTGTAATCCTGCTTTATCCGCAGCAGACCCTCTTACAACTTGGGAAATGACAACACCATTTGTGACTTCCTCCGGTAATCTCAATGTTTGCTGTTGATAATATGCCGGTACTTCCGTCAGATCGACTAAGGAAATGCCCATTGTTGGACGTTGAACTTCCCCGTGCTTTTCCAATTGCTCGATGATCGGAATCGCTGAATTGATCGGAATCGCAAATCCTAGGCCCTCAACTGAAGACTGGGCAATTTTCATCGAATTTATACCGATTAATTCACCTGCAATATTCACTAAGGCACCACCTGAGTTCCCTGAGTTGATCGCTGCATCCGTCTGTAATACTTCTGTTGAC
This sequence comes from Solibacillus sp. FSL W7-1436, assembly GCF_038007305.1. Lineage (NCBI taxonomy): Bacteria > Bacillati > Bacillota > Bacilli > Caryophanales > Caryophanaceae > Solibacillus > Solibacillus sp. FSL W7-1436. The sequence continues at coordinate 1,354,505 of NZ_JBBOWV010000001.1, forward strand.
CAGTCTTCTGCGCCATCTTCATTTAAGTCGACCGGTACGGAGCGGTCTTTCCCCGAAATTACACCTGTTGTTACCGATCCATAAAAGTCTAGGCCAAGTGGATTCCCTATGGCAATTACCGTTTCACCTTGTTTTAATACATCCGAATCCCCGAAATCTGCTACTGTCTCAATTCCTTCACTTGGTATTGAAAGTATTGCCAAGTCTGTCCAAATATCAGAACCGATAAGCTCTGCTTTTACTTTCTCGCCATCATCCAATGTTACCTCAATTTGTTCTGCTCCATCCACAACATGATGGTTTGTTACGATAAAGGCAAATTTCCCATCTTTTTTATACACAACGCCCGAACCGCTACCTACCGCTTGAGCTTCTCCCGTGCTTTGGTTCCAAAAGTTAGGTGCCACATTTTGAATGTTTGTTATCCCAACAACGGCACTCGATACTTTTTCAACCGCATTCGTTACGTCTGTTGTCACTTCTGTTGCAGTTTGACTAATCGTTGAGTTTGGAGAATCATTTGTAACCGAGTTTACTTCATTACCACCCGGCAACTGATTTGCCAGCGAAGGAAGCAGGAGCCATAATAATAAAGCACCAACGACAACACCACTTAAACCAGATAAAAAATACCCGCCTTTACTGCCGCCTTTTTTTTCTTTTCTATTTTGCCGCTGTTTTTTCTCTTCTTCTTCTCTTTGTAAACGAGCCTCAAGCTCTGCAATACGATCATTTTGAGTTTCTTTCTTATCGTCTTCAGGATAGTAACCCATCTTGCTCATCCTTTCTATATTCTTCTTACTGATAGCATACACATTTAACATTAAAATTAGATGAAAATCACATAAAACCTAATTAAAAATTATCAATAAAATAAAAAAGGTATGCTAAAAGCAGAAACTTTTAACACACCTATCTTTTACCCATATTTACTTCAATTATGCCTTGCAAAAATTATACTGTCACAAGCTTTGTCGGCTCATTTGCATCGGTATCGTGCAGATGCAAATATTCTCCTGCAATAATGCCGCAAGACTGTAATGTCTGTTCTACGCTCATCCGCGCCAGATCTTTCATATTGTTGTCTTTACTTAAATGCGCCAAATAAATCTGCGTAGGTTTTTCTGCTACAACATCAGCCATTGCCACTGCAGCATCCTCATTTGAAACATGTCCTACATCCGATAATATACGGCGTTTAATACTCCAAGGGTATTTGCCCATTTGAAGCATGCTCACATCATGATTACTTTCAAACACGTAGGCATCGGCTGCTGAGATATATCCTTTCATACGGTCGCTGACATAGCCTGTATCTGTAATGACAACAAGCTTTCGTCCGTTCTCATAGAATGTATAGAACATCGGTTCAGCAGCATCGTGAGACACCGCAAATGATTGAATATCCAGCCCGCCAAACGTTTTTACTGTTTCCATATTAAAATCGAAACATAAATCCGTTGGAATTGTTCCTACTAGTCCATCCATCGCTGTCCATGTTTTTGCATTTGCAAAGACAGGAATATTATATTTACGTGCTATTACACCAAGCCCTTTAATATGATCACTATGCTCATGTGTTACTAAAATGCCTGATAAATTTTTCATATCACGATCTATATTAGCAAACAGTTGCTCCATTTTCTTTCCGCTTAAGCCTGCATCAATCAAAAATGAATGTTCATCATTTTCTACGTAGACCGCGTTTCCAGTACTGCCACTTGCTAAAACGCTAAATCGCATTGTTAAAACTCCTTACTCTTCCAAATCCTCTGTCTGCTCGACAATTTCGGATAAGTCATTTTGGATCTCTACAATTCGTCCTTGTACCGCGTTCACAAAATGTATTTCCTCTGTGTCATCAGCCAGCTTTACCCGTACTTCCCATGTTGGTGCAAATACTTGTGTTTGCGTTAATTGAACGATTGTGGAGTAACCTAGATTCATTTCCGTTATCTGAGAATCCGGTTTTAATAAATTCTTCCCATATAAAATCTGCAATACTTGTCTTGCAGTTAATAGATTCTGTTCTTTATCTAATTTTTTATGCTCTTCCAGCATTGTTTGCTCATAGGAAACTATGCGGTTGTCATCATCCCAATAAAGTTTTACATAACCGCGCACATTATAATACAATGTTACATCGTTTACCTTCTGGAAAAATGTCGCTTCTTTTTTCTCTTCATCGATATCCCATAGCACATAGGAATCACCTTCATACACATTATTGTGGACAAAATCAGTATATGAATCTCGGGTATCGGTTTTCTGAGGTTTTACAGGCTTGTCCATCGTCACAATCAGCTTATTGTTATTTTCAATCTTTGCACTTTGATTCGTAAAGTATGGCACTTCAGATGGAGAGAAATTTTTAATTTGCCCGGAATAATATGCTGCACTTTCCTTATTGTTCGGAAGGGCGATATACGTTATATTATCTCCCTTCAAACGTGCTTCAATTTCCATCGTTTCCCCTAAAACTTCTATTTTCTGGCCTTCTTTATAACTCTCTAGATACTGCGTATATAAAAAGAGATTCAATACGAGAAAAACCCATATAAAAATAGTTTTCGTTCTACTCCAATCCAACTTCATCACCCCCTGCTTCTTCGGGTGAAAGGTCTGTCCATACATTGTTTGTTACGGCAAACCATCTTGGCTCCAATACGATTACGTCTGTATCTTCCTCAGTTTTTTCCTGCGTTAACTTGTACCCGACAAGGATTTCCTCTGTTTCTTCAAATAATTTTTTATTTTTTAAACGAAGGGATTCAACTACTTGTTCTCCTGATTCAAGCTCTCTCTGTACTATTTGGAAAACTGTTCCGATTGAATAGTAAGGACGGCGGTAACGGAAAATGCGGTTTTCACCCCAAGTAGTTACGAGACGTGTTGTCGTAACATTACTGTGAACAGGTAAACCCTGTACAAATAGCTGGTATTCTGTACTGTGCCTTCCAATGTTCATTGAAGACAAGCGGTAATCCATTGTAAACCCGCCATGGTCATTTACAAAATTATAGCTGTCTATCAATAATGTCGTGGAAGACATCGGTGCAATACTTTCTGCAGTCGGGTATACATAATTTATAATTCGATTTTGACTGTCTACTGTCATTAACGATGTCCCATCAGTAAACCGTTCGGATTGAGAACTTTCAATATTCCGTTGTACGATATTTAATTCGGTGAAGAGAATTCTTTTAAATAAGTCCGGTTGAATCTCTTCATTTAAATACATATACCTTGCTGATTTTATAGGATCTTTGGGCACATATAAAGAGCGTAAAGCATCCCGTTCAACCTCAACATACTGGCTATAATCATTTGCCGGTTCAATTATCTTCTTCGTGAAATAATCTTTATCCGGTACACCCGCGTATGCTCTATATAATAATCGCTTTTCTGTGTTCAGGAAAAGCAACTGTAACTGACTGCTTTTCTCTACATTTGACCAGTCTATGATAAGACGTGTAAAGCTTGCATCTGGTATTTCATAATCATTAAGTGACAAAAGATTAGAGAAAACACGCATTGGAATTTCTTCACTATAAAACATTGTTATACGATTATTTTTACGCAGTATTTCGTTCATTTTACTGTCTGAAAGGTCAACGTTAATTAAATCCATCTCGTACACTTGCCATAAGCTTAAGTGACTGTACAAATCTTCTAAAGGTTTTAAAGAGACTGTCCCGTAAAATTGCTCATTTTGACGATATAACAATCTGTACGGTTTTATTACTTCCTGTATGCCCTTCGGTTTGCCGACAAGTACTTCCTCAATCTGGGTCTCCTTTACCGTTTCATATTCCGGTTTGTAATTCCAAATAAGAAGTGTGAACACAATGCTGAGTAAAACGAGGAATGCTAATAAAAGAGATTTTATCTGTTCAACATATTTCATTCCCAATCCCCCGCTTCATCCAATTCATATGGCAATGTGAAGAATATCGTAGTACCCTGGCCTTCCTCACTTTCTGCCCAAATTTTCCCGCCGTGTGCTTCAATCATTTCACGAGCAATTGCAAGACCTAAACCTGTTCCGCCCATCGACCTTGCTCTTGCCCGGTCTACACGATAAAAGCGATCGAAAATTCGCGTCACATTTTCTTTCGGAATTCCCATACCATCATCTGAAATCATAACGCGAAGCATATTATCGTGAACGGTAAATCCAAATCGAATATTGCCGCCGTCAGGAGAATATTTCAAAGCATTTGAAATGATATTATCTATTACCTGTGTCAGCTTATCCGTATCAATATCTACAAAATAGCTCTTTTCTGGAATTAATCGGATAAACTCGACATTCTGTGATTTCGACATTTCAAATCGGTCGATAATTTGCATGAAAAACTTGTTAAATTCTATAAACTCCAGATTCAGTTCATACTCCTGGCTGTCCATTTTAGACAATTGCAGCAAATCATTTACAAGGCGAATCATACGCTCTGTTTCAGTTTGTGTGACGTTTAAAAATGTCGGCGCTATATTTTCATCTTTCCATGCACCTTCTGCAAGCGCTTCTAAATAGCTGCGCATCGTCGTTAAAGGCGTACGCAATTCATGGGAAACATTCGCAACAAATTCACGACGTTCCATATCAATTTTTTCCTGTTCGGTAATATCATGCAATACTGTAATCAGACCATTTACAAAACCTGTTTCCTTTTGAATTACGGAAAAATTTGCTCGTAACACATATGGCGCATCATTCATACTAAAATCAAGATTCACAGGATCTTTCATATGAATCAAGTCTTCAAAACTATACTCCTGGTCCAAGCGCAATACCGATGCAATCGGACGGTTTAAAGTTGTTTCACGTGAATCATGAAGCAATTCCAAAGCCGGATCATTAATCAGAATAATTTTTCCTTTACGGTCTGTTGCAATTACACCATCTGTCATATTACTAAGTACACTTGCCAGTTTCCGGCGTTCTGCTTCTGTCGTGGATTGTGCTTCCTGCAGACGATTAGTCAGATGGTTGAAAGCAATGGCTAACTGACCGATTTCATCTGTTCCGTATACACGCACTTTCCTTGCATAATTTCCTTTTGACATTGCCTGCGCCTGTTTCCGCATATCGGAAATGGGACGAGTAATGGTTCGCGCAACCAAAATTCCTAATATAATTGTAATAGCAAGCGACACTGCAATACCTGCTGCAAAAATCCGGTTAATTTCATTTAGTTGCTCGTATACCTTTTCAATATTCGATTGAACGTAAATGACACCTTTTAAATCCTCTTTAAGCCCTACGTTATCCATAATAGGAACAGCCATTATCCATATACGCTCGCCTGTATCCCGATCCAATGAAATCTTATCCAACAGAGTTTCGGAAGACACGGCCCGTTGGATAATTTCTTCATTTATACGCTGACCTACAATTGCCTGGTCATCGTCGGAAGTAGCCAATATACGATCCTGATGGTCCACAACATAGATTTTGTTAATATCTTCTGTAGAAAATCCCTCCAAAATCGTTTTTAAACTATCTCCTAAAGAGGGAGGGGTATTTTCATCGCGTATTTTTATCATTTCTTCACGCACACTATAATGCACAAGCTCTATTCTTTGGCGAATCGAATCTTGGAAATTCGTTTTTAAATTCGTCTCCAGCTGCTTTGAAAAATATATACCTATAATTTGAAGCGCAATAATAATTAATAGGACATAAATCAATACAAGCTTTACATGGATGGACTTAAAAAAGCTCACTTTTTGCATGTATTTTACTCCTGTTCAGGGTTTCGTAAGTAATAGCCGACTCCTCGTCTTGTAACAATCCATAAAGGATGACTTGGATTATCTTCAATTTTTTCGCGTAAACGGCGGATTGTTACGTCCACTGTCCGTACATCACCGAAATAATCATAGCCCCATACTGTTTGCAGCAGATGCTCACGTGTCATAACTTGACCAATATGTTTTGCCAAATAGTGCAGTAATTCAAATTCACGGTGGGTTAATTCAATTGAATCGTCACGCTTTAATACTAAGTAGGCATCTGGCTGAATCGTTAAAGAGCCCACTACAATATCATTCGTTTCCGCTTGTGCCTCCTCTATTTGAGCAGGAACATTTAATCGGCGCATATTCGCTTTTACACGGGCGATTAATTCACGTGTACTGAACGGCTTTGTTACATAATCGTCAGCACCCATTTCCAATCCGAGTACTTTATCAATTTCCGAGCCTTTTGCCGTTAGCATTATAATTGGGAAATCATATTTTTTACGGACTTCACGACATACTTCCATGCCGTCACGTTTAGGTAGCATAATGTCCAGCAACATTAAATCCGGCTGTTCCTCTTCTACTCTTTGAAGCGCTTCGTCCCCATCGTAGGCACAAATAACGCGATAACCTTCTTTTATTAAATTAAACTGCAGAATGTCTGCAATTGGTTTTTCATCATCCACAACTAATATCGTTTTATCCATCATAAAATTCCTCTTTTCTCATAAATTCTATATATATTATGAAAGGTTATCTTTATTTTTACTATAACTACTCTATCATGCTTTGCCATTTGGTGCATTATACAGCTATATTGCTATGATTATTTTCCGGGAAATATTCCACCCATTTAAGAATATTTTTTGAAATTTTCCCATCCACATAACTTGAAGACCATATTATAGAAAAAGCAGCCCAATTCTGTCTTGGACTGCTAAAAATTATTTTAAATATGATAACGGATTTACTTCTTTACCGTTTTTATGAACTTCAAAATGTAAATGTGTTCCAGTTGATCGTCCTGTTGAACCCATTTGTCCTAAAGCGGAGCCTTGTTCCACAATTTGTCCAACTTTTACATCAATACGAGATAAATGAGCATATAACGTTTCAAAACCGTTTTTATGGTTAATCACTACATAATTTCCATATGTTGAATGCTTGCCTGCAGTTTTGACGATGCCGTTGTCCGCTGCTTTTATCGTATAATTTGATGGGCGGGCAATATCAATTCCGTAGTGATAACGTCCCCAACGCTCTCCCATGTTACTTGATATATAGCCTCCCACTGCCGGCCAAGCAAAAGTTCCTGTTCCAACAGAAGGGATTACTTTCGTTCCGACAACTACAATACGGTTTTCAGGCTCTGATACTACATTTGCCTCTGACTGTATTCTTTCCGTACGGACACCATTCTCTTCGGTAATTAAATATGAAACTTCTTTCTTGCCCTTTTCGCCTTCCTGCTTAACTACTTTTTTACCTTTAAGCATTGTTGCATCTTCTTTGACAACTTTCGCAAAGTCGATTTCCTCTACTTTTTTCTTTTCATAAACAGCCTTTACTGTAACAAATGGTTTTTGTACAGTTACATTGACTTGTTCACCAATTTGCAGGACAGTATCTGCTTTAAGCGTAGGATTGATCTTTAATAATTCAGCAGTTGATAAATCATGTGCTTTTGCAATAGAACCTAACACATCTCCTGCTTTTACAGTATATACTTCTTGCTCCAATGCTCCTGTTTGTAACAGTTGTACCGCTTGTTTAGCAGAAACAATATTTGCCGGCTCGGCCAACACTTCATCTCCTGTAATCGGAGTAGATAATGTAAGATCTACCAGACGTGTTTCATCCTTTTGTAATTCGGGTACAGAATCTTTAGATGCATTGTTTTGCAATTCTTTTAAATCATTTTGTGTCACAAATTGAAGCTTTAATCCGTCAATTACAGCTTCAAACTCTTCTCTATCCTTCACTGATGCAACGACTGTTTCTCCCACTTTTAGTGAGTAGGCTTTTGCCTGAACAGTAATTGCCTCATGAAGGTTTTTTAATGTCTGCTCTTCATTAGCATCGACTGTAAATACTTGCTCTGGGATAAGTGAGATATCAGCGCCTGCGTCAATTGTTAAATCTTCATATTGTTCGCTTGCCTCTTGCTCTTTTTGTTCGATAACCTCATTTACTGTTGCTTCATCTGCAACACTACCTACGTATGTATCAGATACATAAACGTGGAAAACTTTAGCGAATTTTTCTTTATCTGTTTCATTCGCGAAACCTATATTGAATGTCACGGTAGAAGCAAGTAAGGCAAATAATGCAGCCATTTTAAGTTTTCTATTATGACGATTCATTAGACTTAGATTTGATTTTTTTAAGTCTAACTTGTTTCCTTTTGAACTCATGATAAAGCTCCTTTCAACTAGATCTGTTCTATAAAAATGATGTATTTTCATTAAAATAACTAGCGGTGACTAAAAACACACTTTGCTAATGTAGCATATTTCACATTTCAAATGAACCGTTCCAGTCTTTTTGTAATGTAAATGTATTATTTTCTAAAAGAATGTTACATTTTTAGTAGGTAAAATAGTACATACCCCCACTTTATATCCATTTATAGTTTTTCTTACTAATAAAAAAAGCGTATTAAAAGCCGGATAGACTTTTAATACACTCCATTAATTCAAATCATTATTTCCAAATTTCATTTACAATATTTGTTTGCTCGCGTGAAGGACCAACTGAGAACGTCATCAATGAAATACCTGTAAGCTCAACAATACGCTGTACGTAATTTTTCGCATTTTCAGGTAGGTCATCAAATGCCCGAACGTTTGTTATATCTTCTGACCAACCTGGCAGTTCTTCATAGACTGGTTTACATTGTTCAATGATTTCCAGGTTTGCCGGGTATTCTGTAATTTGTTCGCCGTTATATTCATACGCTGTACAAATTTTAACTGTTTCAAGGCCTGATAATACATCTATAGAGTTTAAAGCCAGATCTGTTATCCCCGAAACTCGGCGCGAATGACGAACGACAACCGAGTCAAACCATCCAACACGACGCGGGCGACCTGTTGTTGTACCATATTCACGGCCTACTTCACGAATTTGCTGGCCAATTTCATCATGAAGCTCAGATGGGAATGGGCCATCACCAACACGGGATGTATATGCTTTACATACACCAACAACACGTTCTACAGCTGTTGGACCTACACCTGATCCGATTGCTGTACCGCCTGCCACTGGATTTGAAGATGTTACATATGGATAAGTACCCTGATCGACATCAAGCATAATTCCTTGCGCACCCTCAAACAGCACTTTACCGCCTTCATCAATAACATCATTCAGTACTTTTGATGTATCCGTTACATATTGGGCAATTTCTTGACCATATGCGTAGTATTCCTCGAAAATATCATCATATTGTAAGCCTTCTACTTCATAAAACTTCGTAAATAAACGATTTTTTAATATTAGATTTGCACGTAATTTTTTTTCAAATGTTTCTTTATCTAAAAGATCTGCTACACGGATTCCGATTCGCGCAACTTTATCTTGGTAGCATGGACCAATACCTTTTGCTGTTGTTCCTATTTTTTCATCACCACGTGACTCTTCCTCTACGATATCCTGATAAATATGATATGGCAAAATAACATGTGCACGGTTGGAAATTCTTAAATTGGAAGTATCAATTCCTCTAGCTTGCAGTCCTTTTAATTCCGTTACAATTGACTTTGGATTAAGAACTACACCATTTCCTATAACCGAAAGTTTATCCGGATAAAAAATTCCTGAAGGGATTAAATGCAATTTATATGTCTCTTCACCAATTTTAATTGTATGTCCCGCGTTATCTCCACCAGCATAACGTGCGATTGCATCTGCTCTTTTTGAAAGGAAATCCGTAATTTTACCTTTTCCTTCATCTCCCCATTGCGTACCTACTACAACTACAGCTGTCATCTATATGCACCTCCGACGAATGATTCACCTAATGATTATGTATTAAGTATTTCATTCTTTTTCATAAGAATTTACCTTTTAATTCCTTAATGATGAAACATGAACATTTTATCAATTTCAAATCCTAAATGTCAACAAAAAACACGAACATCCACATTTAACTAATGTGTAATGTTCGTGTTTAAGTATCATTCCTCTCGTGGAGGAGGGGTAAATTCTAAGTTCAGGAACTTATTATATTCTTTACGGAATGCCAAACTTACAGTTCCTGTTGGACCGTTACGCTGTTTCGCAATAATGATTTCGATAATATCTTTACTTTCCGATTCTTTATCATAGTAGTCATCACGGTATAAGAAGGCTACAATATCGGCATCCTGCTCGATTGAACCGGATTCACGCAAGTCACTCATCATCGGTCGTTTATCTTGACGCTGCTCTACACCACGAGACAGCTGTGACAAGGCTATTACAGGTACTTTTAATTCACGCGCTAAGCCTTTTAAAGAACGGGAAATTTCCGATACTTCCTGCTGACGGTTTTCCCCTGGCTTACCGCTGCCTAAAATAAGCTGCAAGTAATCGATTAAGATCATTCCCAAACCGCTTTCCTTAGCCAATCGACGGCATTTTGCACGTATATCCGTCATGCGGACGCCAGGAGAGTCATCGATATAAATCCCGGAATTTGATAAACTTCCCATTGCCATCGTCAGCTTGCTCCAGTCCTCTGTCTCTAAAGCCCCTGTACGCAAACGTTGTGCATCAATATTCCCCTCTGCACATAACATACGCATGACAAGCTGATCCGCGCCCATCTCAAGTGAGAAAATGGCTACATTTTCACGGGCCTTTACAGCAACACTTTGGGCTACGTTTAGGGCAAAGGCTGTTTTACCAACTGAAGGACGGGCTGCCACAATAATTAAATCGTTGCGTTGGAAACCGGCCGTCATCTTGTCCAAATCACGGAAGCCGGTAGGAATACCTGTCACATCTCCGTCACGTGACTGAAGCTGTTCAATATTATCAAATGTTTGAACGAGTACATCTTTTACGTGCTTAAAGTCACCCGCATTTTTACGGTTTGAAACTTCAAGCATTTTCTTTTCAGCTTCGGCTAAAAGAACCTCTACCTCGTCTTCCCGTGTATATCCGTCATCCGCAATTTTAGAGGCAACGCGAATAAGGCGACGTAAAATCGCCTTTTCCTCCACTATCTTTGCGTAATGTGCGATATTGGCAGCTGTCGGAACTGCACTTGCCAATTCAGTAATATAGCTTAATCCGCCAATATCCTCGAGCTCTTTTTTTGCTGATAATTCTTCCGTTACAGTGACAAGATCAATTGCTTTTCCCTGATCACTCAAGTTCAGCATCGTTTGGAAAATCTTTTGATGGGCAATATGATAAAAATCATCTGCTACAACAATTTCAGATGCTGTTATTAGAGCTTGTGGTTCAAGGAATACGGCTCCAATGACCGATTGTTCCGCTTCGCTATTATGCGGAGGAACACGGTCCATCATGGATTCGTTCATTGTTGTCGCTCCTTATTCTTCAATTACATGTACCTTTAAAGTAGCCTTTACATCTTGATGTAATTTCACTGGTACATTGGCAAAACCTAATGAACGAAGTCCGTCATTACAATCCATTTTACGTTTATCTACTTTAAAACCATGTTTCTTTTGTAATGCATCTGCAATTTGCTTTGTAGAAACTGAACCAAATAGGCGACCACCTTCACCTGATTTCGCTTTTACTTCTACTGTAATTGCTTCTAATTGCTCTTTTAAATCTTTCGCTGCCTGCAACTCTGCTGCCGCATTTTTTTCTTCTAAACGCTTTTGACCTTGCAGTTCGCTGATTGCCTGGTTATTGGCTTCTTTTGCATAACCGTTTTTAATTAAAAAGTTGCGTGCATAACCTTCTGCCACTTCTTTGATTTCACCTTTTTTGCCTTTACCTTTTACGTCTTTTAAAAATACTACTTTCATGATTCATTACTCCCTTCGACTACTTCATTAATTGCTTCATATAAATATTTTTTCACTTCATCAATGGTTTGTGCTTCCATCTGGGTAGCGGCATTTGTTAAATGGCCTCCACCGCCAAGCTTTTCCATGACAAGCTGGACATTCACTTCTCCTAAAGAACGTGCACTAATACCGATTAGTCCATCATTGCGATGGGCAATGACAAATGAGGCACCGACATCCTTCATTGTTAATAAAATGTCTGCTGTTTGTGCGATTAATACTGAATCATATACTTTTGAATCTTCACCATGTGCAACCGCAATTCCTGCAAACGGAAATTCAACAGTTTGAATAATTTTCGAACGGGCGACATATGTTTCTACATCTTCTTTTAAAAGACGTTGAATCAGCACCGTATCAGCACCAAATGTACGTAAATATGAAGCGGCTTCAAATGTACGCGCACCTGTTCTTAATGTAAAGCTTTTTGTATCCACTATAATACCAGATAATAATGCTGTCGCTTCAAGCGGCAATAACTTTTCATTTTGAGGCTGGTATTCCAGCAGCTCCGTAATAAGTTCTGCTGTAGAGGATGCATACGGCTCCATATATACTAAAGTAGGATTATTGATAAACTCTTCACCACGACGGTGATGGTCGATAACAACAACCTTATCCGTTTTGCTTAGTATTCGACTATCAATTACCATACTCGGCTTATGTGTATCGACAATAACTACAAGTGATTTTGGAGTGATTTTCGATAAAGCTTCGTCCGGTGTAATAAAGCGATCGTAAAAATCGGTTTTTTGCTCCAGTTCGGTCATTAACCGGTCTACACTCCCGCGTACTTCATCAAAATTGACTACGACAAATCCTTCAATACCGTTCATCGCAACCATTTTACGTACACCGACAGATGCTCCTATTGAATCCATATCGGGATTTTTATGACCCATTACGAAAACGCGGTCACTATCCTGAATTAAATCACTCAGTGCATGCGAGATTACACGGGCACGTACTCTTGTGCGCTTTTCAACAGGGTTTGTTTTACCGCCATAAAAGCGAATCTTACCATTGGACTGCTTAATGGCAACTTGGTCACCGCCACGGCCCAGAACCAGATCAAGTCCGGATTGTGCTAATTGCCCAAGCTCCACAAGAGATTGAGATCCTGCTCCAATACCGATACTTAATGTTAATGATAAATTTTTCTGCATCAGTGTTCGTTCACGAATTACATCTAAAATTGAAAAACGCTTCTGCTCAAGTTCCGATAAAATCGATTCATTTAACACAGCCATGTAACGGTCCGATGCGATTCTTTTAACAAAAATATCATAATTTGCCGCCCATTCATTTATAATCGATGTCATCATCGTATTGGTGACGCTTCGTGCCTGATCATCCATGCCCGAAGTAAGCTCATCATAGTTATCGATAAATAGAATAGCGAGTACTGTACGGTCCGCCATATATTGCTTTTCAATCTGCGCTTGCTTTGTAATATCAAAGAAATAGAAAAGTTTCTCTTCTTCTTTATAATAAATATGATATTTCCGATCATTGATGGCAATGACCGTTTCATTTTTTTGGTCTTGATTAACAAGTAGAGGCAGCTCTTCTGAAATCATTTCCATTTCATATCCGACCAGCGATTCTTGCTGCAGGACGCGGAGCATAAACGGATTTGCCCATTCCACCGTCATTTCATCATTCATTAACAGGATTCCGAATGGCATTTCCAGGAATGCCTCTTTTCCGACATCCTCCATCCGGTAGGAAAGTGCTTGTATATGCTTTTCGGTTTCTACATATGTTAATAATTCAACTTTTACCGTGTAGTAAGCTGCTGCTGAATAAATAGCTATAAAGGCTATTCCCACCCATACATTCCACATCATAATAAGGATAGCTGCTACTGCACCAAGTAAAAACAATACTAATAGTGGATATCGAATTGGTCTTTTACGAAAAACCCCCATTCCCATCAGCTCCTCATTTCTGACTCTTTTCTCGAATGTAATTACGTGCATTAAAGCCTAAATCAACAATACCTACTAAAATAACAAATGAATAAAGAGGTATCGCTAAAATTGTACTCAAAACTTTTATAAACTTCGGATAGCCAAACGAATCAATGACAAAATGTATAAATGAAACACCTTGTATTGTTAATAATACCCATAATACCATTGAAATATTTAGCATAATAATAGCCAATGTAGAATCGGCCTCTGGACGAACGAATAAATTCACTGATAAAACGATCAAGTAATACCATAACACCGATCGCGGTAAACGTAATTCACTGAACTTCGCAAACTTCGGTACGTCTACTTTTAAGCGTTTTAAAATCGGTAAATTAACAGTAATAATAATAAATGTTAAAAACAACATGGCAAACGTAATGGAAGCCGGTATTGTCATTTCCAACGTATTTAACATTGTATTCGCCAGTTCCATTGTTTCTTTGGGCACAGGTTGTCCAGTCAGACTCTCCGTCATTTTAATCGATTCCATATAGCTTGTCTTCATGAGCGCAAGGGAATCCCGAATAAAATCTACCTCAAACAAACGCAATGAAATTAAATACTGAATCGCAAATGTGATCAGCAGGACAAGACTCGTTGAGATAAACATAAATACTTTACTTTTTTTATGAAAAATAGCATCCCCTATCGCTACACCTGCTGCCGCAAAGATTAATGACGCAGGCAGTAATAGCAGTCCACCAATAAAAAAAGTAACAAATACAGCAATTACTGCGACTAAAAGCGATGACTTCCGATTATAGTTTGCGCTATACCAAATCATCGGTAATGGAGCAATAATCGCCGCGATAATATTCGCCAAAGGAATATAAAATACGATTGCCATCAGCACAGTGAACAGCGCAATCATCATTGCACCATGTGCCAGCTTTCTTGATTGATTATTTTGCATGGAGAACCTTCCTTATCTGTTGTTCGCTAGACTATAATGCAAGGACTATTCAAACTTTGCTATTACTTTTGGCCGGCTTTTCGACCAGTCTACTATCAACTTTTCTCACCTTCCTATTGTACCATTTTTGCATGGTCAAACAAAATAACCGTTACGATAAGAAGAATGAATCGAACCAATCCATTATGACAGTCCCATTAACTTCCCCAAACTTTAAATATCCGCCTATATCTAAAGCTTTATAAGTGCATGCAAATACTGGCATATGACCAATATATAGGAAGGGAATCCATTACATCGAATATAAAAGAAATCATTAGTATGTCATTATAATTTTTTTAGTATAACTTAATATGGAGTATTTTTTGTCTGAATAACTAGGTTCTACGTAATGGAAGCTGTTTTTCTGTTCTTTATGTCCTTTATTTCGTTGACAATTTGTATTGTATAGCATATATTATGTAACCGGTAACACATTTTGTTTAGGGGGCGGATAGATGGTTAACATTAAAGATGTAGCAAAGGTTGCAAATCTTTCTGTGGCAACAGTATCACGCTACTTAAACCAAAATGGTTATGTCAGTAAAAAATCATCAGAACGTATTGAAAAGGCAATTCTTGAGCTGGATTATAAGCCAAGCAGTGTTGCACGTTCATTAAGTAAAAAACAATCCAATATTATTGGTCTTATTGTTCCGGATATAAAAAATCCATATTTCCCAGAACTGGCGCGTGCAGTGGAAGACATGGCATGGTCCTATGGCTATACAGTTGTTCTTTGTAATTCAGACGACCAGATGGAAAAAGAGCTGTTATATTTAGAGCGTCTGTCACAAACATATGTTGCAGGCTTAATAGTAGCAACAAGCTTACTGGACCCTTCTGTTTATATGTCCATTAATACGCCAATCGTTGCACTTGACCGAATAATCGACGCGACTATCCCGACTGTGGCAACCGATAACCAAAAAGGGGCCAGGATTGGGGCGGAGTACTTATTTAAAAATGGGGCAAGAAATTTACTGTGTATTCGTGGTCCACAAGGTTTAAAAACCGCGGATGACCGCCTTACCGGATTTCTTGAAGCAACGGATGAACAAGGACTGGAGCCAATTATTATCACAACATCATTCGATTTTAAAGTTGCTGCCGAAGCGATTGAACAGACTTTATCAGTAAACCCGCAGATTGAAGGTATTTTTGCAAGCAGTGATACATTAGCCATTGCTGCACTCCATATTGCGCATAAACTTGGTAAGCGCGTACCGGAGGACATGCAAATTGTAGGCTTTGACGGAATTGCACTTGGTGAAATGGTATCACCCCCATTAACAACGGTCGGCCAGGATTTATACAAGATGGGTGCTGCAGCCGCAACAATGTTAATTGAACAGATTGAAGGCAAAGAAATTATACAAACGGTATTAAATATAGATCCACAACTAATTGTGCGAGGGACGACAAGAAAGGAAGCTGCAAAATGATTACGGTAATAGGTAGCATCAATATGGACCTAGTTGTTCAAATGGATGTATTCCCTAAAAAAGGGGAAACTGTTTTAGGAAGCTTATTTACAACGGTTCCAGGCGGTAAAGGTGCAAATCAGGCAGTAGCTGCTGCCCGTCTAGGCAGCCAGGTTAAAATGTTGGGTGCTGTCGGCACAGACAGCTTCGGTACGGAGCTGCGTGCAAACCTTAATGAAGAAAATATAGATACAAGCTTAGTTATAAATACAAATGGTGCTACTGGCATTGCAAATATTTTACTCCACGAATCGGACAACCGCATTGTCGTTGTACCAGGGGCGAACTCTAAAGTAACACCGGAAGAGATTGCTTCAGCAAAAACGGTCATTGAAAACAGTCAGTTAGTAGTAATGCAGCTTGAAATTCCAGTGGAAACGATTGAGTACAGCTTAAAGTTATGCAAAGAACTTCAAGTACCTGTACTATTCAACCCTGCCCCGGCAGCAAACTTCGACATTGAGTGGATGCCTAATATTAAATACTTAACACCAAACGAAACTGAATGTGCCCTGCTCTTTGGAGACGATGTTGAAGCAGCATTGGAAAAATATCCAAATCAGTTAATCGTAACATTAGGTGAAGATGGTGCACGCTACTACGATGGATCAAAACATGTGCACGTAAAAGGATATAAAACAACTGCTGTTGATACAACAGGTGCCGGTGATACATTTAACGGTGCATTCGCACATGCGATTACAAACGGGCAGTCGATTGAAGAAGCGGTATTTTTTGCGAATTTAGCGGCGTCATTATCCGTTGAAAAATTTGGTGCCCAAGGCGGTATGCCAAAATTAGATGAGGTGACTGCTCGAAAGGACGGCGCAAAATGAAGAAACAGGGCATTTTAAATCGCGAATTGGCCGGCATATTTGCACGCTTAGGTCATACAGATAAAATTGTTATTGCCGATTGCGGATTACCGATTCCGGACGGCGTTACATGTATCGATTTAGCATACAAGCTCGGAGAACCTGGATTTATGACAATTTTAGAAGTCGTTCTGGAAGATTTAAAAGTGGAACATTGTTACTTAGCTGAAGAAATCGTAACTGCAAACGAAACAATTCATTCATCTTTATTGAAAATTGTGGAACCGGTTACATATATATCACATGAACAATTCAAAAAGATGTCGAGCGAAGCAAAGGTCATTATTCGTACAGGTGAAATAACACCATACGCCAATATCATGCTACAAAGCGGCGTAATTTTCTAAGGTAGGTGACGGAACATGATTGAAATGAAGGGCATAAAAAAAGCATTCAGTGGCAACGTCGTATTAAATAATGTTGAGTTCACCCTGTTAGATGGGGAAATCCATGCCTTAATGGGTGAAAATGGTGCCGGTAAATCAACGATGATGAAAATTTTGGCCGGTATTTACTCGCGTGACAATGGCGATGTGCTAGTTGATGGTCAGTCGTATACATTTACTTCAGCAAAAGACGCAGAAAACCTAGGCATTCACGTAATTCACCAGGAATTAAACATTTTGCCGCATTTATCTGTAGCAGAAAACCTTTTTTTAGGAAAAGAAAAAACAATCGGTCGTACGGGATTCCTTCGTACGCGCGAAATGAATAAAGAAGCAAAGGCTCTGTTGGCAAAACTCGGTTTGCATATTGATGTACGTCAGCCTGCGGGTTCACTGTCAGTCGGAAAACAACAACTGATCGAAATTGCCAAAGCGATTAATTCGGAAGCGAAGTATATCGTAATGGATGAACCGACCGCTGCCCTTACAGATCGTGAAATTGAAACACTTTTTGAAACGATCCGGGAACTGAAGGCAAAAGGTATTTCGTTCGTTTATATTTCACATCGTATGGAAGAGATTTTTGCAATTTGTGATCGAATTACCATTTTACGTGATGGTGAGTATGTTGGGGTTCGTGAAATTCCAAAAACAACTTTTGATGAAATCGTTAAAATGATGGTCGGGCGTGAGCTTGGTGAACGTTATCCAAGCCGTAATGCAAAGATTGGGGAAGTCGCTTTAGAAGTAAAAGGGCTGACATGTCCTGAACTATGCAAAGATATAAACTTCCAGATCCGTAAAGGGGAAATCCTGGCATTCGCCGGTTTAATGGGAGCAGGCCGTACAGAAGTAGCCCAGGCGATTTTTGGAAACCTTAAAAAATCCAAAGGTGATATTTTTATCCACGGGAAAAAAGCATCGATTAAAAATCCGATTCAGGCAATGAATTACGGGATTGGATTTGTGACGGAAGACCGCAAAACAGAAGGTCTTGTACTGGATTTTTCAATTAAGGAAAATATGTTTTTAACAAATTTAAAAGCAATTGCAAAAAGTGGTTTTATTCAACCACAAGAAGAGCAATTGCATGCTGCTAAATATATTGATCAGCTAAATATACGCTGCAGTGATGCGGCACAGGCTGTCGGCTCATTAAGCGGCGGTAATCAGCAAAAAGTAGTTATCGCAAAGTGGTTAAGTACAAAACCGGATATTTTAATTTTGGACGAGCCTACTCGCGGTGTTGATATCGGTGCAAAAAAGGAAATCTACTCGATTATGAATCAGTTAGCTGAGCAAGGTGTAGCCATTTTAATGATTTCCTCAGAGCTAACGGAAGTGTTAGGTATGGCTGACCGTGTAATGATCATGCACGAAGGACGCCAAACGGCAATTTTAGACAATGTTGACTTAACACAAGAAACTATTATGCATTACGCAACAGGAGGAGAAGAAATTGTTAAAAACTAGCTCGAAAGAAATGTTAGGAAAGCTAGGTCCTCTTTTAGGATTATTTTTGATTGTAATTGTCATTACGATTTTAAATCCAAGCTTTATGACAACAGATAATGTTTTAAATATTTTACGTCAGGTTTCGATTAGTGCACTTATCGCATTTGGTATGACTTTTGTTATTTTAACCGGCGGCATCGATTTGTCGGTCGGTTCGACATTAGCCCTTACAGGTGCCGTAGCTGCCACAATGCTCGCTTCAGGAATAGATCCTGTATTAACAATTCTGGCGGCCTTGTTATTAGGTGCCGTTCTTGGTGCTGTCAATGGTGTCATCATTGCAAAAGGAAAAGTAGCACCATTCATCGCAACATTGGCAACAATGACGATTTACCGCGGTTTAACATTAGTGTATACGGATGGTCGTCCTGTTTCAGATTTAGGAAATGAAATTACATTCCAAATGCTGGGTAAAGGATATTTCTTCGGTATTCCAGTCCCGGTATGTACAATGATTCTCGCTTTCATTGCGTTATATGTAATTATGCATAAAACAACATTCGGACGCCGTGTCTATGCAGTAGGCGGCAATGAATCCGCATCTAAATTATCAGGAATCAATGTAGATCGTGTAAAAATTGCCGTATACTCATTAACAGGTATGTTAGCCGCTTTATCTGCGCTGATTTTAACATCTCGTCTAAACTCTGCACAGCCAACAGCAGGGACATCTTATGAGTTGGATGCAATTGCAGCTGTTGTTTTAGGCGGAACAAGTTTAACGGGCGGTAAAGGCTGGATTTTCGGTACATTAGTAGGTGCCTTGATTATTGGGGTGTTGAATAACGGATTGAACTTAATCGGTGTTTCTTCATTCTTCCAGCAAGTAGTAAAAGGAATTGTAATTTTAATCGCGGTGTTAATCGACCGTAAAAAAACAGCATAGAAGGAGGTCATTAGCGTGAAAAAACATTTAATATTATTAATGGCACTTTTGGCCACGGTGATGCTTGCGGCTTGTTCGGTAAAACCAGGCTTCTCTTTGGAACCTTCTTTCGGAACATCGGCTAAATCAACAGAAAGCAGTAATGATACATTAACAATCGGTATGTCAATTTCAACTTTAAACAATCCTTTCTTCGTAACGCTAAGTGAAAATGCAGAAGCGAAGGCGAAAGAGCTCGGTGTGAAAACAACGATTGTTGATGCGCAGGATAACGCATCCAAGCAAGCTTCCGATATTGAAGATTTAATCCAACAAAACGTTGATCTGATCATCATCAATCCGGTAGATTCAGTTGCTGTTGCAACGGCAGTTGAATCTGCGAATGCTTTAAATATTCCGGTCATCACGGTAGACCGTTCATCTGAAGGTGGCGAAGTTGTATCACATATCGCCTCTGATAACGTAGCTGGCGGAAAGCTGGCTGGAGATTATATTACAGAGCTGGTTGGTGAAGGTGCCAAAGTTGTTGAATTGGAAGGTGTCGCAGGGTCGTCTGCTGCGCGTGATCGCGGACAAGGATTCAATGAGGCTGTCACAGGTATACTAGATGTCGTTGCCAAGCAAACAGCGAACTTTAACCGCTCTGAAGGCTTAACAGTAATGGAGAATATCCTGCAGTCCAACCCGGATATTACAGCCGTATTTGCACATAATGACGAAATGGCATTAGGTGCACAAGAAGCAATTTCGGCTTCAGGTAAGAAGATTGTAGTAGTCGGCTTTGATGCGACTGACGATGCGGTAGCTGCTGTAAAAGCAGGAAGTTTAGCCGCAACGGTTGCACAAAAACCTGATGAAATCGGAAAAATTGCAATGGAAACAGCGATTGCTTATTTAAACGGTGAAATGGTTGAAGAAGTAATTCCGGTCAATCTTGAACTAATTACAAAATAATAACGCAACGGCCTTTAAATAGGCTATTGCCCTTATCAGGCTGTCACGAGTAATCTTGTGGCAGCCTTTTTTATATGGAACTGTATAAACCTCGTACAATAAAAAAAGTACAGCAGAGGCCGAATAAGCCTATGCTGTACTTTTAAGAAAAATTATTTTTCTTCAGCTACGAATGGTAATAATGCCATAATACGTGAAACTTTGATTGCGTTTGTAAGTTTACGTTGGTATTTAGCAGAAGTACCAGTTACGCGACGTGGTAAAATTTTACCGCGCTCAGAGATGAATTTCTTTAAAAGATCTACATCTTTGTAGTCGATGTGCGTAATGTTATTTGAAGTGAAGTAGCAAACTTTACGGCGTTTGCGGCCTCCGCGACGTGGTGCCATTATCGTGTTCCTCCTTTTAATTTTTAATTATAGATGTGAAGCTCTTAGAACGGTAAATCGTCTTCCGAAACTTCAATCGGTCCTTTGCTGTTAGCAAATGGATCTTCATCTACACGTGTATAATTTTGCTGATTTTGGGCTGGCTGTTGATAAGAACCGTAAGAATCCTGTGATTGCGCGCCCCCAAATTGTTGGTTAGGCTGATTATAAGATGGCTGACCACCATAATTTTGCCCACCGCTATATTGTTGGCTTGGTGCACCTTGTGATGCATTAGCTCCTCCACGTGGTTCTAGGAACTGCACTGAATCAGCAACGACATCTGTAGTATACACACGCTTTCCATCTTGTCCTTCAAAGCTACCTGTTTGAATACGACCCTCTACACCAATCAAACTTCCTTTTCTCATGAAGTTTGCCAAGTTTTCAGCTTGTTTTCTCCAGGCGATACAGCCTATGAAATCTGCTTCGCGTTCACCCGACTGGCTCGAAAATGTACGGTTTACGGCAATCGTAAAACGTGCCATTGGAACTCCACTCGGTGTGTAACGAAGCTCTGGATCCTTTGTAAGCCTTCCGACTAATACGACACGGTTAATCATCAATGCGCCCTCCTTTTTTCAGCATTTAAGTTTAAAAATTATTTTTCTTCTTCGCGTACTGCGATGTGACGGATGATGTCTTCGCTGATGTTAGCTAGACGAGTATACTCGTTGATAGCTTCAGTACCAGCGTTAACTTTCACGATTTGGTAGAAACCTTCGCGGAAGTCATTGATTTCGTAAGCTAAACGACGCTTACCCCAATCTTTTGCTTCTGTGATCTCTGCACCATTTGAAGTTAAGATTTCTTGGAAACGCTCTACTAAAGCTTTCTTCGCTTCTTCTTCAATGTTTGGGCGGATGATGTACATTAATTCGTACTTTCTCATTGTGTTTGCACCTCCTTATGGACTTGGGCTCTCCTACTAAATAGGGAGCAAGGAGTAAGTAACTTCTATTACTCACATCAATGAATTGTATCATAGTTGTTATCTCTATGCAACTGGCTGTACCTTTTAATATTAATGAAATAGATTATTTTCTATATAAATAAACGCTTTGTGAGGATAAATTTCTACTCACAAAGCGTCTGCTAATTATACGTTAAATAAGAATTCCATTACGTCGCCGTCTTGTACTACATATTCTTTACCTTCAGCGCGCACTCGACCTGCTTCTTTTGCAGCCGGCTTTGAACCGTACTCTACTAAATCCGTAAATGCTACTGTTTCAGCACGGATAAAACCGCGTTCAAAATCAGTATGAATAATACCGGCACATTGTGGTGCTTTCATACCTTTACGGAATGTCCATGCACGAACTTCCTGTACACCAGCTGTAAAGTAAGTAGCTAAACCTAACAGGCTGTATGAAGCCTTAATCAATTGGTCTAAACCTGATTCAGCAATTCCTAGTTCAGCTAAAAATTCCTTTTTCTCATCGTCTTCCAACTCAGAGATTTCTTCTTCAATTTTCGCACAAACAGTGATTACTTGTGCGCCCTCTGCTGCTGCGTATTCTTGTACCATTTTTACATACTTGTTTTCAGATGGATCCGCTACCTCATCCTCAGAAACGTTCGCAACATAAAGCATCGGTTTAATCGTTAATAGGTGTAAACCTTTGATTACTTTTTTCTCATCATCTGAAAGGTCTGCCGCACGAGCAGGTTTTTCAGCTTCCAATACTTCTTTAAGTTTTTGAAGAATCGGCTCTTCCACCATTGCTTCTTTATCTTTTTGTTTTGCCATTTTTGCTACACGTGCAATACGTTTATCCACTGATTCCATATCCGCTAAAATTAACTCTAAATTAATAACTTCAATGTCATCGATCGGGTTAACTGTACCCGAAACATGTGTAATATTTTCATCTTCAAAACAACGAACAACTTGGCAAATTGCATCTACTTCACGAATATGGGCAAGGAATTTGTTTCCTAAACCTTCACCAGTAGAAGCACCTTTTACGATACCAGCGATATCTGTAAATTCAAAAGTTGTCGGAACTGTTTTCTTTGGTACTACTAATTCTGTTAATTTGTCTAAACGCTCATCCGGAACAGTTACGCTGCCAACGTTCGGTTCGATTGTTGCGAACGGATAGTTAGCCGCAAGAGCGCCTGCTTTTGTAATTGCGTTGAATAAAGTCGATTTCCCTACGTTAGGTAAACCAACAATACCAGCTGTTAATGCCATATTGACACAACCTTTCTATGTTCAGTTCATTTAAATTTATTATTAATTATTTTATGGATTTTTCTGTCCATTAAATTTTACAACCTTGTCTATTATATTGATTGCGGGCACAAAAGTCTATTTTGCTTTTAGACTTCTTCTGCCTGGCGTAAAATTTTCTTCATTTTCTTATCAAACTCGCGGCGTGGAATCATAACGCTATGTCCGCAGCCCTCACATTTTATGCGAATATCGGCACCTAATCGAATTACTTTCCATTCGTTTGTGCCACAAGGATGTTGTTTTTTCATTTCCACAACGTCATTTAGAGCGTACTGCTTTGCTTCCATCTATTATTCTCCTCCCTGATTTCGCTCATAAAACATCATTTTCGGTACAGCAAGAGGAATACCGTTGCGTGTTAGGATGTCGATTACATCTTTCCGAATAATACGTGCTATTGAATATTGCTGTAATGGTAATGTTTCTATTGTAATAGCAATTGTCGCTTCTGTGCTTGTCGTATTTGTGACACCTAAAAAGACAGGAGCAGAAACAAGTTCCTCATATTTTTCCGGTAACGTATCCAAATAGTTTTGTATAACCATCTGCACTTTTTCAATATTTGCATCGAGCGAAATTTGCATATTTATCGTAGCTTTTGAGTTATTGATTGAATAATTGATGACATCTACAATACTGCCGTTTGGAATAATAAACTGTTCTCCTGTTACTCCCTTAACTTTTGTTGTACGAAGACCGATTTCCATAACGGTACCTTCTGCCGTATTGATTTTCACAAAATCCCCTACACCAAACTGATCCTCTAAAATAATGAAAAATCCTGTAATGACATCCTTCACTAAGTTTTGCGCACCAAAGGCGATCGCCACAGAAGCAATCCCGGCCCCTGCAAGTAATCCAGCTACTTGTATATTCATGGCCGATAAAATCCCCATAATGGCAGAGAAGTACACTAAATAGCTTAGAACGCTTTGCAGCAGCTTTACAATTGTAAGGTGCCGGCGTTCATTCGTTCTTACGCGCAGCATAAACACACGGTGAATTACCTTTTTACCGATAAAAACAACAACATAAGAAATAACGATAATCGCCAGAATTTTTGCGCTGGCTATAATAATAGCATCCCAAAATTCAGCACTTGTGACATAATCCCAGAGCCTTGTCGTATAGTGTGCTAGTCCTTTTAAATCCGTTTCGGAAAATTCCTCTAAATCTAATTTCAAATCTTCTTCCAAATTTACCACCTCTTGTATAACAAACTTTAAAATTGAATATACTGCATAAATATATCGTATTTCAGCTTATTTCTCGAGTAATCTACTTAAATCAGAAAATTAAAGGAGTGATAATATGACACAAGCCTGTCCTCAAAATTATAGTGTCCATTATGAGCAGACGAGCGCAGTTTGGGAGCTGAGCGAAATCTTTCTAAAAACGATTCCGTTTGACCATGAAGAACTTATTTTTTGCTGTATCGGTACAGACCGGTCTACAGGTGATGCATTAGGACCAATTATCGGCAGCCAGCTGCACCAAACTTTTTCATTTCCGTTTCCGGTCATCGGAACATTGCAGGCACCGCTTCATGCACTCAATATAGTAGAGCGTTATGAACAGCTTATTAATGAAAAAGAACAACCTTTTATTATTGCGATTGATGCTTGTTTAGGTGAATCAAATGCGATTGGTTCTATTCTAATCCAACAGGGTCCTCTTTATCCCGGGAAAGCTGTGAAAAAAGAGTTGCCCCCTATCGGCAACATTTCTGTTAAAGGAATTGTTAATGTAGGAGGCTTTATGGAGGCTAAAGTATTACAAAATACAAGATTGCATGTTACGTATTCTATGAGCGATAAAATTGTTCGGGCACTTGTTTTAGCATGGCAGCGCCATCTATTGAAACGGAAAAATAATAGCAACGAGTATCCCAACCATCAAAATCGCTGGCAGCAGATTGGCTATACGGATTTTCGTTAATCCGGCAATATTCAAACCGATTGCCATAATCATAATACCGCCTGTTGCCGTCATTTCTGTGATGAACAGGTCCAGTGCTTCGCCAGGAATATATGTACTGATAACACCCGCAAATAGGGCAATTGTTCCTTGATATAAAAGTACAGGAACCGCCGATAGTAAGACACCGATCCCTAAAGTTGAACTTAATATAATCGACATAAATCCATCGATAATCCCTTTAGTGATGAGGATATTGTGATCGTTGCGCAAGCCGCTATCGAGAGCACCGAGAATTCCCATTGAGCCGATAACAAAAATGAGCGTTGCGGTTACAAATCCCTCTGCAATCGTTCCTTTTTGTGCACGCTTTCCAAAAAGGGACTCAATCCATCGACCTAAGCGATTAAATTTCTCTTCAAGATCGAGCCATTCGCCGATGACCGCACCAATGATCAAGCTCACAATAAGAAGAATAAAATTCGTACTCTCCAATCCCATTTGAATTCCTAACAGTGCAACAACTAAACCGATAATGGATAGCACTGTCTGCTGCATGGATTCCGGAATATTTTTAAAAATACGGCCAACCAATGCACCGATAATGATGAATAATGCATTTAACAGAGAACCTAGTAATACCATGAAATTTCCTCTTTCTATTTGCTGTGTGACAAATCCAATTTTATATATTAATCTTTTTATATTATAACTGTTCATAAAAAAAGTGCTGAAACTTTTTGTTCAGCACTTTTTATTGTTGTTCCATATTTAATATTTCAAGAATGCGGTGCAAATCATCATCCGAATAAAATTCAATTTCAATTTTACCTTTGTTCTTAGCTTTTTTGATTTGTACTTGTGTTCCAAAATAGTCACGTAACTGGGACTCTGTTGCCTGTGTATGAATATCTTTTTTCGTCGGTTTTGTTTCACGTGAAACGGCCTCATTTAAATCTTGGATATACTTCTCCAACTGACGAACATTAAGGTGGTCCTTTATTACTTTATGCGCCACTTCAGGTATACGTCGTTTATTTTTTAATCCAAGCAATGCACGGCCATGCCCCATTGTCAGTTTTCCTTCGTTGACAAGGTCTCTTATGTCTTCCGGTAACTGCAACAGACGGATCAAGTTGGCAATATGCGGACGGCTTTTTCCTAATCTTTTCGCTAAATCGTCTTGGGTGAAATTCAGTTTCACAATTAAACTGTTGTATGCTTCTGCCTCTTCAATTGGAGTTAAATCTTCACGCTGCAAGTTTTCCAATATGGCAACTTCCATCATTTGCTGCTCATTAAAGTCTTTTACAATGACAGGTACTTCTGTTAAACCTGCACTGACAGCCGCACGATAACGACGTTCACCTGCTACAATTTCATATTTCCTGGCATTTTTGCGGACAACAATCGGTTGAATAATACCATGTTCAATAATAGAACTGGCTAATTCTTCAATTGCAGTTTCATCAAAGATTTTACGTGGCTGAAATGGATTTGCTGAAATTTTTCCGACTGCAATTTGCTGTACCTGATCTTCTTTATGTACGGCCTCTTCACGAAAAAGCGCATCAATTCCTTTACCTAAACCTCTAACCATTTTTAATCACTTCCCTTGCAAACTCTAAGTAAATTTCTGCTCCGCGTGATTTTGCATCATATAAAATTACCGGTTTACCATGGCTCGGTGCCTCACTTAACCGGACATTACGAGGAATGATCGAGCGATATACTTTATCCTGGAAATAGCGTTTTACTTCATCAATTACTTGAAGCCCTAAATTCGTGCGGGCATCGAGCATTGTGAGCAACACGCCATCAATCATTAACTCCTTGTTCAAATGCTTTTGGACAAGGCGGACTGTTGAAAGCAACTGGCTTAACCCTTCTAATGCATAATATTCACATTGGACCGGGATAATCAGTGCATCCGAGGCAGTCAATGCATTGATTGTTAATAAACCAAGAGATGGCGGACAATCAATAATAATGAAATCGAAATTATTTTTAATTTCCTGCAAAGATTTTTTCAGTCGAACTTCACGGGAAATTGTGGACACAAGTTCAATTTCAGCACCTGCCAATGATATTGTAGCAGGAACAATATATAAATTTTCTACATCCGTTTGTTGAATGACGTCTTTAATATCTTCATCATTAATCAATACATCATATACACAGCTTTCCAAGTCACCTTTTCGAACACCTAATCCGCTTGAAGCGTTACCTTGTGGGTCGATATCGATTATTAATACTTTCTTTCCTAAAATAGCTAAACATGCACTTAAGTTAACAGAGGTCGTCGTTTTTCCTACGCCACCTTTTTGATTGGCTATCGCAATAATACGTCCCAATACCCGCACCTGCTTTCATCACTTCAATTTAGGTATATTTTTAAAGTCTAAAAATCTCGGCTTACTAAATCTTCCTTTTATAATACTATTTCTTTTATCTTAACAAAAAATGTTAGAAAACGATGCTATGAAACTAAATTTATTTCAAAAAAACTTGCTGTTCCTACTAATCTACTAAAAAAACTGCCTAGAAAGTCGTTATCTTTCGGGCAGTTCAATAATTTATTTTTTCTTTGGAATCTTTACAGTGATTTGGTAGTAATCGTCTGTATCTTCTTCCTCCGTTTTTACATTTATTCCACTTTTCGTCACCATCGATAACGACTGCTTGATTGTATTAAGGGCAATACGCACATCTTTGCTAATCGCTTTTCTGCTTGGTTTACGTTTTTTTATCTCTGGCTCATCGGGATTTAGAATTTTTTGAATTTGCTCTTCAAGCTGTCTAACATTCCAATCAAACTCTTTCGTCGCTGCAATGAGCTGCATTTGTAATTGCTCATCCTTGACTACAATTAAAGCCCGGGCATGACGTTCCGAAATTTCACGATTCAAAATAGCATCCTGAACAAATTGAGGCAACTTTAATAAACGCAATTTATTAGCAACTGTTGATTGTCCTTTACCAAGACGTTGTGCAAGCGCTTCTTGTGTAAGCTGATGCAATCCTAATAACTTTTGATAAGCAAGCGCTTCTTCAATTGCTGTTAATTCCTCACGTTGAAGGTTTTCAATCAGGGCAATAGACGCCGTTTCTCGATCATTTAAATTGCGTACAATAGCAGGCACTTCTACCCATTGTAGAGATTTCATCGCTCGATAACGTCGCTCACCGGCAATTATTTCATATTTATCCGGGTCATTATCCATTGGACGAATCACAATTGGTTGAATGACGCCATGTGTATGAATTGTTCTTGCTAATTCTTCAATCTTCTCATCATCAAAAACTGTACGTGGCTGATAACGGTTCGGAATGATTTTGTCTATTGGAATTTTAACTACTTCTTCTGAAGCCATCGAGATATTCTCTATTACTTCTACTTCACTTTTTACTTCAGGCTCTTTGCTCCCGCCTCCGAAAAAACGTGAAAAAGTACTTTTCATCCGTGTGGCACCACCTTTAGGAAACTGTCTACCTCATATACAATATTATTTCTGATTCATTCAAAAATGTACAGTGTTCAATGAATAGTAATTTACGAGAAAGACAGATTTCGCCTAAAAAAGGACAAAATAGTGTCTTTACCCATTTGTATTTCAAAATAAACTTATATTTTTCTATCCACTAAAAAAACATAAATATAAATATATATGCAGCAAAAGACGGATATATTTCAAATTTTGTTAATTTTTTTATTTAATCGGTGTTTTATTAGGAACACCTGGTTTACGCGGGTATTTTTTTGGTGTTGATTTTACTTTATCAAATACATAAAGTGAACGTTCGCTTTCCTCTACCGGTAAATGGAATGCAAACTCCTCTATTAATTTTCCGCCTAATGTAGAGATAGCCTTTGTCGCATCTTTTAATTCTTCTGCTCCTGCTGCAGCCTTTAATGCAACAAAATAACCGCCTTCTTTTGCTAAAGGAATACATAGCTCTGACAATACAGAAAGACGTGCTACCGCGCGCGCTGTGACTACATCGAATTTTTCACGGTATGCTGCATTTTGGCCAAACTCTTCTGCACGTGCATGGACAAACGTCATATGATCCAAGTTTAACTCATTTGTTAAATGATTTAAAAATGTAATTCGTTTATTTAGCGAGTCGACAATCGTAATTTGCAAATGCGGGAAGCAAATTTTAATCGGGATACTTGGGAAGCCTGCACCTGCACCAACATCACAAACCGTTGTCACTTTTGTAAAATCAAAATAAAATGACGCACTGATTGAATCATAGAAGTGCTTTAAATAAACACCTTCCAAATCCGTAATCGCCGTTAAGTTCATCTTTTCATTCCACTCGACCAAAAGTTCAAAATATTTTTTAAACTGCGCAATCTGGTGTTCTGAAAGCTCGATACCCTTTTCCTTCAATGCTTCGATAAACTGCTTTTCGTTCATAAAATGACTCCTCCATATTAAAGAATGAGCGCCTTTTTTGGATAAAGACGCTCACATCATTCAGTTCGTAGTTACTTTCGCAATTTTACCTTGCTCAATATAGACAAGTAAAATTGAAACATCTGCAGGGTTTACACCTGAAATACGCGATGCTTGAGCAATTGAAAGCGGCTGAACACTTTTAAGCTTCATACGCGCTTCGGTCGCCAAGCTTGGGATAGCATCATAATCGATATTTTCAGGTATTTTCTTATCTTCAAGCTTCTTCATTTTCTCTACTTGCTGAAGTGCTTTTTGAATATACCCTTCATATTTTAATTGAATTTCAATCTGTTCTTTTACATCCCCTGTAAGTTCCACTTCTGGTGGAATTAGGGAGGCAACTAAATCATACGTCATTTCAGTACGTTTTAAAAGGTCTGCTCCGCGGATACCATCTTTTAGTTCTGCTCCGCCAGCATTGCGGATGACCTCCTGTGTCGTCGCATTCGGCTTGATGATAATTTCACGCAGACGGGCGATTTCCTGTTCAATCTGTGCTTTTTTCTCTTGGAACTTCGCGTAACGATCTTCCGTTATCATCCCTGCTTTATAACCGATTTCCGTTAAACGTAAATCTGCATTATCGTGACGTAATAGAAGACGGTACTCTGCACGGGAAGTTAATAAACGGTAAGGTTCATTCGTACCTTTTGTAACCAGGTCATCAATTAAAACACCGATATAAGCATCTGAACGGTCTAAAATGATTTCTTCACGGCCCAAAACTTTTGCTGCGGCATTCATTCCTGCCATTAAGCCTTGCCCTGCTGCTTCTTCATAGCCTGAAGTACCGTTAATTTGACCTGCTGTATAAAGACCTTGGATTTTTTTCGTTTCTAATGTTGGCCATAATTGTGTAGGAATCACTGAATCATACTCAATCGCATAGCCTGCACGCATCATTTCGGCATTTTCCAAACCAGGGATCGATGCGATTAATTTCTTCTGAACATGCTCCGGTAAGCTTGTTGATAAACCTTGGACATATACTTCACGTGTATTGCGTCCTTCAGGCTCCAGGAAAATCTGGTGACGCGGTTTGTCATTAAAGCGCGTTACTTTATCTTCAATTGATGGGCAGTAACGTGGACCTGTCCCTTTGATCATCCCTGAAAACATTGGAGACAAATGCAGGTTCTCCTCAATTGTACGATGTGTTTCTTCTGTTGTATAAGTTAACCAGCAAGGAAGCTGATCCATAATATATTCTGTTGTTTCAAAACTGAATGCACGGGGTACATCATCACCAGGCTGAATTTCCGTTTTTGAGTAATCAATTGTACGGTTGTTTACACGCGGTGGTGTACCTGTTTTAAAACGAATTAAATCAAATCCTAATTCTTTTAGGTTATCCGCTAATTTGATCGATGGCTGCTGGTTGTTTGGACCAGAAGAATATTTCAGATTTCCTAAAATAATTTCCCCGCGTAAAAACGTACCAGTTGTAATAATGACAGCCGGTGCACGGTAAATTGCTCCAACTTGTGTAATGACACCTTTTACTTCGCCATCCTCTACAATTAGTTCATCGACCATCGCCTGATGAATTTGAAGGTTTTCTTCTTCTTCCAAAACCCGTTTCATCTCATGCTGATATTGGAATTTATCCGCTTGTGCACGTAAAGCGCGTACTGCTGGACCTTTTCCGGTATTTAACATGCGCATTTGAATATGTGTTTTATCGATAATGCGTCCCATTAAACCGCCAAGTGCATCAATTTCACGAACAACGATTCCTTTTGCAGGTCCGCCGACTGAAGGATTACATGGCATAAACGCAATCATATCTAAGTTAATTGTAAGCATGAGTGTTTTAGCACCCATTTTCGCAGCTGCATATGCAGATTCCACACCCGCATGTCCTGCACCAACAACGATTACGTCAAAATTACCTGCTTCGTATTGTATTGACATGTTGTTCTTCCTCTCTATTATTCCGATTTATTTCCCTAAACAGAACTGCGAGAATAGCTGATTAATCAAGCTTTCCTGTACAGTATCTCCAATAATTTCACCAAGAATCTCCCATGTACGTGTCACATCGATTTGAATCATATCGACAGGTACACCTGATTCAGCTGCAGCAAGCGCATCTTCAATTACCTGTTGTGCTTGATGCAATAACGCAATATGCCGCGCATTTGATACATATGTTAAATCATTCGCTTCCACTTGCCCTTCAAAGAACAATGCTGCAATTGCTTCTTCCAGCTCAATTACACCTTCTTCTTTCAATAACGAAGTCGTTACGACACGATGTTTCCCAGCTAATTCATGAACACGGTTTAAATCGATTTTACGTTCGATATCTGTCTTGTTGACAACGACAATATAATCCATCGCCTGAATCGTTTCAAAAAGGCGTTCATCTTCTTCTGTAAGCTCTTCTCCGTAGTTTAATACAAGCAATATTAAATCAGCATCTTTTAATGCCTCTCTAGAACGCTCAACACCAATTCGTTCAACGATATCTTCCGTTTCCCGAATACCTGCTGTATCAACTAGACGTAAAGGAACTCCGCGAACATTTACGTATTCTTCAATAATATCACGAGTTGTGCCTGCAATGTCGGTTACAATCGCTTTATTTTCCTGCACTAAACTATTTAAAAGAGATGATTTGCCTACGTTCGGACGTCCTAAAATAACGGTAGATAAACCTTCACGCAAAATTTTACCTTGAGATGATGTTTGAAGTAATTTAATAATTTCTTCGCGTACCCAACCGCATTTTTCAAGAAGTACAGGAATCGTCATTTCTTCCACATCGTCATATTCCGGATAATCAATGTTTACTTCCACCTGTGCCAGCGTCTCTAATAATGCCTGGCGTAAAGATGTAATAAGACGTGAAAGCTTTCCATCCATCTGGCCGAGCGCAACATTCATTGCACGGTCTGTTTTCGCACGGATTAAATCCATTACCGCTTCTGCCTGTGACAAGTCGATACGGCCATTTAAAAATGCACGCTTCGTAAATTCTCCAGGCTCTGCTAAACGTGCACCGTAGCGTAATACAAGCTGCAGTACTCGGTTGACAGATACAATACCGCCATGACAATTGAT
This sequence comes from Solibacillus sp. FSL W7-1436, assembly GCF_038007305.1. Taxonomy (NCBI): domain Bacteria; kingdom Bacillati; phylum Bacillota; class Bacilli; order Caryophanales; family Caryophanaceae; genus Solibacillus; species Solibacillus sp. FSL W7-1436. The sequence goes on from NZ_JBBOWV010000001.1 coordinate 1,387,438, forward strand.
CTCGACAACATCTTCACGCGTAAATGTTTTAGGTCCGCGCATTAAGCTCATCATAACTTCCTCTACCACTTCATCGGTTTTCGGGTCGATTAAATGTCCGTAGTGGATAGTATGTGTCGCAACTTCCGTCAAACGTTTATGATTTGGTGATTTAAATATTTTATCTGCAATCGCTACCGCCTCATCGCCGCTTAGACGAACAATCGCAATAGCTCCTTCTCCCATCGGAGTGGAAATCGCAGCAATCGTATCGAATTCCATTTATATCCTCCTATTTCAGTGTTATCCACATGTGGATAAATCACATCCGTGCTATACTAACTAACAATTTAGACTAACATATTTTTATTAAAATCTAAAGTAATGTAGATTTGAATCCATTTTTCATTAAAAAACGACCTATCCAGAAGAATAGGTCGAAATATGTCTGTATATTATTTTACTGGCTCAATGACTAAATATCGATTTGGTTCGACACCTTCCGAGTGCGTTTCGATATCTATTCGATTCGCCAAAGCATTATGAATAATTTTTCTTTCATAAGATGCCATTGGTTCAAATGATACGGGTTTTCGTGTTCGAATGGCCTTGTCAGCCATGCGTAATGCCAGCTGTTCAAGTGCTGCTTGGCGTCGTTCACGATAATCTTCCACATCCATTTGTAAAATCATAAACGATTTGGCTGTTTTATTAAGAATCAGCTGGGTTAAATGCTGAAGCGCATTTAATGTAAGACCACGCTTTCCAATTAATAACGCTGCTTTCTCGCTCGATAACTTAAATGAAACATGTTTACCATCTGCTTCATGATCAATTGTTAAATCTGTAATTCCCATTCCTAAAGCAATATTCGTTAAATACTGTTTTGCCTCTTCAATAGGATCCACTTGTTGTTGTTCATGGTGAATTGGTTGATCTTCATTAGCTGGAACCGGATCCTGCTCGATTGTTTTTTCGGCAATTGCCGGCTCTTCCACAACAGATGCAGAATCTGAAGTCTTCTCTTGATCCACTTGCTGCTGAACAATTTCCTTTACAGTGACACGAACTTCAGCATTTCGTGCTCCAAAACCTAAAAATCCTTTTTTACCCTCTTGTAAAACTTCCACATCAACTTGTTCACGAGTATGGCCAAGCTTTTGTAACGCTAATGAGATCGCTTCTTCTACTGTTGCGCCTATTTGCGTAGTTTGTTTCACTTATTTCGCCCCTTTAGCATCGGTAGCATCCGGTTTATTTTTATTCCAAGGTTTGTAAATAACAAGGTTTTGTAATACAGATACAAAGTTTCCGACTACCCAATATAATGATAATGCGGCAGGTAAAATAATACCGAAACCAACAATCATTAATGGCATGATGTACATCATAATTTTCATTTGCGGGTTATCCACTGCTGGTCCAGTCATTAATACTACATACTGGATAAGACCTGCGATAACAGCAAATACAATACTTGGCTCCGCTAATGGAACCGATAAAAACGTCCCTAGTTCAAATGCAGCCGGTGTTGCATTCATACGGCTAATCGCATGATAGAAACCGATTAGGATCGGCATTTGGATAAGAATCGGTAAACATCCAGCTAACGGGTTAACACCAGAAGTCTGCATTAACTGCATCATTTCCTGCTGGTATTTTTGCTGAGTTGCCGCGTCTTTTGAGCTGTATTTCGCTTGCAGCTCTTTTAACTTCGGTTGCATTTCCTGCATTTTTTTAGAACTTTTTACTTGTTTGATAGTTAAAGGCAGAATGATTAGACGAATAATAACAGTTACGATAATAATTGCAAATGCATAATTCGCAGCATTACCTTCAAACATATCAGCAAAAAGCTTAATAAATGATACTAATGGCCAAACAATATATTCATTCCAAAAGCCTTCACTTTCAGATGAAATTGGTTGGTCAAATTCTGTACAGCCTGACAGCAGTAATACTACTGAAACAAGTGACAGCATTATCCATAGATTTTTCTTCAACCTTCTTCCTCCTAAAGCAAACCTATTCAATTTTTATGACAATATTTTACCATGTGCGGACGTTCGTACACTACTAATTGTTCTGTAAATTCAAAGTTTAGAGCAATGAATGATAAACAATTAATTGTGGAACTATCCTTTATATACTCTTGCAACCTTTAAAACATGCTGCAAGCTTTTTTTGGTTTCGTGAAAATCCAGTGTGGCCGCCTGCGTTCTGGCGATAATAACATAATCCATATCTTGTTTAACTTCATCTTTTAATTCCAGAAAAGCTTGGCGAATATAGCGCTTCACTTGAACCCGAGTGACAGCATTTCCTACTTTTTTGCTCACTGATAAGCCAATACGAAACGCCTGTTGTTCTTCCTTTTTCAAGCAATATACAACAAATTGGCGATTCGCAAACGACTTACCTTTTTTAAACACCTTTTGAAAATCTTCATTTTTCTTTATACGTTGGCGTTTATTCATGATCCATTCACCTGCTCCATCTAATCATTGGTACTTTTTTTGCTCATTCAACAACGATAAAAGAAAAAAAAGACCACTGATGTGGCTCAGTGGACTTATGCTGATAATACTTTTCTTCCTTTTTTACGACGGCGAGCTAATACGTTACGGCCGTTTTTAGTGCTCATACGAGCGCGGAAACCGTGAACTTTAGAGTGCTTACGTTTTTTAGGTTGGTACGTGCGTTTCATTTATATACACCTCCTGAATTCGAGCGTTACTATATCTATCTCTACATACAGACCATGATATTATATAAAGAATGAAACCTATTTGTCAATGCTTCAATTTTATTTTTCTCTTTTTCCTTATAAACCTCATATAATCCCTCTGCTGATCTACGCTGACACTTATCCACAATTTTTAAAATTAATTTAAGTTTATGCTGTGAATAGTATTTTTGCCTTTAAAAATTATCCACAACCGTTATCTACAGGTTTTTCACATATAACAAACCTGTGGACAACTGTTATGTATATAACATATGATTATGTGGATAAGATCGTTTAAGTATTGAAATACCTAACTTTATTTGATACGATAACTGTGTTTTACTTTGTGGAATTCTTTTCTGGGAAATATATTATCCACAATTGTTGATAATCTGTGGACAAAGATTTCCCCTACTCTAGAACAACCTTTATCCACAACTTGTGGTTATGTGTATGAACTCCTTTTTAATTATAAAATATATATTTTATAGCTCTGTTTCCTATTAACCATCTAACAGAGCCTTTCTTTTTTCGTCAGCAAGAAAGTTTGCATTTGTAAGGAAATTCACATAAAAAGAGACTCTCAACTAATTTTTGTTAGTATGAGCTTTGTCATTTAAATATACGAATCGAATGTGAAATGAATTAATGAAAGGAAGAAAGAGCTTGGAACATTTAGAAAACCTATGGAATGCCGTCCTTGCCCAAGCTGAACAGAAAATCTCGAAACCGAGCTTTGATACTTGGCTGAAATCAACAAAACTTCTTGCGCATAGTGGCACAAAAGTGACGATTTCCGCGCCTAACTCTTTTGCCCGCGATTGGCTTGAACAATACTACATCCATATGATTACAGGAATATTAAACGAGTTAACTGGAGAGGATCTAGTCATTAATTTTGTTGTCCAGAAAGATCAGGCTGCAGATGACTTTGAACTTCCGCCCCCAATTACTCAGGCAAAATCAAGTGAACACCATGACATTACCCCAGGTATGCTCAATCCAAAGTACACATTTGATACATTCGTTATTGGTTCAGGTAACCGCTTTGCCCATGCAGCGAGCTTGGCTGTAGCAGAAGCGCCTGCCAAAGCTTACAACCCGTTCTTTATTTATGGGGGGGTAGGTTTAGGAAAAACTCACTTAATGCATGCAATTGGACATTATGTAAAAGAACATAATCCGACAGCAAATGTTGTCTATTTATCATCCGAAAAATTCACAAATGAGTTCATTAACTCAATCCGTGATAATAAAACAATCGATTTTCGCAATAAATACCGAAATGTTGATGTACTGCTAATAGATGATATTCAATTTTTAGCTGGTAAGGAATCGACACAAGAGGAATTCTTCCATACATTCAATACACTGCATGAAGAATCGAAGCAGATTGTCATCTCAAGTGACCGCCCTCCAAAGGAAATTCCAACTTTAGAGGATCGTTTGCGTTCACGATTTGAATGGGGACTGATTACTGATATTGCACCGCCTGATTTAGAAACGCGTATTGCAATTTTACGTAAAAAGGCGAAAGCGGATGGACTTGATATTCCGAATGAAGTCATGCTGTATATTGCCAACCAGGTTGATACGAATATTCGTGAACTTGAAGGGGCATTAATCCGAGTTGTGGCTTACTCTTCTTTAGTAAATATGGATGTTTCGCCTGAACTTGCTGCTGAAGCTTTAAAGGATATTATGCCGAATTCCAAACCGCGCATGATTTCTATTTTAGATATTCAAACTGCAACAGGAGAACATTACAATATACGCCTGGAAGATTTTAAAGCAAAGCGCCGGACAAAGTCGATTGCTTATCCACGCCAGGTTGCAATGTATTTATCTCGTGAGTTGACAGATTACTCATTACCCAAAATTGGTGAAGAATTTGGGGGACGTGATCATACTACAGTAATCCATGCCCATGAAAAGATCTCTTCTTTACTTAAAACAGATCAGCAGCTTCAGCAGGATATTAAACAAATTCGTAGTATGTTAGGTAAATAAACTCTGTGTATAACTTTATCTTTTTCACACAAGACTATTCACAAGTTATCAACATGTGGATAGCGCTCTCTACTTGATCAAAATAGGGGTTATCCACAAATTCACAGGCCCTATTACTATATCTATTAATATCTTTAAATAAATAATTAATTATATAAGAGAGGTAAACTAATGAAATTTACTATTTTACGTGATCGTCTTTTAGCAGGATTAAACGATGTAATGAAAGCTGTAAGTTCTAAAACGACGATTCCCATTTTAACGGGGATTAAAATCGATGTTACAAACGAAGGTATGACGTTAACTGGTAGTGATGCAGACATTACAATCCAGACATTCATTCCTGTAGAAGAAAATGGCGAACAAATTATGGATATTACACAAACAGGCTCTATTGTGCTGCAAGCTCGTATGTACAATGAAATTATCCGTAAATTGCCTACTAATGAAGTTGAAATCGAAATTACAAACGGCTATGCAACTATCATTCGTTCAGGTAAATCAGAGTTCCATCTTATTGGCTCAGATGCTACCGAATATCCACAGTTGCCTGAAATTGCTGCAGACCGACAATTTACGATTCCGACAGATTTATTGAAATCAGTTATTAGAGAAACTGTATTTGCTGTAGCGACATCGGAAAGCCGTCCGGTGTTGACAGGTGTAAACTGGAAAGTTGAAGGTGATGCATTAATATGCGTTGCGACGGATAGTCACCGTTTAGCGCGTCGTAAAGTAAATCTTGAAAATTTACCAAATGACATTACTTCAGTCGTAATTCCGGGGAAAAGCTTAAATGAATTGAACAAAATTTTAGAAGACACAAATAATCCTGTACAAATCGTACTGACAAACCAGCATGTCTTATTTAAAACAGATGATGTTCTATTCTTCTCTCGTCTGTTAGAAGGCAATTATCCGGACACATCACGTTTAATTCCGGAAGAGTTTAAAACAATGATTACGATTAACGGAAAATCTTTATTGCAGGCAATTGACCGTGCTTCACTTTTAGCTCGTGAAGACCGCAACAATGTTGTTCGTTTTGAAACACTGGAAAATCAGACAGTCGAAATTTCATCGAACTCACCTGAGATCGGTAAAGTTGAAGAGCAGATCCAAGTGGAAAATCTGGAAGGCGAATCATTAAAGATTTCATTTAGTGCGAAATATATGATGGAAGCCTTAAAAGCGATTGATGGACAAGATGTAGTAATTGAATTTACAGGTGCAATGCGCCCGTTCATCCTACGTTCTGTTGCAGATGATGCAATATTACAGCTGATTTTACCTGTACGTACTTACTAAAATTAAATAAAAATTTGAAAAGGAATGGTCTTAACTTGTTAATGAGACCGTTCCTTTTTTACTTATGGACAATTTTTAGGTATGATAGAATGATAAGACTTTATTTAAGTGGAGGATGAATTACGTTGAATGAATTAGTAATTGATACAGAATATATAACGCTTGGTCAAGCGCTGAAAATGACAGATGCAATTAGCTCTGGCGGTATGGCAAAGTGGTTTTTAAGTGAACATGAAGTGTATGTAAATGGAGAAGTGGAAGATCGCCGCGGAAAAAAACTGCGTCATGGAGATGTGATTAATATCCCTGGTGTAGGCCGTTACAAAATTGTAGATGCATTTATTCAAAACGGAGAAAATTAATACATGAACATCGAGCGCTTGCAGCTAACAAATTATCGTAACTATGAATCGTTAACACTGGATTTTTCAGATAAAATTAATGTTTTTATTGGGGAGAATGCTCAAGGAAAAACAAATGTAATGGAATCAATCTATGTACTAGCGATGGCCAAATCTCATCGTACCGCGAACGATAAAGAATTAATACGTTGGGATGCGGATTATGGTAAAATAGAAGGTGTGGTAAATAAGCGTTACGGTGGCGTTCCTATCGAATTGACGATTTCAAAAAAAGGCAAAAAGGGCAAAATCAATCATCTTGAACAAACGAAACTAAGCAATTATATCGGACAGATGAATGTAGTAATGTTTGCACCTGAAGATTTGAATATCGTAAAGGGCAGCCCCCAAATTCGCCGAAGATTCATCGATATGGAAATCGGACAAATTTCCCCTGTTTACTTACATGATTTACTAACATTCCAAAAGATTTTGAAACAACGTAATCATTTATTGAAAAAAAATGCGGGAAAACAATCACTCGCATCTGATGTGATGTTTGATATTTATACAGAACAATATGTGCAGGCGGCAATTCAAATTATCCGTAAAAGATTTCAGTTTATCGAGCTTTTACAAGATTGGGCTGAACCGATTCACTTTGGCATTTCGCGAGGATTAGAAAAGCTTGTCATAAAATACCGTCCTGTAACAGGGATGGAAGCAAGCTGGACTGCCGAAGAAATGACGGATTACTTAATAAAGAAACTAGAAGAAGTGAAGCAGCGTGAAATTGAGAGAGGCGTAACACTTATAGGGCCTCATCGGGATGATCTGCAGTTTTTTGTGAATGATTATGATGTTCAAGTATATGGCTCACAAGGGCAGCAACGCACAACGGCATTATCTTTAAAGCTTGCCGAAATTGAACTTATCAAACAGGAAACGAAGGAAACTCCGATTCTTTTATTGGATGATGTTTTATCTGAATTGGACGATTATCGCCAATCACATTTATTAAATACAATTCAAGGTGAAGTCCAGACATTCGTTACAACAACGAGCGTAGAAGGTATTCACCATGACACAATACAGCACGCAAAATTGTTCCAAGTCACACAAGGAACAATTGAACAACCATAGTGCATTGAAATACGTAATAAAGAAGCATACTGATAGTTATGAAAGAGTAGGTGAACAATAGTGGCTTTAGAAGATAATAAAGTCCAGCAATCTTATGATGCGGATCAAATACAAGTATTAGAAGGATTAGAGGCTGTTCGAAAACGTCCGGGCATGTATATTGGTTCAACAAGTTCAAAAGGATTGCACCATTTAGTTTGGGAGATTGTTGATAATAGTATTGATGAAGCTTTAGCAGGTTATTGTACAGGAATCACAGTGACAATTGAACAAGACAATTGGATTCGCGTAGAAGATAACGGTCGTGGTATTCCCGTAGATATTCAGGAAAAAATGGGTATGCCTGCTGTTGAAGTAATTATGACAGTACTTCATGCCGGCGGTAAATTCGGTGGCGGAGGCTACAAAGTATCAGGTGGTCTTCACGGTGTTGGTGCTTCTGTAGTAAACGCATTATCAAGTCAGACAATTGTTCAAGTACACCGTGATGGTAAAATCCATGAAATTATTTTTGAGCGCGGTCAAACGGTTCAAAAATTAACGGTCATCGGTGAAACAGACCATACAGGTACAACAACTCGATTTAAAGCTGACAGCGAAATATTCAAAGAAACAACAGTTTATGAATACGATATTTTAGCAACACGTATCCGTGAACTAGCCTATTTAAATCGTGGCATCAGCCTTACGATTGCAGATGAGCGCATCGGACAGGAACGTTCTGAAACATTCCACTTTGAAGGCGGTATTCGTGAATATGTTGAGCATATAAACGAAAATAAAGAACCTATCCATGTACCGATTGATGTGCTGGGCGAAAAAGAAGGCATTACGGTTGAAATTGCTATGCAGTATAATTCAGGCTTCAGCTCTAATATTATGTCCTTTGCAAACAACATCAACACGTATGAAGGTGGTACGCATGAATCAGGCTTTAAAACTGCCTTAACACGTGTTATTAACGACTATGCCCGCAAAGCAAACTTGATTAAAGAATCGGATGCCAACCTTACAGGCGAAGATGTTCGTGAAGGTTTAACGGCAATCGTGTCAATAAAACACCCGGAACCTCAATTTGAGGGTCAAACTAAAACAAAACTTGGTAACTCTGAAGTAAGTCAGATTACAAATGCTTTATTCTCAGATGGATTTGAACGTTTCCTGCTTGAAAATCCAACGGTTGCACGCCAAGTTATCGAAAAAGGTACTATGGCGGCACGTGCGCGTGTAGCAGCGAAAAAGGCCCGCGAATTTACACGTCGTAAATCTGCACTAGAAGTTTCAAGCTTACCAGGTAAATTAGCAGACTGTTCTTCGACAAACCCTGCTGAATCTGAGATTTATATTGTAGAGGGTGACTCTGCCGGCGGATCGGCTAAATCAGGCCGTGACCGTCATTTCCAGGCGATCTTACCATTGCGCGGAAAAATCCTTAATGTTGAGAAAGCACGCTTGGACCGTATTTTATCGAATGCCGAAATCCGTGCGATGATTACAGCATTCGGTACTGGTATTGGGGAAGAGTTTAATTTAGAAAAAGCACGTTATCACAAAATCGTAATTATGACGGATGCCGATGTCGATGGTGCACATATTCGTGTGCTATTGCTGACATTCTTCTTCCGTTTCATGCGTCCATTAATCGAAGCGGGCTATGTATATGCCGCAAAACCGCCGCTTTACCAGGTGAAACAAGGGAAACATGTTGAATACTGCTACTCTGATCAGGAGTTAGAAGATATTTTAAACCGTCTGCCGAAGTTACCGAAGCCTAATGTACAGCGTTATAAAGGTTTAGGGGAAATGAATGCAACACAATTATGGGATACAACAATGGATCCAGAGCACCGTACTTTAATTCGAGTAGAATTGGATGATGCAATTGAAGCAGATAAAATTTTCGATCACTTAATGGGTGATGAAGTTGCCCCACGTCGTGATTTTATCGAAGAAAATGCAGTATACGTGCAAGACTTGGATATTTAGCATCCTTCTGCGGGTTTTCAAACGCCCGCAGAAGGATACAATTATGCTTGGGCATAATTGATTAGTTAGTGCAATTGGAAGGAGGTCCTTATTTTGTCTGACATTCAGCATGGACATATTGAATCTAGAAATATTACAACAGAAATAAAATCATCTTTCCTAAGCTATGCGATGAGCGTTATCGTTTCGCGTGCCTTACCTGATGTGCGAGATGGACTTAAACCGGTACATCGCCGTATTTTATACGGTATGCAGGAGCTGGGAAATACTTCAGATAAACCATATAAAAAGAGTGCCCGTATCGTAGGGGACGTAATGGGTAAATTCCACCCTCACGGTGACTCATCTATTTATGATGCGATGGTCCGTATGGCGCAGGATTTCAGCTACCGTTATATGCTGGTCGACGGTCATGGTAACTTTGGTTCAGTTGATGGCGACGGAGCCGCAGCAATGCGTTATACAGAATCACGTATGTCAAAAATCGCGATGGAAATGTTGCGCGATATTAACAAAGATACGATTGATTATGGACCAAACTATGATGGCAGTGAAAACGAACCTTTAGTATTGCCGGCTCGCTATCCGAATCTATTAGTGAATGGTGCTTCTGGTATCGCCGTAGGTATGGCTACTAATATTCCGCCACATCATCTTGGAGAAACGATTGACGGTGTATTGGCAGTAGCAGACAACCCAGGCATTACGACAGAAGAGCTAATGGAAATCATTCCAGGTCCTGACTTCCCTACAGGGGGAATTATTCTAGGACGCAGCGGAATTCGCCGTGCATACGAATCAGGCCGTGGTTCACTGACAATTCGTGCTAAAGTGGAAATTGAACAAGCTTCAAACGGTAAAGAGACCATTTTAGTGCACGAATTACCATATCAAGTCAACAAAGCAAAACTAATTGAAAAAATTGCCGAGTTAGTACGGGATAAAAAGATTGACGGTATTACTAATTTACGCGATGAATCAGACCGTAACGGTATGCGTATCGTTATTGAAGTGCGCCGTGATGCAAACGCAAATGTCGTACTGAACAATTTATTTAAGCAAACTGCAATGCAATCAAGCTTTGGTGTAAATATGCTTGCGCTAGTTGATGGACAGCCAAAAGTATTAGGTCTAAAAGAAGTGCTTTATCATTACTTAGAACACCAGAAAGTAGTAATTAAACGTCGTACTGCATTCGAGCTTCGAAAAGCAGAGGAACGTGCACATATTTTAGAAGGTTTACGTATTGCGCTTGATCATATCGATGAAATTATTTCTATTATCCGAGCTTCTCGCAGCGGTGAAGAAGCAAGACCTCAATTAATGGAGCGTTTTAATTTATCTGAACGCCAGGCACAGGCAATTTTGGATATGCGTCTTGTGCGTTTAAGCGGATTGGAACGCGAAAAAATTGAGGCTGAATACCAGGAACTTTTAAAGCTAATCGATGAATTAAAGGCGATTTTGGCTGATGAAGCAAAAGTAGTTGAAATTATCCGTACAGAAATGACGGATATTAAAGAGCGTTACAGTGATGAGCGTCGTACAGAAATTACAGCTGGCGGTTTAGAAATGATTGAAGACGAAGATTTAATTCCTCGTGAAAATTCGGTACTTACATTAACACATAACGGTTACATTAAACGTTTAGCTGCGAATACGTATCGCTCGCAAAAACGCGGTGGCCGTGGTGTACAAGGTATGGGCACGAATGAAGATGACTTCGTAGAACATTTATTATTCACTTCTACACACGATACAATTCTTTTCTTCACTTCAAAAGGGAAAGTATTCCGTGCAAAAGGATATGAAATTCCGGAGTTCGGTCGCCAAGCGAAAGGACTGCCAATTGTAAACTTGCTTAATATTGATAAAGGTGAGCATGTTACTGCAATGATTCGCGTAACTGAGTTTAAAGAAGATGCCTACTTTATCTTTACTACAAAAACAGGGGTAACAAAACGTACACCTGTTGATCAGTTTGCAAATATCCGTACTAATGGTTTAATCGCCATTACATTACGAGAAGACGATGATTTAATTTCTGTACATTTAACGGATGGCACAAAAGAAATTATTATCGGTACAAGCGATGGTATGTTAGTACGATTTAAAGAAGACGATATTCGTTCGATGGGTCGTTCGGCAGCCGGTGTACGCGGTATTAAACTTCGCGATGGTGACTTTGTAGTAGGAATGGAAATTCTTGAACCAGGTCAGGAAATTTTAGTTGTCACTGAAAATGGTTACGGTAAACGTACACCTGAATCCGAATACCGTTTACAAAGCCGTGGCGGGTTAGGTCTGAAAACGATGCAAATTACCGATAAGAACGGTAAGATGTGCGCGGTTAAGGCCGTGGATGGATCAGAAGACATTATGTTAATAACAATCAATGGTATGTTAATTCGTATGGACGTAAATGATATATCTGTTATTGGACGAAGCACACAGGGTGTTCGTTTAATCAGACTTGCTGAAGGCGAATATGTAGCAACTGTTGCACGGGTGAAAAAAGAAGATGATGCTCCGGATGATGAAGAAATCGATTCCGAAACTGATGGAGAGTCAAATTCAGCTGTAGAAGAATAATTCCAAAAGTAATCTAGTTAGTTTAGACTATCTAGATTACTTTTTTTGATTGTAATTTATTTTCCATTCGTTATAATTAACGTTAATATGGAAAGATTAGTAGTTATTTAGAAAGAATCGATTATTTGATGAGTATTTATCCTTACTTACTAATCGATAATGAGCTTAAGGGGTTGTGAAATTGGAAGCAATATTGATAAGAGTTGAGGAATTGCGATTAGGTAAAGTAATTGCTGAAGATATTTTTGCCAATACACAATATCCAATTATCTATAAAAATACAAAAGTAAAGCCAGAACATTTACGCGTATTTGAACTATTTAACTTAAAAACAGTATTAATACATAATGAAAACGAAGTTGATGAAACAGAGATAATTGAAGAGAAGTTAGAAAATCCTCCTGTAACTTTACCATTGGAGCAATCTGCAAGTTTTGAAAAATCCTATCTCGATGGAATTGAACAATTGAAAAAAGAATTTTCAAATTGGGAAGCTGGCGGAAGAGTAGACCTGACAAAGGTAAGAAACATAATGATTCCGTTAATGGATATGGTTTTAGAAAATCGCACTTATATATTTGATCTGAACAGTTATTCGAATGCGAAGGATTATTTATACCACCATTGTATTGCTACAGGTTTAATTGCGGCTGTCATTGCAAAGAAAATGGGATATGAGCGGGGAGATACGATTCAGCTTGCCATCGCCGGAATGTTAGCAGATAGTGGGATGTCAAGAATTCCTTCACGTATACGGGATAAGAAAAGTGTCTTAACAGAGTCAGAATTTAGGGAAGTAAGAAAACATCCTTATTATAGTTACTTACTAATTAAAAATGTAACAGCTATAAAAGATATTATGAAAATAGCTGTTTATCAGCACCATGAACGTTTGGATGGCAGCGGGTATCCAAAAGGTGACCGTAGCGGATCGATTTCAATCTTTGCCCAGATTGTTGCTGTAGCAGATGTATTCCATGCGATGACCAGTGAACGTATGTATCGATCAAAGCAGTCTCCTTTTAAAGTAACCGAGATGATTAAGGAAGAGGAGTTTGGAAAATTTGATATTAAAGTTGTTCAGGCTTTAATGCATATTGTCGTTGATCTACCAATTGGAACGAAAGTTGAATTATCAAATTTAGAGCTTGGTGAAGTAATGTTCATCAATAAGTATTCACCTACACGTCCACTTGTCAAATTAACGCGCACAGGGGAAATTATAGATCTTTCTTCTAATAGAAGCTTCTATATTTCGCGTATCCTTTCTTAAGGATATAAATCAAACTAATTAATCGTTAAGGGGTTGTATCTTTATATAAAGAAGCAGCCCTTTTTTATATTATTTTTGTCTGTCTTAATAAAGGTATAATAAAAAAAGAAAAACACTCAATAAACTATTGACGATTAGAAAATCAAATGTTATTATATTTAAAGTCCTTACAAGATAACACCTTTTGAAAGATATAAATTAAAAAGTAGTTGACTTGAGTTGAAGGATGCTGTAAAATAGTAAAAGTTGTCGCATGAAAGATAAATGCTTCAACGACAAAAAAACTTTTTATTAAAAAGTGTTGACAAACAACACGAAATAATGATAAGATATAAAAGTTGTCACAACGACAACACGATGAACCTTGAAAACTGAACAAGCAACGTTAATGAAACAAGCTTCTTAAATGAAGCAAACAATAGATTTCAACTTCTAACGAAGTTGGATCGCTAGCAAAGCAAATGAGCTTTCAAACTACTTTTATGGAGAGTTTGATCCTGGCTCAGGACGAACGCTGGCGGCGTGCCTAATACATGCAAGTCGAGCGGAAATTTTATTGGTGCTTGCACCTTTAAAATTTTAGCGGCGGACGGGTGAGTAACACGTGGGTAACCTACCTTATAGATTGGGATAACTCCGGGAAACCGGGGCTAATACCGAATAATACTTTTTAACACATGTTTTGAAGTTGAAAGACGGCATCTCGCTGTCACTATAAGATGGACCCGCGGCGCATTAGCTAGTTGGTGAGGTAACGGCTCACCAAGGCAACGATGCGTAGCCGACCTGAGAGGGTGATCGGCCACACTGGGACTGAGACACGGCCCAGACTCCTACGGGAGGCAGCAGTAGGGAATCTTCCACAATGGACGAAAGTCTGATGGAGCAACGCCGCGTGAGTGAAGAAGGATTTCGGTTCGTAAAACTCTGTTGCAAGGGAAGAACAAGTAGCGTAGTAACTGGCGCTACCTTGACGGTACCTTGTTAGAAAGCCACGGCTAACTACGTGCCAGCAGCCGCGGTAATACGTAGGTGGCAAGCGTTGTCCGGAATTATTGGGCGTAAAGCGCGCGCAGGTGGTTCCTTAAGTCTGATGTGAAAGCCCCCGGCTCAACCGGGGAGGGTCATTGGAAACTGGGGAACTTGAGTGCAGAAGAGGATAGTGGAATTCCAAGTGTAGCGGTGAAATGCGTAGAGATTTGGAGGAACACCAGTGGCGAAGGCGACTGTCTGGTCTGTAACTGACACTGAGGCGCGAAAGCGTGGGGAGCAAACAGGATTAGATACCCTGGTAGTCCACGCCGTAAACGATGAGTGCTAAGTGTTGGGGGGTTTCCGCCCCTCAGTGCTGCAGCTAACGCATTAAGCACTCCGCCTGGGGAGTACGGTCGCAAGACTGAAACTCAAAGGAATTGACGGGGGCCCGCACAAGCGGTGGAGCATGTGGTTTAATTCGAAGCAACGCGAAGAACCTTACCAGGTCTTGACATCCCGGTGACCACTATGGAGACATAGTTTCCCCTTCGGGGGCAACGGTGACAGGTGGTGCATGGTTGTCGTCAGCTCGTGTCGTGAGATGTTGGGTTAAGTCCCGCAACGAGCGCAACCCTTATTCTTAGTTGCCATCATTCAGTTGGGCACTCTAAGGAGACTGCCGGTGATAAACCGGAGGAAGGTGGGGATGACGTCAAATCATCATGCCCCTTATGACCTGGGCTACACACGTGCTACAATGGACGGTACAAACGGTTGCCAACCCGCGAGGGGGAGCTAATCCGATAAAACCGTTCTCAGTTCGGATTGTAGGCTGCAACTCGCCTACATGAAGCCGGAATCGCTAGTAATCGCGGATCAGCATGCCGCGGTGAATACGTTCCCGGGCCTTGTACACACCGCCCGTCACACCACGAGAGTTTGTAACACCCGAAGTCGGTGAGGTAACCTTTATGGAGCCAGCCGCCGAAGGTGGGATAGATGATTGGGGTGAAGTCGTAACAAGGTAGCCGTATCGGAAGGTGCGGCTGGATCACCTCCTTTCTAAGGATTTTTCGGA
Organism: Solibacillus sp. FSL W7-1436; assembly: GCF_038007305.1. Classification (NCBI taxonomy): domain Bacteria; kingdom Bacillati; phylum Bacillota; class Bacilli; order Caryophanales; family Caryophanaceae; genus Solibacillus; species Solibacillus sp. FSL W7-1436. The sequence continues at coordinate 1,402,851 of NZ_JBBOWV010000001.1, forward strand.
ATCATTCCCTTGGGGAATGAAACATTAACGTTTGCTGTTCAGTTTTGAAGGTTCATTCTTAATTGAATGAAACACTTCAAAACCTTTGTTCTTTGAAAACTGGATAAAACGACATTGAAAGCAATAAATCAAATTTCTATTTTATAGATTTTTAAACAAGTCAAGCAATTGACGTGTAAACTAAATCTTGGATTTTATCCAAGTGTTAACTTTTGGTTAAGTTAATAAGGGCGCACGGTGGATGCCTTGGCACTAGGAGTCGATGAAGGACGGCACTAACACCGATATGCCTCGGGGAGCTGTAAGTAAGCTTTGATCCGGGGATTTCCGAATGGGGGAACCCACTATCTTTAATCGGATAGTATCTTCACGTGAATTCATAGCGTGTTGAAGACAGACGCAGAGAACTGAAACATCTAAGTACCTGCAGGAACAGAAAGAAAATTCGATTCCCTGAGTAGCGGCGAGCGAAACGGGAAGAGCCCAAACCAAAGAGCTTGCTCTTTGGGGTTGTAGGACACTCTATACGGAGTTACAAAAGAATGAACTAGACGAAGCGACTTGGAAAGGTCCGCGAAACGAGGTAAAAGCCCTGTAGTCAAAAGTTCATTCCCTCCAGAGTGGATCCTGAGTACGGCGGAACACGTGAAATTCCGTCGGAATCCGGGAGGACCATCTCCCAAGGCTAAATACTACCTAGTGACCGATAGTGAACCAGTACCGTGAGGGAAAGGTGAAAAGCACCCCGGAAGGGGAGTGAAATAGATCCTGAAACCGTGTGCCTACAAGTAGTTAGAGCCCGTTAATGGGTGATAGCGTGCCTTTTGTAGAATGAACCGGCGAGTTACGATTACGTGCGAGGTTAAGTTGAGAAGACGGAGCCGCAGCGAAAGCGAGTCTGAATAGGGCGAATTAGTACGTGGTCGTAGACCCGAAACCAGGTGATCTACCCATGTCCAGGGTGAAGGTGAGGTAACACTCACTGGAGGCCCGAACCCACGCACGTTGAAAAGTGCGGGGATGAGGTGTGGGTAGCGGAGAAATTCCAATCGAACCTGGAGATAGCTGGTTCTCTCCGAAATAGCTTTAGGGCTAGCCTCGTGATTGAGAATACCGGAGGTAGAGCACTGTTTGGACTAGGGGGGCATCTCGCTTTACCGAATTCAGACAAACTCCGAATGCCGGATATTTATACACGGGAGTCAGACTGCGAGTGATAAGATCCGTAGTCAAGAGGGAAACAGCCCAGACCACCAGCTAAGGTCCCCAAGTAATCGTTAAGTGGAAAAGGATGTGGCGTTGCTTAGACAACCAGGATGTTGGCTTAGAAGCAGCCATCATTTAAAGAGTGCGTAATAGCTCACTGGTCGAGTGACGCTGCGCCGAAAATGTATCGGGGCTAAACGATTCACCGAAGCTGTGGATGCATACTTTGAGTATGCGTGGTAGGAGAGCGTTCTAACAGCGTTGAAGTCAGACCGGAAGGACTGGTGGAGCGGTTAGAAGTGAGAATGCCGGTATGAGTAGCGAAACATGGGTGAGAATCCCATGCACCGTATGACTAAGGTTTCCTGAGGAAGGCTCGTCCGCTCAGGGTTAGTCGGGACCTAAGCCGAGGCCGATAGGCGTAGGCGATGGACAACAGGTTGATATTCCTGTACCACCTCCTCACCGTTTGAGAAATGGGGGGACGCAGTAGGATAGGGTAAGCACGCCGTTGGTTGCGCGTGTTCAAGCAGTAAGGCGTGTATGTAGGCAAATCCGCATACTATAACGTTGAGCTGTGATGACGAGCTCGTATGAGCGAAGTTCCTGATTTCACACTGCCAAGAAAAGCCTCTATCGAGGTGAGAGGTGCCCGTACCGCAAACCGACACAGGTAGTCGAGGAGAGAATCCTAAGGTGTGCGAGAGAACTCTCGTTAAGGAACTCGGCAAAATGACCCCGTAACTTCGGGAGAAGGGGTGCTTCTTTGGGTGCATAGCCTAGAGAAGCCGCAGTGAATAGGCCCAGGCGACTGTTTAGCAAAAACACAGGTCTCTGCAAAACCGTAAGGTGACGTATAGGGGCTGACGCCTGCCCGGTGCTGGAAGGTTAAGAGGAGCGGTTAGCGCAAGCGAAGCTGTGAATTGAAGCCCCAGTAAACGGCGGCCGTAACTATAACGGTCCTAAGGTAGCGAAATTCCTTGTCGGGTAAGTTCCGACCCGCACGAAAGGCGTAACGATCTGGGCACTGTCTCAACGAGAGACTCGGTGAAATTATAGTACCTGTGAAGATGCAGGTTACCCGCGACAGGACGGAAAGACCCCGTGGAGCTTTACTGTAGCCTGATATTGAATTTTGGTACAACTTGTACAGGATAGGTAGGAGCCAGAGATCTCGGAGCGCCAGCTTCGAAGGAGGCGTCGGTGGGATACTACCCTGGTTGTATTGAACTTCTAACCCATGCCCCTTAGCGGGGTAGGAGACAGTGTCAGGCGGACAGTTTGACTGGGGCGGTCGCCTCCTAAAGAGTAACGGAGGCGCCCAAAGGTTCCCTCAGAATGGTTGGAAATCATTCGTAGAGTGTAAAGGCATAAGGGAGCTTGACTGCGAGACCTACAAGTCGAGCAGGGTCGAAAGACGGGCTTAGTGATCCGGTGGTTCCGCATGGAAGGGCCATCGCTCAACGGATAAAAGCTACCCCGGGGATAACAGGCTTATCTCCCCCAAGAGTCCACATCGACGGGGAGGTTTGGCACCTCGATGTCGGCTCATCGCATCCTGGGGCTGTAGTCGGTCCCAAGGGTTGGGCTGTTCGCCCATTAAAGCGGTACGCGAGCTGGGTTCAGAACGTCGTGAGACAGTTCGGTCCCTATCCGTCGTGGGCGTAGGAAATTTGAGAGGAGCTGTCCTTAGTACGAGAGGACCGGGATGGACATACCGCTGGTGTACCAGTTGTCTTGCCAAAGGCATCGCTGGGTAGCTATGTATGGACGGGATAAGTGCTGAAAGCATCTAAGCATGAAGCCCCCCTCAAGATGAGATTTCCCATTACGCAAGTAAGTAAGACCCCTGAAAGACGATCAGGTAGATAGGTTCGAGGTGGAAGTGCGGCGACGCATGCAGCTGACGAATACTAATCGGTCGAGGACTTAACCACATTTTATTGCACAAATTCAATGAACCGTTTATCCAGTTTTGAAAGAATGAAAATTCTTTTACATAGGCTTTTTAAAGCCCACTATAGTGAAGTGATGATGGCAAAGAGGTCACACCCGTTCCCATACCGAACACGGAAGTTAAGCTCTTTAGCGCCGATGGTAGTTGGGGGCTTCCCCCTGTGAGAGTAGGACGTCGCTTCGCACATGTAAAACCCACTGAGAAATCAGTGGGTTTTTTGTTATTTTCGTTATAAAACGCTTATTTTCTCGTTTTAAGGAGAAAATCAAAGATAATATAATATTCCGAATTATTTTATTTTTTAAAGAATCTTGACAGTGATGTCCCTCGGGGGTAACCTTACAATAATATTCTTTTATAAATAGGAGGCATTCTTAACAATGTGGGAAACAAAATTTGCTAAAGAAGGTTTAACATTTGATGATGTACTATTAGTACCAGGGCACTCTGAGGTGTTACCGAAAGATGTTGATTTGTCTGTAAATCTAACTGACAGCATTAAGTTAAACATTCCATTGATCTCTGCAGGTATGGATACTGTAACCGAATCGAAAATGGCAATTGCAATGGCTCGTCAAGGTGGAATTGGTATTATTCATAAAAATATGAGTATTGATGAACAAGCAGAAGAAGTCGAAAAAGTAAAACGCTCTGAAAACGGCGTTATTACAAATCCATTCTTCCTTACACCAGAACATCAAGTTTTCGATGCAGAACACTTAATGGGCAAGTACCGCATTTCAGGTGTCCCTATTGTAAATAACATGGAAGATCAAAAGTTAGTTGGTATTATTACAAACCGTGATTTACGCTTTATTTCAGATTACTCATTAAAAATTGATGATGTAATGACAAAAGAAGATTTAATCATTGCTCCTGTAGGGACAACTTTAGAAGATGCTGAAAAAATTCTTCAGCAATATAAAATCGAAAAGTTACCGATTGTTGATGAAGCGGGTAAACTAACTGGCTTAATCACAATCAAAGATATCGAAAAGGTAATTGAATTCCCAAATGCAGCAAAAGACAGCCATGGCCGATTAGTTGTAGGAGCTGCGGTTGGTGTTTCTAAAGATACAATGATGCGTATTGCCAAACTAGTGGAAGCACAAGTGGATATCGTTGTAATTGATACAGCACATGGTCATTCTCAAGGCGTTTTAAATACTATTAAAGACATTCGTGCAGCTTACCCGGACTTAGATATTATTGCAGGAAATGTTGCAACAGCTGAAGGGACACGTGCATTATTTGAAGCTGGTGCCGATGTTGTAAAAGTAGGAATCGGTCCTGGTTCTATTTGTACAACACGTGTTGTTGCAGGTGTTGGTGTACCACAAATTACTGCTGTTTACGATGCAGCATCAGTTGCACGTGAATTAGGCAAAACAATTATTGCTGATGGCGGTATCAAATATTCAGGCGATATCACAAAGGCTTTAGCTGCAGGTGGACATACTGTAATGTTAGGTTCATTATTAGCAGGAACATCTGAATCTCCTGGTGAAACAGAAATTTTCCAAGGACGTCGCTTTAAAGTGTACCGTGGAATGGGTTCATTAGGTGCAATGGAAAAAGGATCTAAAGATCGTTACTTCCAAGAAGATGCGAAAAAGCTTGTACCAGAAGGAATTGAAGGTCGTTTACCATACAAAGGACCTTTAGCAGATACAATTCACCAATTGGTTGGTGGCGTACGTGCCGGAATGGGTTACTGCGGTGCACCGGATTTAGAATATTTACGTGAAAAATCACAGTTCATTAAAATGTCGGGTGCAGGCTTACGTGAATCACATCCACATGATGTACAAATCACGAAAGAATCACCAAACTACTCTTTACAATAATTACTAGGAAACTTTCAAACGTTACTATCGTCAAATTGAGATAGTAACGTTTTTTTATTAACAGAAGGTCACATACAACTACTTATGTATGATAAAATGGCGTTAGAGAAGAATAAAAATTTGGAGGTAGCTTTGTGAAGAAGGTAAGAATGCAAACGGTATTAAGCGTTGTCTTAATTCCGATTTTAATACTTAGCATGCTGGCGATGGCCCCTGCTAAGACAAACGCAGCGACGGATTTAGGGTTAACGGTAGATGCAGCAATTTTAATTGATGCAGACACAGGAAAAATTTTATATGAGCAAAACGCAGAGACGGCTTTAGGTATTGCAAGTATGACGAAAATGATGACAGAATATCTATTACTTGATGCAATCGAAGAAGGTTCAATTTCATGGGATCAACAATATAATGTAACAGAGTATACATATAAAGTTTCCCAAAACCGTTTATTGAGTAATGTGCCGTTACGTGCTGATGGTACGTATACGATCAGAGAATTATATGAAGCAATGGCAATCTATTCTGCAAATGCTGCTACAATTGCAATTGCTGAAACAATTGCAGGTACAGAAAAAGAATTCCTGAAATTAATGGATAAAAAAGCAGAAGAACTTGGCTTGGAGAATTATAAATTTGTAAATGCAACAGGTTTGAATAATGCTGATTTACAAGGCATGCATCCAGAAGGTACTGGAGAAAAGGATGAAAACGTTATGCCTGCTCGTTCTGTAGCAAAATTAGCGTACCATTTATTAAAAGATCATCCTGACATGTTAGAAACAGCAAAAATTCCGAAGAAAATATTCCGTGAAGGTACTTCGGATGCAATTAGTATGTCCAACTGGAACTTCATGCTACCAGGCCTTGTATATGAATATGAAGGCGTAGACGGGTTGAAAACAGGGACAACAGACTTTGCTGGTCATACATTTACAGGAACAGCTAAACGTGGCGATACACGTTTAATCGCTGTTGTTATGAAGGCAGTGGATTCAAAAGGTGTTGGCTCTTATAAAGCACGTTTTGATGCGACGGCGAAGTTATTCGATTATGGATTCGGTCAATTTTCGAAAGTAGAACTTCTTCCAGGTAACTATGTATTTGAAGAGCAAAAAACAATTCCTGTTATTAAAGGGAAAGAAGACTCTGTCAAAATCGGTGTAAAAGAGCCGGTTTCTGTAATGGTTAAGACGAGCGAAAAAGATTCATACGTTCCGACATTGACACTGGACAAGAAAGAACTTGAAGCGGGAATTGAGAAAGACCAAGTAGTCGGACAGGCAGTACTTGCACCAAAAGAAGGTGTAGATTTCGGCTATATTGACGGCAATCCTATTACAGCAGATGTCGTGACGACAGAATCGGTTGAACGTGCAGGAAAAATCTCATTGATGTTCCAAGGTATCGGAAGCTTTTTCGGTAATTTATGGAATGGTGTGTTTGGATTTGCAGGTAATTTAATTAAATAATGAATAAGCCTTTCTATAAGTAAACACTTGTAGAAAGGCTTTTTTTTCGTTTTAAGAAATTTTTTCGAATGGGACAATTTGTCGATAAACCATGCAAAACATACATTGGTACATGGAGGGATTAATCATGTGTGGAATATCAGGTTGGATCGATTACTCGACTCACTTAGTAAATGAAGAGTCAATGATTAAAAAAATGACGAGGACGCTTTTACACCGGGGTCCGGATAGTGAAGGATACTTTATAAGCAAACATGCTTTACTGGGCCATAAACGGCTTGCCATTATCGATTTAGTGACAGGTAACCAGCCGATGACTCGCGGCGAATTGACAATTGTATATAATGGGGAAGTTTACAATGCAAATGAACTTCGCGAACAGCTTAAAAATTTGGGCCATTCCTTTTATACAACATCGGATACAGAAGTCATTTTAATGGCTTATGTTGAATGGAAAGAGCGTTGTATGGAGTACTTGAACGGAATATTTGCTTTTGCTGTATGGAATGAACAGGAGCAATCGTTATTCCTATGTCGTGACCGGCTAGGGGTAAAGCCGCTGTTTTACTATGAGCTTCCGGATGGGCTATTGTTCAGTTCTGAAATAAAAGGGATACTGGCACATCCTGCTGTGAAGGCTGAAGTTGATGCAGAAGGGCTTGCTGCATTATTCAGTCTTGGACCATCCCGTATTGTAGGGCATGCCATATTTAAAGGAATTAAGGAAGTTAAGCCCGCATACGCCATGATAGTGCGGAGCGGTTTCAGGAAAAGCTGGCAGTACTGGGACATTGAAAGTAAACAACATGAGCATTCAGAGGAAGAAACGATTGAAAATGTCCGGGAACTCGTAACTAATGCGATTATTCGCCAACTAATAAGCGATGTGCCGCTAAGTACAATGCTATCAGGCGGACTCGATTCAAGTATCATAACGGCAGTTGCTGCCCAACAACTTGCAAAAGAACAGAAAACATTGGCGACGTATTCCGTAGCATTTGAAGAAAATGACTTTCACTTCACAAAAAACTCGTTTCAAACGTCACAGGATGAATACTGGATCGGAAAAATGCAACAGGCATTTCAGACAAAGCACCGACAAGTGACGCTGACTCAACAGGAATTAGTAGATGGTTTAGAACAGGCAATGCGTTTAAAAGATATGCCGAGTATGGCGGATATTGATAGCTCGTTTTACTTATTCTGTAAAGAAATGAAAAAAGAACATACTGTGGCACTATCGGGTGAATGTGCTGACGAAGTATTTGGCGGTTATCCATGGTTTTATGAAGGTAAAAAAGAAACACTTTTCCCTTGGCTTCGTTCTACAAAGGAACGTGAACAGTTATTTAAATCAGATTGGCAAAAACGCCTGCAGTTACCGCAGTTTATGCAAAGTACTTATGAAGAGGCAGTAAAGGGGATGCCGTCATTTTTAGGGACGAAAGAAGAGCAGGAACGCCAGCAGCTGTTTTATTTAAATAACCAGTTCTTTATGCAGACATTATTGGAAAGAAATGACCGGATGACGATGGGTGCAAGTATGGAAGTCCGTGTACCGTTTGCCGATCATACAATAATTGAATATGTCTGGAATATTCCTTGGGAAATGAAAAACAGCGGCGGAATGGAAAAGGGAATTTTACGAAAGGCATTTCAGGATATTTTACCGAAGGAAGTTGTGGAACGTAAGAAAAACCCGTATCCGAAAACATATCACCCTAAATATACAGAACTCGTTCACAACCGATTGGAGCAAATTTTACGGCAGAAGCACTCAGTTCTCCATGAATTGTTTGAGAAGGAGCAGTTAGAGCGGTTGCTTGCTACAAACGGCCAATCGTTTCAAATACCTTGGTTTGGCCAGTTAATGGCAGGGCCACAACTCATCGCATATTTTATACAATTACATGATTGGGCCGAACAGTACCGCATCAATATAATTTCAACATAAAAGAGACGTTCCTATACGGAACGTCTCTTTTATATTAATCTTTAGAAATTCCCCAAATGTCCATCAGCTGATGGATGTTCGGCTCAATATCATGGAGCTGTAAATTACCAAAACCTAATAAAAATGTTCTTTTCGTGTAATGCTGCTCTGTTAAATAATAATTTGATAACGGTAAAATATGAGTCCCGTGTTCACGTGCAATCTTTTGCAGTTCCCGTTCAGATTTTTCATGACGGAATGCAACGAGTATGTTTGTACCGGCAGCATCCCCGGATATTGATATTTGAGAGTAATGATTTGAAAAGACTTCAATGCATTTATCGTGTTTTTTACGATAAATTTTACGCATCCTATTTAGATGTTTTGCAAAGTGTCCATCCTTCATAAAATTCGCTAAAATATGCTGTTCAAAACGAGGAACAGTAGAAGAATAGTAATTGAAATGTTCCTGATAGCGTTCGACGAGTGTTGGCGGCAAGACGAAAAAGGCAACACGCAGGGATGGCATCAGAGATTTCGTAAAAGTACTTAAATAAATGACCCGGTCATTTGCATCTAATCCTCTAAGTGCCGGAATGGGCTTTCCAATATAGCGAAATTCACTGTCGTAATCATCCTCGATTATAAAGCGGTCTGGCGTTTTAGCTGCCCAATTTAATAATTGAGTGCGACGGTTGGCTGAAAGAACCGCACCTGTTGGGAATTGGTGTGAAGGTGTAATATAAACAACATTTGCATTGGATTTCTGTAATTGTTCCACCACAATTCCGTCTGTATCAACAGAAATAGGAATGGCGAGCTGCCCTAACTGATGACGGGGAATGGGTGAATAGCCCGGATTTTCAAAAGCAAGCTTTGAGTCAGCATCCAAAATTTTTAAAATCATAGGCAGTAACTGCTCGGTACCGGAGCCAATGACAATTTGCTCTGGCTGGCATTCGATTCCGCGTGACTGGTGTAAATAGTTCGCGATTTCGATACGCAACGCAAGCTCACCTTGTCGTTCCCCTGTCTGAAGTAAATGTTTGAACGGCTTATCGAGCACATCTTTTGCGTATTTTCTCCATATTGTAAATGGAAAAGCTTCCTCATCAATTTTTGCGGAAGAGAAATCAACTTTATATTCTGTCGTTTCCGCTGTTTTTTTAACTTCATTGTTTGATGTGTCACTTTGGCGGTAAGGTAATGAATCTATTTCTTCAACAAAATAACCGATACGCGGTTTTGATATAATATAGCCTTCAGCCAGCAGCTGCGAATACGCAAGTTCGACGGTTGTTTGACTTATATTGAAAAAATCCGCAAGTTCCCTTTTGGAAGGAAGACGTACACCAACAGCCAGCTGGTTGTTAGTAATGGCATTTTTTATACCGATATACAGTTGTTCATATAGCGGGATCGTATGTTCCTTATGAAGCTGAAAGAAAAGCACTGTCATTACCTCCTTATGTAACCTTATTGAAATTTAGATTTTAACTAGTATTGATAGTGTCAGAAAAGTATAGCATGTTGTAGAAAATTAGTGAACGTTTTCAACAGAACTTGCAAATGTATATGGTTTTATAGTACAGTATGGTTAAATTTATAAATGAATTCGATGATAGGAAGTAGTAGCAAGCACGTTTTTTTTAGAGAGTCAGCGGTCGGTGGAAGCTGATAAAGACACTTGTGAATCCGTCCTTGAGATGCTTTTTCCGAAATAACAGTAGGTGGAAGCCGGCTTACCAAAGTCGTTAATTGTTAAGAGGAATAGAGTTTTCTATTCAATTAGGGTGGCAACGCGGGTAGCTCTCGTCCCTTTCATAGGGATTGAGGGCTTTTTTGTATTTACTCCGCTAATACATTAACGCGTTAAAGTGCTCAAGATCATCATTTCATAAATTTTAGGAGGAAAAATTATGTTAGATATTAAACGCGTCCGCGACAATTTTGAAGAAGTAAAACGTATGCTTCTTACACGTAATGAAGATTTAGGAAATCTGGACAACTTTGAAAACTTAGATTCAAAACGCCGTGAACTAATCGCCAAAACAGAAGTATTGAAAGCAGAGCGCAATAAAGTGTCAGAGCAAATTTCTGTTATGAAGCGCAACAAAGAAGATGCAACAGAAGTGATTGCACGTATGCGTGAAGTAGGCGATGAAATTAAAGCATTGGATGCAGAGTTAAATGCAATTGAAGATGAATTTAAAAATATGATGATGCGTTTGCCGAATATCCCACATGAATCAGTACCTGTTGGCACAGAAGAAGATGACAACGTGGAAGAATACACTTGGGGTGATGTACCGGCATTTGATTTCGAAACGAAGGCACACTGGGATATTGCAAAAGATTTAGATATCGTGGACTTTGAACGCGGTGCTAAAGTTACGGGAAGCCGATTCTTATTCTATAAAGGTTTAGGTGCCCGTCTAGAGCGTGCTTTACTGAACTTCATGATGGACCTTCATTCAGATCAGCATGGTTATACAGAAATGCTGCCACCGCAAATCGTTAACCGCGATTCACTGACAGGTACTGGCCAATTACCGAAGTTTGAAGAAGACGTATTTAAATTAGTTCGTGAAGAAGATGAAATGGATTATTACCTGATTCCGACTGCCGAAGTTCCGGTAACAAACTATTACCGTGATGAAATTTTATCAGCAGATATGCTGCCGCAAGCTTTCTCTGCATTCAGCGCTAACTTCCGTTCAGAAGCAGGATCTGCAGGTCGTGATACACGCGGACTGATCCGTCAGCACCAGTTCAACAAAGTAGAATTAGTGCGTTTCGTTAAACCGGAAGAATCATATGAGCAACTTGAAATTTTAACTGGCCATGCTGAAAAGGTGTTACAGATTTTAGGTTTACCATACCGCAAACTAAAAATGTGTACAGCAGATTTAGGTTTCACAGCTGCGAAGAAGTACGACTTGGAAGTATGGATTCCTGCTCAAAACATGTACCGCGAAATTTCTTCATGTTCAAACTTCGAAGATTTCCAAGCGCGTCGTGCCAATATCCGTTTCCGTCGTGAAGCAGGCGCAAAACCGGAATTCGTTCACACATTAAACGGTTCAGGTCTAGCAATTGGCCGTACAGTAGCCGCAATTCTGGAAAATTACCAACAGGAAGACGGTTCTGTTGTTATTCCGGAAGTGTTACGTCCATATATGGGTGGCCTAGAAATCATTACTGTAAAATAATTTAAAAAGTGTGTTGAATTCAATTTCAACACACTTTTTTTTTATAAAATGAAGGAATTAGCATTTGATTTACAAATCGAGAGTATTTTGTTATATTCGATAAAATAATATACATAATTTAGTGAATGTGGATTTGGAAAATTCAATGAAACTGATTTTATCATACGCAGGAGAACATATATTAAAACTTCCAAAATCTTATTGAGGTGAAAATCATGCACTTTCCTAAGCAAGTTGAAATTATTGAAGTTGGTCCGCGTGACGGTTTGCAAAATGAATCACGCTTTGTACCGACAGAAGAAAAGAAACAATTAATCAAGCGATTATATGAAGCGGGTTTCCAGCGTATTGAAACGGCTTCATTTGTTCATCCGAAAATTGTCCCGCAAATGGCGGACGCACAGGAAATTACGGCGTTCTGCAACGAATTGGGGATGGAGTATATCGCTTTAACCCCAAATATGAAAGCGCTGGAACGGGCAATTGATGCAGGTGTACCGCAGATTGCGGTATTCGTCGGGGCAAGTGAGACATTCAACCAAAAAAATATAAAGCGTTCCATTGAGGAATCTTTGACGGAGTGCAGCGAAATGTTCCGGCATGCCAAAGCTCAGCAGAAGTTTATTCGGGGCTATGTATCAATGTGTTTTAGCTGTCCGTATGAAGGGGTCATTTCCTATGAGCAGGTAAAGCGGGTCGTAGCACAATTTGTAAATGACGGGGCTGACGAAATTTCAATTGGAGATACGAATGGACAGGCAAATCCGCGCATCGTGTATGAACGGTTCAGCGCATTGAAAAAAGATTTCCCAGATACAATGTTCGTGGCCCATTTCCATGATACAAACGGTTTTGCCTATGCAAATATTATAGCTGCAATAAATGCTGGAATTGAAAAGTTTGATAGTTCGATTGCCGGACTGGGCGGTTGTCCATTTTCGCCTGGAGCTACAGGAAATGTAGCAACGGAAAAAGTGGTGGAGCTGTTTGAAGCGATGGAAATAAAAACAAATATCCAACAGGAAAAATTAAAGGAAGTGGCTAATTTCGCTTTCAGCTTAGTTTGAGAATGGCCGGAAACTATTCATTAAAATGGATTATTGGAAAAAAGCAAAATAAAAACGACGGCACATTTATTCGGTAATGTGCCGTCGTTTTTGTAAGGCAAGAAGTATATAAAGCACAATCCAAATACAAATGATAACTCCTGCTAAACTGGCTAAATAACCAGTTGCCCCAAATGCATCGTTCAACCATTGAAGAGGCGTCCCTTTTACAGGACGGTTTAGAAACATGAAATTCGTATGGAAATGGGCGTTATATACATACACAGGCGGAACTGTGATTAACAGAAATAATACAGACCGCCAAATATCAGTAAAATTTGTCGCCAGCTGCTTTTCCAAAATCAAAGCCGCTACCACTACAACAAGCAGTGCATGAAAGATGAAACTGTGAAAGTGCAAAAACCCGCCAACCGGATCAATTGTCCATCCGGGGAATAAAAGTGCAATCGCAGCTCCGGGTAATGTGAGCGTGTATAGTAGTGTAGCTGTTGTGCGATTTGGGAAATAGGCGTGCCAGCCAATAATGAAAATGCCAAAACCGCATAAGTGGAGTGGTGGACTCCAATATGAATATTGATCGGTTACGAGTAAATAAATCTGCTTTGCTACTTCTAAAAACAGCAGCAGCCAAAAAGCCGATTTCAGGAAAAGATCTTGCCTTTCATAAGAAAAACAATGATAAAAATATAAAGAAAAAACTAAAAAAACCGCAATAATGATAAGCCACATTATATGAACCGAATCAAAAATAGAAAATCCGTCCATTTCCCACACCTTACTTTTCGGATTGTTGTTTTCTTGCTAATTTCTCTGCTTTTTTACGGTCGCGAAGCGCTTTGAAAAAGTCTGTTAAAATTTGTCCGCACTCTTCTGCCATAACACCTTCCGTTACAGTACATTCATGATTAAAACGCGGATCATTGAGCAGACGGTATAATGAGTCGACACAGCCCGCCTTTACATCACGTGCACCATAAACAACCCGTGGTATGCGCGATTGCAAAATAGCTCCTGCACACATCGGGCAAGGTTCAAGCGTGACGTATAAAGTAGTTTCTTCCAGCCGCCAGCTGCCTATTTTGCTGCAAGCTTCCTGAATGGCCATGCTTTCTGCGTGTGTCAGAGCATTTTGGGTTGTTTCGCGTAAATTATGTGCACGTGCAATAATCTCATCTTTATATACAATAACCGCGCCGATCGGCACTTCTCCAAGCGCAGCAGCCTTTTTTGCTTCTTCCAATGCTTCCTGCATGTAATGGTGATCTTTATTTTCGAGCATTCGTCTCTCACTCCTTAAAACCTAGTTTAGCATGCTATTGAATAGATGGGCGACAAGAAATAAATCATGCTATGATGAAAGAAAAGTTTGAAGGAGAACAGCGATGAAATCATTTCAAAGCGTGGAAGAAGTAAATGAGTATTTTGAAAAAGCATTGGCTGATCTGGATAAAGAATATGAACAGAAATTATTGACGATTGAGAAAAATGAGCAGCAAGTGACTAGGACTCTGCAAAAGCAGTATGAACAGCAAAAAAAAGCGATTGCACAACAGTATGAACACGAGGAAAAGAAACTTAACCAAAATCGCGACCAAGCAATCGGAAAAATTGAAATGTTATTCGCTAATAAAAGGGAAGTTATATTAGAAAAATATAATATTGTTTGTGAAGAAGAGAAAAAAAACTATCACGTCAATAAAATTGAACTTCTTGAGCAAAAACAAGCGGAAGAATGCAGGAAGTTTCAATTTTATCATGAACAGCAGAAAGCGCTAATAACACAGATTGCACAGGCAACGGATCTGACAGGGGCAATGGAACAGGCATTGGATAATTTACATCAGGAGTTTACAGACACCTTGAGTAAATCTAATCAGCAATTTGATGAAGCAGAGCAGCTGTTTGAAGAAAACTGCCATGTGCTGGTACAAAAGCGTGATGAGGCAATCGAAAATCTGATGGATAATGAAGCTGCATCACAAAGCCAGCTAGATGATCAGTTATTCGAGGCATTACACGATCTGTCCGAAAAAACTGAGAAAAATTATGAGCAAATCGAACAAAGCTATATTGAAAAAGAACAGTCTCTTCAGGAAATGGTATTTGCCCGGCTAGAAAAAATAAATGCTGATTATGATAAACAGCGTGAAAAGTTATTTGAATTACAGGAGGAAGCGCTGGCGCTATTTGATTAGTAGAAATTGGCTATGCATGAATTCATTAAAATAGAATTGTTTGCTTTGTTGTCTAAAGAACGTTGTGATAAAATTAAAAGCATTGACTATAAAAAGAGAAGGAGCACTTCTAATGTCTGTGCCATTTATAACAGTAGAAGGTCCGATTGGTGTTGGGAAGACCTCATTATCTAAGGCCGTATCACAAACGTTTGACTATCATTTATTAAAAGAGATTGTAGATGAAAATCCATTTCTCGGTAAGTTCTATGAAGATATTAATGAGTGGAGCTTCCAAACGGAAATGTTTTTCCTGTGCAATCGCTATAAACAATTATCTGATATTCATGAAATTATTGAAGCACAAGGGCCAGTAGTGGCTGATTATCATATATTTAAAAATCTGATCTTTGCAAAACGTACTTTAAAACCGAATGAATACGAAAAGTACGAGTCGATCTACCGAATTTTAACTGCTGATATGCCAAAGCCAAATATGGTCATCTATTTACATGCAAGCTTAGATACATTAATGAAACGGATCGCTATGCGCGGTCGTGAAATGGAAAAGAACATTTCACGTGACTATATGGAACAACTTTCAAGCGATTATCATCAATTTATCGGACATTTTGAAAAGATGCATCCAGAAATTCCTGTCATCTCATTAAATGGGGATGAGCTTGATTTTGTGAAGAATGAAGAAGATTTAAATTACGTACTACGACTAGTAGAAGAAAAGTTACAACAAAGGAGTTTGCATCAGAAATGAACTTAAGAGAGAAGTACAATATTCCTGCTAATGCAGTGATTACAATTGCAGGAACAGTCGGTGTCGGAAAGTCAACAATGACAAAAGCATTATCACATAGCTTAAACTTCCGTACATCTTATGAAAAGGTTGATACAAACCCTTATTTAGATAAATTTTATGATGATTTTGAAAAATGGAGCTTCCATTTGCAAGTATATTTCCTTGCCGAACGTTTTAAAGAACAGAAGCGTATTTTTGAATATGGCGGGGGCTTTATTCAGGACCGTTCTATTTACGAAGATACGGGCATTTTTGCGAAGATGCATTATGACAAAGGTACAATGACACCGACAGATTATGAAACATATACAAATCTTTTTGATGCAATGGTTATGACACCGTATTTCCCGCATCCGGATCTGCTTGTTTATTTGGAAGGTCCAATTGATGATGTAATAGGACGTATCCATGAACGAGGACGCGAGATGGAGCAGCAAACGCCTCATTCGTACTGGGAAGAAATGCACGGACGCTATGAAGACTGGATTAACAACTTCAATGCATGCCCGGTGCTGCGTATTGATATTAACGATTATGATTTAATGAAGAACCCTGCACAGGTAGAGGATGTCGTAGCACGTATCGGTTATATGCTAGAACAAACAAGTCATTTACGAAAATAATAAAAAGGACTGATTTCTGTAGAATAGCGGAAATCAGTCTTTTTCATTTCGTCCAAACGATGATAAAAATAGGTGCCATAATGAGAAGGAACACGAAGAAACTCCATAAAACTTGTTTACCGGTCGTCATATTTTTAGGTTTCATACTGATGGATTCATAAAGCTCGTTCACCGCACGTTGTTCCCTTTCATAAAGCATCCTTTGAAAAGAAGCATAGTTTTCGATATATGATGCCGGGTTTTCAAAATGAAAGCGAATTGAACGTATATCATCCGTAACATCTTTATCTTTATGCATATATGTGATTGTAGGGGCGAGACCGCCTGTCAGCCGGGCAGTAACTTGTATATCGAAGGTCTTCATCCTATACGTTGTCTTCCCACTTTCATCTGTCACTGTTTCAATGAGCGGATTGTTCAATATAGATCCCTCCTTCTCTTTATTATTAGTATTCCCAATATAAGTATATTTGTAACGATTTTAAAAAATATTGCGAAGGAAAAGTTATATCGTTTATGCTTAAAATAATTACAAATTTTTACGATTTGTAACATTATAGCGAAAAGGGGATGGGAATATGACTTTATCGAAGGTAGATCGCTTACGTGCATTACCGACGACAGCAATTTCCGATGCAACAGGGGGACATACGAATGTAGCATCGACTATTAAACCGCTTGCCGAACACTTTAAAATTGCAGGACAAGCGAGAACGGTACGCCTGCCGGACGGGGAAAATGGAGCGGTACTAGAAGCGATCAGTCAGGCTGAAAAAGGGGAAGTTTTAGTCATCGATGCTAAGGGCAATACAAATCGTGCTGTAGCGGGGGACTTTGTTATGCAGCTAGCGCAAGGTATCGGTGTGCAAGGTTTTGTAGTGGATGGGGTTATTCGCGATATAGCAGCTGCAAAGGAAATTGACTTTCCGGTATTTGCATTAGGTACAACAGTAGCAGCAGGCAATAAACATGGGGGCGGGACAGTAGGCATAGCCGTATCTGTAGGAAATGTGGCTGTTCAAACAGGTGATTATGTCGTGGGTGATAGTGATGGTGTCGTTATTATCCCTCAGAAGGATGTTGAACGGATTATTGAGGCTGCAGAAGCAAAAGTAAAGAAGGATGAAGAACGGGC
This sequence comes from Solibacillus sp. FSL W7-1436, assembly GCF_038007305.1. Taxonomy (NCBI): domain Bacteria; kingdom Bacillati; phylum Bacillota; class Bacilli; order Caryophanales; family Caryophanaceae; genus Solibacillus; species Solibacillus sp. FSL W7-1436. The sequence continues at coordinate 1,420,291 of NZ_JBBOWV010000001.1, forward strand.
ACATGAGGCATTACATAATGGGGAAGCATCAATCCGTGCTTATTTAGCAAAAGTGGTGAAATAAAAAATGGCGTAGTGAATTTATTGTTCACTACGCCATTTTCTAATTTTATTTTAGGTTCGCAGCTTGGTACTCAGCAAATTGCTTCTCGTCGAAACGTTTTTCCCATTTCGCCATAACAAGTGCTGCCAATGTATTACCTACTACGTTTACAGCTGTACGAGCCATATCTAAAATACGGTCAATACCTGCAATGAATGCTAAACCTTCAAGTGGGATACCTACAGAACCCAATGTTGCAAGAAGTACTACGAAAGATACCCCTGGAACACCCGCAATACCTTTAGATGTTACCATTAATACAAGCATTAATGTAATCTGTTCCATAATTGAAAGGTCAATACCGTACATTTGCGCAATGAAGATTGCTGCAATCGCCTGGTAAAGAGTAGAACCGTCTAAGTTGAATGAATAACCTGTCGGGATTACGAACGATACGATATCTTTCGGTGCACCCATTTTTTCTGTTTTTAACATAATACGAGGTAATACTGTCTCTGATGAAGAAGTAGTGTAGGCCAGTAATAGCTCGTCCTTAATCATACGAATTAATTTAAAGATATTAATACCGAAAATACGGGCTGTAATACCTAATACAACGATTACAAAGAAAATCATAGTTGCATATACTAAGATTGCCAATTTCCCTAACGGAATAAGGGATTCTACACCAAATTTGGAAACGGTTACACCTATAAGTGCAAATACCCCGATTGGTGCGAATTTCATTACTAAGTTTGTGACCCAGAACATGGCGTCTGCGGTACCTTGGAAGAATGCGAGCACTGGTTTTCCGCGATCACCAATTGCCGCTACACCTAAACCGAAAATTACAGAGAAGAAAATAATTGCCAGCATATCGCCTTCTGCCATTGCATTTATAATGTTTTTAGGAACGATGTCTACAATAATCTGGATTTTACTTTTATCTTCTTCAGCTTCCGTTGTTTCTACATAAGAAGAAATATCAGATTTCTCTAATGCATTCATATCAATACCAGCACCTGGTTGGAATAGGTTAGCTGCTAATAAACCAACAACAATCGCAACTGTTGTAATAACTTCGAAGTAAATAAGTGTTTTACCGCCAAGACGACCTAATTGTTTCATATCACCAGTTCCGGCAACACCAACGATTAGTGTCGAAATAATAATCGGTACAACGATCATCTTAATTAAGTTTAAGAAAATATCGCCAAGTGGCTGTAAGTAAGACTGTGCAGTTTCATTACCAAAGAACACAGCACCTACAATAACACCGAGTACAAGACCGATTAAAATTTGCGCGGCTAAACTAATTTTAAACTTTTTCAAAATATAGTTCCTCCTAAAAAATCAGATTCAGGACTAGCCTAAAACTAATTTTATTAGATACATACAAAATCCGACAAAATCCGACTAATCCACCTTACTAATAATTTCAGAATATAAAACTTGGATGAATTTTTTTATGTTTACTTTTGCTTTACGTTGCTCATTATTCTCTATTTGATTCATTAAATAACGAATATCCGTTAAGTCAAAGTAACGAGGGGTATAATACTCAAATTCAGAGTTTGTATAATCGACAATCCCTAAGTTCGCCAAGTTAATCATTGCGGCTAATATAGTTCGGCGTACACGCTGTTCAATTGCTTTACTCTCTTTTACAATTTCGTCAGGCGTATTTTTCGTCAGCATGGCAACACGTTCATATACTTCCTTTAATGGAGGGAGCGGCGCTATTTTATGCTTCTCGATTAATAGCTGTTCAATAATTTTTATAATATCTTCACTGCCCACTTCAGCGACAATGCCCATATCATTTAAGATGGACTGGATATGTTCCCGTGCCGTCTTTTTTGTATGTGTCACATCTGTGATATCAAAGTTTGTCAGGGACTGGCGAATAACTTGCAAAGAATTTCTTAATAAGTATTGCTCAGTTGTCCGTTTTAATACCATTTGTACTTCAACTTTATTAATAGGCTTATGAATGAAGAATTCAATTCCTTTTGAATAGCCTTCAGCGACCATTTCTTTATTAACCACTTGTGAGATCATAATAAACTGACCTTTAAAACCATTTTGCTGAAGGCGTTCAATTGTTTCGATTCCATCCAACTTCGGCATCAGTAAATCAATTAATACAAACTCCGGCTGCATCATTAAAATTTGGGGAATGGCATCCAGACCGTTTTTTGCCTCACCAATGACAGCTCCGAGTTCACAGTCATTAATAATATTACTGAGCATCATACGGCTTGCCCGGTCATCATCTACTATAAAATAGCGCATTAGTAATTCTCCTTTTGAATATTTTTTGTAGGAATCTGTACAATAAAACAAGTCGATGTATCACTTGTTACATGAATATTCCCTTCAAGGTTTTCTACAATTGTTTTAGTATGGGAAAGGCCGATTCCTGTAGAACCTTGGCCCTGCTCGTTAAACTTGGATGTATAGCCGGCATCAAAAATGATGGGAATGAGTGCCGCATCAATTCCGACTCCATTATCTTCTACAATAAAAGAAGTCATATCCTGCTCGACTACGATATTCAATGTAATAAATCCGCTTTCTTCAATTGCCTCCACAGCGTTGGCCGTTAAGTTATTTAAAATCGCAAACAGTGCAATATGGTTTTTTGTTTGATAATCATCAGGACAAATCAGTGTAAAGGAAATCGATTTATTTAAATAGGCGGCATAATTTTCATTTGCTTCTACAATAAAACTTAGTAAATCAGACAACAGAAAATCTGACGGGTAATTTCTCGTTGTAATTTTAGAAAGCCCGGCATGAATACGTTCATTATCCTTTTTAACTTCATGGATTTCCTGGGCAATATGTAAAGCTTCGGAAGCTAGCTGCGCCTCATTTGTTTTCAGCTTTTTGTATAGCTGATAACTGTTTGCTGTAAGCTGCTCGATTTGGGTCATCGTTTTTTGAAGGTACAATGCTTCTACATATAACTCCGAATGAATTGTCATGAGCTGTTTCAGCTGCTTTTTCTGTTCAGACATTGTAATCATGCTGTAAATGCCTACAACAAAATAACTGCGTAACAATCCAACGAGGATGAACAATAAAAACGAAGTAAAAGTTTCCTGATCAGAAACAAGCAGAATGTCCGTTAATACATGTTCGATCGTGTTTGATATTACTTCAAATGCTGTTGCCGATAAACCGAGCATAAGTGGTTGTTTTTTTAACTCGTCGAGCGGGATTAGTTTAAAACATAGTGCAAAGACTATATAAAAGGCACCGGCCGGCAAATGTTCTATGATATGAGTAAGGAAGCTTTGTCCATAAATAAAAATATCCAGAAATGAACGACCGACGATGACGATTAGTGCAGTCAGCAAACCGGTAGAGACAATCGGTAATGGACGGATCAGTAAAGCAAAGAAGAAAATAATGCTTCCTAGACCGAAACGAAAAGGTCCTTCTTCAAAGGGAATTATTTTAATTTCGCCGCCAATAGCCGTCAATAAGCCGACGAGTAGCATAAATAAGAATAGTTTAGTTGTTTTAATATGTGGCTGAGTCGATTCCAATTTTGATATACCGCCCTTTACAAATATGACATAGTACTTAATTGTACAAGATAGTTGTCTATAAATACAAAAAAGTACTATTTCCACGAATGAAAATAGTACTTTAAAGTGAATTTAGATATAAAAAAAACCGCTTAACTAATTACAGCGGATGAAAGTTCAAAAATGGAGGAGGTAGAGGGATTCGAACCCCCGCGCGGTGTTACCCGCCTGTCGGTTTTCAAGACCGATCCCTTCAGCCAGACTTGGGTATACCTCCAAAATATAAGATGTCTTTTCGACAAAGATTAATTTACCACGTAATGAGTTTTGCGTCAATAAAATTTAGACAAAAAATCTTTGAATTTTTTGGATTGGAAAAAATTAATTAAAGCAATTCATTGCAATTTGATAGCTTGCTTAGTATACTAATACTTGCCGTGCTAGATGGGGAGGTAGCGGTGCCCTGTAACTTGCAATCCGCTCTAGCAAGATTGAATTCCTTTTCTGAGGCTGTCCGTATTGTTTGGTCTGCCTTTTGCACGTAGTGTTGACGGTTGGGTCCTGCGCAATAAGTACCCATGAACCATGTCAGGTCCGGAAGGAAGCAGCATTAAGTGGTATCACTTATGTGCCGCGGGGTAGCCTAACCCGAGCTGGCGACAAGAGTAACGCTTATGTGCGGCAGTCGAAGAAAGGTGCACGGTATTAAAATTACCATTTCAAACGCATCCATCATTTATTGGTGGATGCGTTTTTTATATGAAAAAGAGAATTTATTTTCATTCAACTTATTACTAATTGATCACTGAATAAAGTAGTTCCTGCTCAATGTCACAGATTATTTATTCATCTCATTTCAAAAGAGTTTGTACTTACTTTATGCTATACTGAATGTATGTATTTTTAAATGGAAGGGAGAGGGGAAAGGTTGACATATCAAGCGTTTTATCGTGTTTATAGACCACAGTCATTTCGAGAAATGTCAGGTCAGACACATGTAAAGAGGACCCTTCAAAATGCTCTCCTCGCAAGCAAGACAACACATGCCTATTTATTTTCCGGTCCTCGAGGAACAGGGAAAACGAGTACTGCAAAAATATTCGCAAAAGCATTGAACTGTGAAAATGCCCCGGCAAGTGAGCCATGCAATGAATGCCCTACTTGTTTAAGTATTACTGAAGGTTCACATACGGATGTAATAGAATTTGATGCTGCTTCCAATTCAAGGGTGGAAGAAATGCGCGATATTATCGAAAAAGTCCGTTTTGCCCCAGCTAATGCTCGCTTTAAAGTGTACATTATAGATGAGGTGCATATGCTTTCTACGAGCGCATTCAATGCATTATTAAAAACTCTTGAAGAGCCACCTGAGCATGCGGTTTTTATTTTAGCTACAACAGAGCCTCATAAACTGCCGGCAACGATTATTTCCCGCTGTCAGCGATTTGATTTCAAACGACTTTCTTCTATAGATATAGTAGAGCGTATGAAGGTTGTATTGGAAGATATCGGTATGGGCTATGATGAGCAGGCATTAAAGGCAATTGCTCAAGCTGCAGCAGGAGGTATGCGTGATGCACTAAGTTTACTAGACCAGGTTGTTTCGTTTAGTAATGAACACGTTCAATTGGAAGATGTACTTCTTGTAACAGGTTCCGTAAGCCAAGATGCGTTTTACGATATTGCGATTTCTCTACAGGAAAAGGATGTTGCCCAAGTATTAGGAAGTGTCGAAAACTTAATTGCGGACGGGAAAGAACCATTACGCCTTGCGGAAGACTTTATTACTTTCTTCCGGGATCTGCTTCTATTAAAGGCAGATGGTACGTTAGAGGAATTATTGGAGTTTATTTCACCGGATGAAAAGTTTTTGTCATTAGCAGGCCAGTTTGAAGCTAATACACTTTACGGTTTTATCGATATTTTGGCGAAGACCCAGCAAGAAATGCGCTTTTCGCATCATACGAAAATATATTTAGAAACGGCCCTTTTAAAAATGGCCCAATATAAAGCTTCACCACAAGCGACAGCAGCAGTCGATCCAGCTATTGAAGGTAAGGTAGCTTCCCTTGAAAGCCGGTTAGGGCAACTGTCTCAACAGCTTCAAAATGGTGGAGGAGCCCCTGTTCAACAAAAGGAACAGGCCCGCCAGCGTGTACGTCCCCAAGGGAATCAATATAATGCTCCAACGGGCCGTATACAGGAAGTATTAAAAACTGCAACAAAACCTGACCTGCAAAAAGTGAAATCTGCTTGGGCGGGTGGTTTGGCAAGCTTGCAAAAATCACATGCAGCTTTATTGGCGGATGCAGAGCCTGTAGCCGCAAATGCAAGTGCTTTTGTGATAAAATTCAAGTATGATATACATTGTCAAATGGTAGCTGACAACAATGCACTTGTTTCATTGTTTACACAGCAGATCGCTTCGGAAATAGGGATTCAATATGAACTTTTATGTATACCGGAACCGGCTTGGATCCGTTTGCGTGAAAACTTTATAAATGAAAATGGCTTAAATCAAAAAAAATCACCATCGGATGAAGTGAATGCGGCGGAGGATTTAATAGAAGAGCCCCCTTTCCTTGACGATGTTCAAGTAATGGAAGCGCAAGATCCGCTCATTACAGAAGCCGAAAAACGTTTTGGAAAAGACTTTGTTGAGGTTATCGAAGAATAAATATACATTTTAAGGAGGAAATAAGATGCGTGGTATGGGTAATATGCAAGGCATGATGAAAAAAATGCAAAAAATGCAAAAAGAAATGATGGAAGCACAAGAGGCTTTAAATGCACAGTTATTTGAAGGTGCTGCAGGTGGCGGTATGGTGAAAGTAGTAATGAACGGCCAACGTCAAATGCTAGAAGTAAATTTGGATGAGTCTGTAGTAGATCCGGAAGATATCGAAATGCTACAAGATTTAATCGTTATTGCAACAAACGAAGCATTGAAAAAAGTTGAAGAGACAACAAATTCTACAATGGGCAAATTCACACAAGGGATGAACCTTCCTTTCTAAGTTGTATCAAGTAGAATGTAGCGCACATCTCAAACATTGGGATGTGCCTTTTTAAAGAAGGGGGAACAGAATGCATTATCCAGAGCCGATATCTCGATTAATAGACAGTTTCATGAAGCTGCCGGGCATTGGTCCGAAAACAGCTGCCCGATTGGCATTTCACGTATTAACAATGAAAGAAGATACTGTATCGACATTTGCAAAAGCGCTTGTTGATGCAAAACGTAACTTACTCTATTGCTCTCAATGTGGTCATATAACAGATATCGACCCTTGTCATATATGTTCAGATAAACAACGTGATGTATCGACGATTTGTGTTGTACAGGATCCGAAAGATGTAATAGCTATGGAGAAGATGCGTGATTATCAAGGTCTTTATCATGTGTTACACGGTGCAATTTCACCGATGGACGGGATAGGACCTGAAGACATTAATGTAGCATCGTTATTGGGGCGCTTGCATGACGAGCGTGTACAAGAGTTAATATTAGCGACGAACCCGACAATAGAAGGGGAAGCGACAGCGATGTATATTTCCCGCCTTGTTAAACCATCAGGAATTCGCACTACACGTATCGCACACGGATTACCTGTTGGCGGAGATTTGGAATATGCGGATGAAGTAACATTATCAAAAGCGCTGGAAGGTAGACGCGAGCTGTAATACAGGAGGAAGCCCCATGTTATTTTCTCGGAAAGGGAAACTCAAAAAAGAATTTGATGAGAAACTAGTTTCTTCTATTAAAGAGACAAAAGAAGCATTACAAAGTGCGAAGGTAATTGAAGAATTGACCGACGATTATAACTTAGATGTAATTGCTGAACGAAAAAGAGCCGAAAGCATACATTATTACTTATATAAAGAAGCGCGTGTACGTCGTGTACTAATTAAATAATCATAATCTTTTAGAAATAAGAAGCGAAGCAGTTGCATATGTTACCACTAAATAAAAAAGGATGGTGCTATGCAATACATAGGTTTAGCTATGGTCTGTTTTGTTGTCTTGTTTCTTTTTTTATTAAATAAAAACGCAAGAGGAAAAGTATGGGAGTACTTTGCCTGGTTCTGGTTTAAAATTGCAGTTGTTATCGTTGTACTGTTTTTAGGAAACTTAATGATCGGGGCTGCAGGGCTTCTTTTTTATGTGCCGATCAATTTCTTTTCAGTTCTTACAATAGCAATCTTAGGCATTCCCGGTATGATGTGTGTAACATTATTAATATTATTTAAATAAAAATAACAAAAACTATTGCCAAGTGAATAATATCGTGATATATTATTATAAGTCGCAACGACGACAACAAATATCAAAAAAACATTTTAAAATAAATGTTGACATAACATTCACAGAATGGTAAGATATAAAAGTTGTCACTTAAACGACGCAATGAACCTTGAAAACTGAACAAGCAACGTTAATGAAACAAGCTTCTTAAATGAAGCAAACAATAGATTTCAACTTCTAACGAAGTTGGATCGCTAGCAAAGCAAATGAGCTTTCAAACTACTTTTATGGAGAGTTTGATCCTGGCTCAGGACGAACGCTGGCGGCGTGCCTAATACATGCAAGTCGAGCGGAAATTTTATTGGTGCTTGCACCTTTAAAATTTTAGCGGCGGACGGGTGAGTAACACGTGGGTAACCTACCTTATAGATTGGGATAACTCCGGGAAACCGGGGCTAATACCGAATAATACTTTTTAACACATGTTTTGAAGTTGAAAGACGGTTTCGGCTGTCACTATAAGATGGACCCGCGGCGCATTAGCTAGTTGGTGAGGTAACGGCTCACCAAGGCAACGATGCGTAGCCGACCTGAGAGGGTGATCGGCCACACTGGGACTGAGACACGGCCCAGACTCCTACGGGAGGCAGCAGTAGGGAATCTTCCACAATGGACGAAAGTCTGATGGAGCAACGCCGCGTGAGTGAAGAAGGATTTCGGTTCGTAAAACTCTGTTGCAAGGGAAGAACAAGTAGCGTAGTAACTGGCGCTACCTTGACGGTACCTTGTTAGAAAGCCACGGCTAACTACGTGCCAGCAGCCGCGGTAATACGTAGGTGGCAAGCGTTGTCCGGAATTATTGGGCGTAAAGCGCGCGCAGGTGGTTCCTTAAGTCTGATGTGAAAGCCCCCGGCTCAACCGGGGAGGGTCATTGGAAACTGGGGAACTTGAGTGCAGAAGAGGATAGTGGAATTCCAAGTGTAGCGGTGAAATGCGTAGAGATTTGGAGGAACACCAGTGGCGAAGGCGACTGTCTGGTCTGTAACTGACACTGAGGCGCGAAAGCGTGGGGAGCAAACAGGATTAGATACCCTGGTAGTCCACGCCGTAAACGATGAGTGCTAAGTGTTGGGGGGTTTCCGCCCCTCAGTGCTGCAGCTAACGCATTAAGCACTCCGCCTGGGGAGTACGGTCGCAAGACTGAAACTCAAAGGAATTGACGGGGGCCCGCACAAGCGGTGGAGCATGTGGTTTAATTCGAAGCAACGCGAAGAACCTTACCAGGTCTTGACATCCCGGTGACCACTATGGAGACATAGTTTCCCCTTCGGGGGCAACGGTGACAGGTGGTGCATGGTTGTCGTCAGCTCGTGTCGTGAGATGTTGGGTTAAGTCCCGCAACGAGCGCAACCCTTATTCTTAGTTGCCATCATTCAGTTGGGCACTCTAAGGAGACTGCCGGTGATAAACCGGAGGAAGGTGGGGATGACGTCAAATCATCATGCCCCTTATGACCTGGGCTACACACGTGCTACAATGGACGGTACAAACGGTTGCCAACCCGCGAGGGGGAGCTAATCCGATAAAACCGTTCTCAGTTCGGATTGTAGGCTGCAACTCGCCTACATGAAGCCGGAATCGCTAGTAATCGCGGATCAGCATGCCGCGGTGAATACGTTCCCGGGCCTTGTACACACCGCCCGTCACACCACGAGAGTTTGTAACACCCGAAGTCGGTGAGGTAACCTTTATGGAGCCAGCCGCCGAAGGTGGGATAGATGATTGGGGTGAAGTCGTAACAAGGTAGCCGTATCGGAAGGTGCGGCTGGATCACCTCCTTTCTAAGGATTTTTCGGAATCATTCCTTCGGGGAATGAAACATTAACGTTTGCTGTTCAGTTTTGAAGGTTCATTCTTAATAGAATGAAACACTTCAAAACCTTTGTTCTTTGAAAACTGGATAAAACGACATTGAAAGCAATAAATCAAATTTCTATTTTATAGATTTTTAAACAAGTCAAGCAATTGACGTGTAAACTAAATCTTGGATTTTATCCAAGTGTTAACTTTTGGTTAAGTTAATAAGGGCGCACGGTGGATGCCTTGGCACTAGGAGTCGATGAAGGACGGCACTAACACCGATATGCCTCGGGGAGCTGTAAGTAAGCTTTGATCCGGGGATTTCCGAATGGGGGAACCCACTATCTTTAATCGGATAGTATCTTCACGTGAATTCATAGCGTGTTGAAGACAGACGCAGAGAACTGAAACATCTAAGTACCTGCAGGAACAGAAAGAAAATTCGATTCCCTGAGTAGCGGCGAGCGAAACGGGAAGAGCCCAAACCAAAGAGCTTGCTCTTTGGGGTTGTAGGACACTCTATACGGAGTTACAAAAGAATGAACTAGACGAAGCGACTTGGAAAGGTCCGCGAAACGAGGTAAAAGCCCTGTAGTCAAAAGTTCATTCCCTCCAGAGTGGATCCTGAGTACGGCGGAACACGTGAAATTCCGTCGGAATCCGGGAGGACCATCTCCCAAGGCTAAATACTACCTAGTGACCGATAGTGAACCAGTACCGTGAGGGAAAGGTGAAAAGCACCCCGGAAGGGGAGTGAAATAGATCCTGAAACCGTGTGCCTACAAGTAGTTAGAGCCCGTTAATGGGTGATAGCGTGCCTTTTGTAGAATGAACCGGCGAGTTACGATTACGTGCGAGGTTAAGTTGAGAAGACGGAGCCGCAGCGAAAGCGAGTCTGAATAGGGCGAATTAGTACGTGGTCGTAGACCCGAAACCAGGTGATCTACCCATGTCCAGGGTGAAGGTGAGGTAACACTCACTGGAGGCCCGAACCCACGCACGTTGAAAAGTGCGGGGATGAGGTGTGGGTAGCGGAGAAATTCCAATCGAACCTGGAGATAGCTGGTTCTCTCCGAAATAGCTTTAGGGCTAGCCTCGTGATTGAGAATACCGGAGGTAGAGCACTGTTTGGACTAGGGGGGCATCTCGCTTTACCGAATTCAGACAAACTCCGAATGCCGGATATTTATACACGGGAGTCAGACTGCGAGTGATAAGATCCGTAGTCAAGAGGGAAACAGCCCAGACCACCAGCTAAGGTCCCCAAGTAATCGTTAAGTGGAAAAGGATGTGGCGTTGCTTAGACAACCAGGATGTTGGCTTAGAAGCAGCCATCATTTAAAGAGTGCGTAATAGCTCACTGGTCGAGTGACGCTGCGCCGAAAATGTATCGGGGCTAAACGATTCACCGAAGCTGTGGATGCATACTTTGAGTATGCGTGGTAGGAGAGCGTTCTAACAGCGTTGAAGTCAGACCGGAAGGACTGGTGGAGCGGTTAGAAGTGAGAATGCCGGTATGAGTAGCGAAACATGGGTGAGAATCCCATGCACCGTATGACTAAGGTTTCCTGAGGAAGGCTCGTCCGCTCAGGGTTAGTCGGGACCTAAGCCGAGGCCGATAGGCGTAGGCGATGGACAACAGGTTGATATTCCTGTACCACCTCCTCACCGTTTGAGAAATGGGGGGACGCAGTAGGATAGGGTAAGCACGCCGTTGGTTGCGCGTGTTCAAGCAGTAAGGCGTGTATGTAGGCAAATCCGCATACTATAACGTTGAGCTGTGATGACGAGCTCGTATGAGCGAAGTTCCTGATTTCACACTGCCAAGAAAAGCCTCTATCGAGGTGAGAGGTGCCCGTACCGCAAACCGACACAGGTAGTCGAGGAGAGAATCCTAAGGTGTGCGAGAGAACTCTCGTTAAGGAACTCGGCAAAATGACCCCGTAACTTCGGGAGAAGGGGTGCTTCTTTGGGTGCATAGCCTAGAGAAGCCGCAGTGAATAGGCCCAGGCGACTGTTTAGCAAAAACACAGGTCTCTGCAAAACCGTAAGGTGACGTATAGGGGCTGACGCCTGCCCGGTGCTGGAAGGTTAAGAGGAGCGGTTAGCGCAAGCGAAGCTGTGAATTGAAGCCCCAGTAAACGGCGGCCGTAACTATAACGGTCCTAAGGTAGCGAAATTCCTTGTCGGGTAAGTTCCGACCCGCACGAAAGGCGTAACGATCTGGGCACTGTCTCAACGAGAGACTCGGTGAAATTATAGTACCTGTGAAGATGCAGGTTACCCGCGACAGGACGGAAAGACCCCGTGGAGCTTTACTGTAGCCTGATATTGAATTTTGGTACAACTTGTACAGGATAGGTAGGAGCCAGAGATCTCGGAGCGCCAGCTTCGAAGGAGGCGTCGGTGGGATACTACCCTGGTTGTATTGAACTTCTAACCCATGCCCCTTAGCGGGGTAGGAGACAGTGTCAGGCGGACAGTTTGACTGGGGCGGTCGCCTCCTAAAGAGTAACGGAGGCGCCCAAAGGTTCCCTCAGAATGGTTGGAAATCATTCGTAGAGTGTAAAGGCATAAGGGAGCTTGACTGCGAGACCTACAAGTCGAGCAGGGTCGAAAGACGGGCTTAGTGATCCGGTGGTTCCGCATGGAAGGGCCATCGCTCAACGGATAAAAGCTACCCCGGGGATAACAGGCTTATCTCCCCCAAGAGTCCACATCGACGGGGAGGTTTGGCACCTCGATGTCGGCTCATCGCATCCTGGGGCTGTAGTCGGTCCCAAGGGTTGGGCTGTTCGCCCATTAAAGCGGTACGCGAGCTGGGTTCAGAACGTCGTGAGACAGTTCGGTCCCTATCCGTCGTGGGCGTAGGAAATTTGAGAGGAGCTGTCCTTAGTACGAGAGGACCGGGATGGACATACCGCTGGTGTACCAGTTGTCTTGCCAAAGGCATCGCTGGGTAGCTATGTATGGACGGGATAAGTGCTGAAAGCATCTAAGCATGAAGCCCCCCTCAAGATGAGATTTCCCATTACGCAAGTAAGTAAGACCCCTGAAAGACGATCAGGTAGATAGGTTCGAGGTGGAAGTGCGGCGACGCATGCAGCTGACGAATACTAATCGGTCGAGGACTTAACCACATTTTATTGCACAAATTCAATGAAACGTTTATCCAGTTTTGAAAGAATGAAAATTCTTTTACATAGGCTTTTTAAAGCCCACTATAGTGAAGTGATGATGGCAAAGAGGTCACACCCGTTCCCATACCGAACACGGAAGTTAAGCTCTTTAGCGCCGATGGTAGTTGGGGGCTTCCCCCTGTGAGAGTAGGACGTCGCTTCGCACATGTAGAACCCACTGAGAAATCAGTGGGTTTTTTTGTCGTTTTAAATTAAAATTTAATCAACTTTAGCTTTTAAATAATGGTAACTGCAATGTATCCAGAAAGGAATTAGGAATAAGATTACAAGCTGTGTGTAAGCCGAGTAAAATAGAATGGAAATGTTTCTAATATATTTAGCTTATTAATTGTCCCATATTCAATTTAAAAGCTCCCTTAAAGAAGGAAGCACTTTGAATCACTCATCTTGATAGCTTAAAGATTGTTCATGGTATTCAAGAAGAGCTTGAGTTAGTTGTTTAGAAAACCTTTCTTCTATATATGCAGCGATGTACAGTTTTTTATCGACTTCCAATTGCGAAGAACGGAAAAGTTTTTGAAAAAGAGTCGTCTTTTTTTGTTGTGAGTACTGCTGGACTGCCTCATTTTGCAAACGGTTAAGCACAATTTGCTCAATTGCCTTTTCCCTAATACGAATTGCGATATCTTCTTTATTCGAAGCCATGATTTCCTCGACTTTCTTTTTCAATTCTGCATTTTCCTGTTCAAGTTTTTTTGTGGCATTTTGGATCTCCCCCAATTCCTGTGATGGTTCCGGAGGGAGTGCTTTGATTTCCTGTTTAAAGAAATCATGATTTAAGCTTAATTGCATCTGCTCAGTTTCTTCGTCTTGTTCCATTTTAAACAAACCTGTCTTCATAATCTGCTCCAGGGCCTGGCTCATGGCATTGAGTCTGTATTCAATATTATCGGGCATTCCTACTTCTGTTGAGGAAGGGATTCTTTTTTTTACAATATGGCCATCTTTATTAATACGTAACAGCTGCTTTAAACCTTTTACACGATACTCGTCTTTTAAAAGCAGAATCATACGCAATTTTAAGACAGCTTTAAAGTCCAGACGAATAACCGATGCTGTAGTGGGATTTGACGCTTCACCATCAAAAAGATACTCTTCAAACGGTTTAATGTAGTAACGTATCTGTGCATCAGTGACATTAAACCAGCTGGCAACTTCAGGTGTGGAATAGTATTTCTTTTCGATGAGGTCGGACAAATAAGGTTCCGATAAAAAGAATTGTTCAGTTGGTGTTTCTTTAATTACTAAATATAACGGATCATCTGCGAAAATTTCTTTAATACGGTTCTCTATCGAAATCGTTTGTTCCATCTTTTCTCTCTCCTGTTCTACGGGGGATTTTTCTATTCTATGCATTGCTAAATTTACTTCTCTACTTTTTTCTATTCTTAATGGTTCGGTTTTATACCAATTTTTTTAAAAAGAGAAAGAAAAGATGTTCTATAAGTTAATTAAACGGTTTTACTAAAGTTAAGGGTGAATTTTAATTAAGGTATTGATAGGATTAATTTATGGACTAAGGGATTACGGAATTCAAATGATACAACTTGTTAAAGTTATAGAGAAAGAGTTAATCTTAATGGGGAAATTATTAGGGGAAGAAATTATAAAATTGAGGAAGCTCCGAAACATTACACAACAACAACTTTGTAAAGATGTTTGTTCACAGGCAACTATTAGCCTTATTGAAAAGGGAAAGATGTTACCCGGTATTGATATTCTGTTATTACTTTCTCTTAAACTAAATATACCGGTTACACATTTCACTGATATCATCTATTTGGAAAACAATAACTTGGAAAAAGATTTATTAAATCAGGTAGAGACTTTGCTCTCTTATATGGAGTATGAAAAAATATATGATCTGGCCAACAATGAACTTGATTCTGAAACAGAAAATAACTGGTACCAATACTATTTTAAGTGGTTATATTATTTAAGTGGGTATCACACAAAAAAAGTGACAATTGATGAGGCATTGCTGCAAATTACAAAGCTGCTTCACGAGACACCGAATTATGAATTGAATAAAAATTATTTGTTGGCGCGTATTCAAAATTCATTGGCTGTTTTATATTCACTTAAGAAGGAACATAGTATGTCGATGTTCTATTATAATAAAATCGACCTGAATATTTTAGACAGCAACGTTTTATTTGATTCTAATACCTTCAAATTGAAAGTCATTTTTAATAAAGTAAAAACTACTTATGATATGGAATTTTATAAGGATGCTATTGAGATAGCAAAATCAGGCATTGCTGAATCGGTTAAAACTGAAAAAATAACGTATATAGGAAACTTCTATTATTATCTCGGACAGTGTTATGAGAAGCTTGGATATTCAGAAGAAGAGATTAAATATCAATACAAGCGTGCAGAAATCTTTTTAGAAATATTAGGACGAGAAGCTCTTTTAAAAATCTTGAGGGAATTGAAAGGGCACTGGCTCGTTTGATTTGCTGACAAATGACGATTAAGAGGGGTTTTTAAAATACTTAGAAACCCCCCGTTTACATTTTTACTTTTTAAAAACATTTGGATTTGTGAGGCGAATTGATAGGACTTCCCCGCAATTTGTACAGAAAGTATAAATTTTTTCAGATCCAACAAATGAAACTTTACTTTTCCTCAGTAACAAGTAGTCTGTTGCTTCATCAAATTCAGAACCTCCACAATTTCTACATTTACGATCTTCAATAGGTGTCATATTAATTTCCTCCTTTTTTACTTATATAAAGTATATATGCTTTCTGTAAAAAAGTTACAATATTAGAATGTTAATATTTAATCTCTTTCTAATGAGCATGTACTTGTAAAAGGAAGATTTTTTTATCTAAATCTTTTTGTTAGTCAATGGTAGAGTTGTTATAGATGAGGAATATTATAGTGAGCATGACTTGGTTGATGATAGAAACGTAAATAATGACATTAAATATAGTAAATCAAAAAAAGTTATAAAAAACTATTGCTAAAGGAATAATATCATGATATATTATTAGAAGTCGCAACGACGACAACAAATATCGAAAAAACATTTTAAAATAAACGTTGACATAACATTTACAAAATGGTAAGATATAAAAGTTGTCACTTAAACGGCGCAATGAACCTTGAAAACTGAACAAGCAACGTTAATGAAACAAGCTTCTTAAATGAAGCAAACAATAGATTCCAACTTCTAACGAAGTTGGATCGCTAGCAAAGCAAATGAGCTTTCAAACTACTTTTATGGAGAGTTTGATCCTGGCTCAGGACGAACGCTGGCGGCGTGCCTAATACATGCAAGTCGAGCGGAAATTTTATTGGTGCTTGCACCTTTAAAATTTTAGCGGCGGACGGGTGAGTAACACGTGGGTAACCTACCTTATAGATTGGGATAACTCCGGGAAACCGGGGCTAATACCGAATAATACTTTTTAACACATGTTTGAAAGTTGAAAGACGGCATCTCGCTGTCACTATAAGATGGACCCGCGGCGCATTAGCTAGTTGGTGAGGTAACGGCTCACCAAGGCAACGATGCGTAGCCGACCTGAGAGGGTGATCGGCCACACTGGGACTGAGACACGGCCCAGACTCCTACGGGAGGCAGCAGTAGGGAATCTTCCACAATGGACGAAAGTCTGATGGAGCAACGCCGCGTGAGTGAAGAAGGATTTCGGTTCGTAAAACTCTGTTGCAAGGGAAGAACAAGTAGCGTAGTAACTGGCGCTACCTTGACGGTACCTTGTTAGAAAGCCACGGCTAACTACGTGCCAGCAGCCGCGGTAATACGTAGGTGGCAAGCGTTGTCCGGAATTATTGGGCGTAAAGCGCGCGCAGGTGGTTCCTTAAGTCTGATGTGAAAGCCCCCGGCTCAACCGGGGAGGGTCATTGGAAACTGGGGAACTTGAGTGCAGAAGAGGATAGTGGAATTCCAAGTGTAGCGGTGAAATGCGTAGAGATTTGGAGGAACACCAGTGGCGAAGGCGACTGTCTGGTCTGTAACTGACACTGAGGCGCGAAAGCGTGGGGAGCAAACAGGATTAGATACCCTGGTAGTCCACGCCGTAAACGATGAGTGCTAAGTGTTGGGGGGTTTCCGCCCCTCAGTGCTGCAGCTAACGCATTAAGCACTCCGCCTGGGGAGTACGGTCGCAAGACTGAAACTCAAAGGAATTGACGGGGGCCCGCACAAGCGGTGGAGCATGTGGTTTAATTCGAAGCAACGCGAAGAACCTTACCAGGTCTTGACATCCCGGTGACCACTATGGAGACATAGTTTCCCCTTCGGGGGCAACGGTGACAGGTGGTGCATGGTTGTCGTCAGCTCGTGTCGTGAGATGTTGGGTTAAGTCCCGCAACGAGCGCAACCCTTATTCTTAGTTGCCATCATTCAGTTGGGCACTCTAAGGAGACTGCCGGTGATAAACCGGAGGAAGGTGGGGATGACGTCAAATCATCATGCCCCTTATGACCTGGGCTACACACGTGCTACAATGGACGGTACAAACGGTTGCCAACCCGCGAGGGGGAGCTAATCCGATAAAACCGTTCTCAGTTCGGATTGTAGGCTGCAACTCGCCTACATGAAGCCGGAATCGCTAGTAATCGCGGATCAGCATGCCGCGGTGAATACGTTCCCGGGCCTTGTACACACCGCCCGTCACACCACGAGAGTTTGTAACACCCGAAGTCGGTGAGGTAACCTTTATGGAGCCAGCCGCCGAAGGTGGGATAGATGATTGGGGTGAAGTCGTAACAAGGTAGCCGTATCGGAAGGTGCGGCTGGATCACCTCCTTTCTAAGGATTTTTCGGAATCATTCCCTTGGGGAATGAAACATTAACGGTTGCTGTTCAGTTTTGAAGGTTCATTCTTAATTGAATGAAACACTTCAAAACCTTTGTTCTTTGAAAACTGGATAAAACGACATTGAAAGCAATAAATCAAATTTCTATTTTATAGATTTTTAAACAAGTCAAGCAATTGACGTGTAAACTAAATCTTGGATTTTATCCAAGTGTTAACTTTTGGTTAAGTTAATAAGGGCGCACGGTGGATGCCTTGGCACTAGGAGTCGATGAAGGACGGCACTAACACCGATATGCCTCGGGGAGCTGTAAGTAAGCTTTGATCCGGGGATTTCCGAATGGGGGAACCCACTATCTTTAATCGGATAGTATCTTCACGTGAATTCATAGCGTGTTGAAGACAGACGCAGAGAACTGAAACATCTAAGTACCTGCAGGAACAGAAAGAAAATTCGATTCCCTGAGTAGCGGCGAGCGAAACGGGAAGAGCCCAAACCAAAGAGCTTGCTCTTTGGGGTTGTAGGACACTCTATACGGAGTTACAAAAGAATGAATTAGACGAAGCGACTTGGAAAGGTCCGCGAAACGAGGTAAAAGCCCTGTAGTCAAAAGTTCATTCCCTCCAGAGTGTATCCTGAGTACGGCGGAACACGTGAAATTCCGTCGGAATCCGGGAGGACCATCTCCCAAGGCTAAATACTACCTAGTGACCGATAGTGAACCAGTACCGTGAGGGAAAGGTGAAAAGCACCCCGGAAGGGGAGTGAAATAGATCCTGAAACCGTGTGCCTACAAGTAGTTAGAGCCCGTTAATGGGTGATAGCGTGCCTTTTGTAGAATGAACCGGCGAGTTACGATTACGTGCGAGGTTAAGTTGAGAAGACGGAGCCGCAGCGAAAGCGAGTCTGAATAGGGCGAATTAGTACGTGGTCGTAGACCCGAAACCAGGTGATCTACCCATGTCCAGGGTGAAGGTGAGGTAACACTCACTGGAGGCCCGAACCCACGCACGTTGAAAAGTGCGGGGATGAGGTGTGGGTAGCGGAGAAATTCCAATCGAACCTGGAGATAGCTGGTTCTCTCCGAAATAGCTTTAGGGCTAGCCTCGTGATTGAGAATACCGGAGGTAGAGCACTGTTTGGACTAGGGGGGCATCTCGCTTTACCGAATTCAGACAAACTCCGAATGCCGGATATTTATACACGGGAGTCAGACTGCGAGTGATAAGATCCGTAGTCAAGAGGGAAACAGCCCAGACCACCAGCTAAGGTCCCCAAGTAATCGTTAAGTGGAAAAGGATGTGGCGTTGCTTAGACAACCAGGATGTTGGCTTAGAAGCAGCCATCATTTAAAGAGTGCGTAATAGCTCACTGGTCGAGTGACGCTGCGCCGAAAATGTATCGGGGCTAAACGATTCACCGAAGCTGTGGATGCATACTTTGAGTATGCGTGGTAGGAGAGCGTTCTAACAGCGTTGAAGTCAGACCGGAAGGACTGGTGGAGCGGTTAGAAGTGAGAATGCCGGTATGAGTAGCGAAACATGGGTGAGAATCCCATGCACCGTATGACTAAGGTTTCCTGAGGAAGGCTCGTCCGCTCAGGGTTAGTCGGGACCTAAGCCGAGGCCGATAGGCGTAGGCGATGGACAACAGGTTGATATTCCTGTACCACCTCCTCACCGTTTGAGAAATGGGGGGACGCAGTAGGATAGGGTAAGCACGCCGTTGGTTGCGCGTGTTCAAGCAGTAAGGCGTGTATGTAGGCAAATCCGCATACTATAACGTTGAGCTGTGATGACGAGCTCGTATGAGCGAAGTTCCTGATTTCACACTGCCAAGAAAAGCCTCTATCGAGGTGAGAGGTGCCCGTACCGCAAACCGACACAGGTAGTCGAGGAGAGAATCCTAAGGTGTGCGAGAGAACTCTCGTTAAGGAACTCGGCAAAATGACCCCGTAACTTCGGGAGAAGGGGTGCTTCTTTGGGTGCATAGCCTAGAGAAGCCGCAGTGAATAGGCCCAGGCGACTGTTTAGCAAAAACACAGGTCTCTGCAAAACCGTAAGGTGACGTATAGGGGCTGACGCCTGCCCGGTGCTGGAAGGTTAAGAGGAGCGGTTAGCGCAAGCGAAGCTGTGAATTGAAGCCCCAGTAAACGGCGGCCGTAACTATAACGGTCCTAAGGTAGCGAAATTCCTTGTCGGGTAAGTTCCGACCCGCACGAAAGGCGTAACGATCTGGGCACTGTCTCAACGAGAGACTCGGTGAAATTATAGTACCTGTGAAGATGCAGGTTACCCGCGACAGGACGGAAAGACCCCGTGGAGCTTTACTGTAGCCTGATATTGAATTTTGGTACAACTTGTACAGGATAGGTAGGAGCCAGAGATCTCGGAGCGCCAGCTTCGAAGGAGGCGTCGGTGGGATACTACCCTGGTTGTATTGAACTTCTAACCCATGCCCCTTAGCGGGGTAGGAGACAGTGTCAGGCGGACAGTTTGACTGGGGCGGTCGCCTCCTAAAGAGTAACGGAGGCGCCCAAAGGTTCCCTCAGAATGGTTGGAAATCATTCGTAGAGTGTAAAGGCATAAGGGAGCTTGACTGCGAGACCTACAAGTCGAGCAGGGTCGAAAGACGGGCTTAGTGATCCGGTGGTTCCGCATGGAAGGGCCATCGCTCAACGGATAAAAGCTACCCCGGGGATAACAGGCTTATCTCCCCCAAGAGTCCACATCGACGGGGAGGTTTGGCACCTCGATGTCGGCTCATCGCATCCTGGGGCTGTAGTCGGTCCCAAGGGTTGGGCTGTTCGCCCATTAAAGCGGTACGCGAGCTGGGTTCAGAACGTCGTGAGACAGTTCGGTCCCTATCCGTCGTGGGCGTAGGAAATTTGAGAGGAGCTGTCCTTAGTACGAGAGGACCGGGATGGACATACCGCTGGTGTACCAGTTGTCTTGCCAAAGGCATCGCTGGGTAGCTATGTATGGACGGGATAAGTGCTGAAAGCATCTAAGCATGAAGCCCCCCTCAAGATGAGATTTCCCATTACGCAAGTAAGTAAGACCCCTGAAAGACGATCAGGTAGATAGGTTCGAGGTGGAAGTGCGGCGACGCATGCAGCTGACGAATACTAATCGGTCGAGGACTTAACCACATTTTATTGCACAAATTCAATGAAACGTTTATCCAGTTTTGAAAGAATGAAAATTCTTTTACATAGGCTTTTTAAAGCCCACTATAGTGAAGTGATGATGGCAAAGAGGTCACACCCGTTCCCATACCGAACACGGAAGTTAAGCTCTTTAGCGCCGATGGTAGTTGGGGGCTTCCCCCTGTGAGAGTAGGACGTCGCTTCGCACATGTAAAACCCACTGAGAAATCAGTGGGTTTTTTGTTTGTTTACATTTATAGTTTGTTCAAGAAACGTGGGCAGAGTTTGTTGTGTAAGGACAATTACAACGAGATAAGAGAGCAAGTTTTAATAATTGAACTTTGAGAAAACAAATGTCTGGAAGCAGCGACGAATGCAGATAGCGATAGTAGTGATAATAATAGTAGTTCAATTAACAGCTTATAAGTAAGCAATATCGGACCTAAAACTAGCTAACAGATCAGCGTTAGCTAGTTTTTCATTTCTAATGCCAATGGTGGTCTGAAAGTTGGATGAGCCTTATAATAGAAGGACAATGAAAATGAGGTGAACGTGGTGAACAATGATCGACCAATCGTTCAAGCATTGAAAAAGTTTGTTGCGGATGAACCGCAATCTTTTCATGTGCCTGGACATAAAAATGGGTTGCTGTCGAATTTGCCAAATGAAATTAAACAGGCATTAAAATATGATGTAACCGAACTGACAGGACTGGATGATTTCCATCATCCGGAAGAAGCCATTTTGCAGGCAGAACAGCTTCTCGCAGCTACATATGGAGCAAGTCGTAGTTTCTTTTTAGTGAATGGTTCAACAGTCGGAAACTTGGCAATGATCTATGCAACATGTGAAAAAGGAGATACAGTACTTGTTCAAAGAAATGCACATAAATCTATTTTTCATGCATTGGAACTTGTAGGAGCGAATCCTGTATATGTTTCGCCAAAGTGGGATATAAAGAGTCAGACAGCGGGTTGTATCGATCTGGAGATATTAGAGCAAGCGGTAGCGAGCTATCCCGATGCAAAAGCCGCCAT
The DNA here is from genome assembly GCF_038007305.1 of Solibacillus sp. FSL W7-1436. Classification (NCBI taxonomy): domain Bacteria; kingdom Bacillati; phylum Bacillota; class Bacilli; order Caryophanales; family Caryophanaceae; genus Solibacillus; species Solibacillus sp. FSL W7-1436. The sequence goes on from NZ_JBBOWV010000001.1 coordinate 1,442,158, forward strand.
TTTTACGTATCCGACTTATTACGGGGTGACAGCAAATGATTTAGCAGAACAAATTAAATTATGCCATGCATATAAGATTCCTGTTCTGGTTGATGAGGCACATGGGGCACATTTAGCCGTATCGGAGGAACTGCCTGCTTCGGCATTGGAGCTAGGTGCAGATATTGTTGTCCAGTCTGCGCATAAGACACTGCCCGCTATGACAATGGCTTCCTTTTTACATATGAAATCCTCGTTGGTAAGTGAGCAGAAAGTAAACCGTTATTTACGTATGTTACAATCGAGTAGTCCATCATATTTATTATTAGCTTCCCTTGATGATGCAAGAAGCTATGTGGCGAATTATAAGGAAGCCGATTATGCGTATCTTATGGAGAAGCGCCGGCAATTTATTGAATCTTTGGCAATGGCAACGGATTTACAGGTTGTTGAAGTGAATGATTCATTAAAACTATTAGTCCGTGCTCCGGGCTATACAGGATTTCAATTAAAAGAAGCAATGGAAAAATTGCATATATTTGTAGAGTTGGCAGATGCAAAACAAGTGCTTTTAATTTTACCGCTATTAAAGCAGGGAGACTCTTATTCACTTAAGGATTTATGTAACCGTATGAAAGAGGTATATAAACATTTAAAACACTTCCCAAGCATTGAGAATATAAACGAAGCCGAAAGCTTTGAAACGATAGCGATTACACAACCTGAGTATAGCTTTGAAGAAATAGAGAAGGCAGAGAATGAATGGCTTCCCTACATGCAAGCTATCGGGCGAATCGCAGCAACAACAATTATTCCATACCCACCTGGAATTCCATTACTCGTACAAGGTGAAAAAATTACAAAAGCACATATTAATCAGTTGGAGGAGTTACTGGCGATCGGGGCAATGTTCCAGGGAGATCACCGATTACAGGAAAAATTAATACAAGTCATAATATAGATGCAGGGAGAATATAAAAATGCAAAGGAATTTATTTATTACGTTTGAAGGCGGGGAAGGTGCCGGAAAAACGAGTGTATTAAAAGCAATCGGGGAGCGTTTAAAAGAAAAGCGTATTGAAGCATTACTGACACGTGAACCCGGCGGAATCGAAATCGCCGAAAAAATCCGGGCGGTTATTTTAGACCCCGCACATACAGAAATGCATGAGCGGACAGAGGCATTATTATATGCTGCAGCACGGGCACAGCATTTCTATGAAAAAATTGTGCCTGCATTGGAAAAAGGAAAGCATGTATTATGCGATCGGTTTATTGACTCGTCATTGGCATATCAGGGCTATGCACGGGAAATCGGAGTCGATGATGTACTTGCCATTAATGAATTTGCGATAGGAAAGCGACTTCCGGATGTAACAATTTTCTTCAATATTGCACCTGAAAAGGGATTAGCACGTATTCATGCGACGCGCAGCGATGAAATTAACCGATTGGATGCTGAAGGATTGGCATTTCATAAAAAGGTATATGAAGGATACGAGGAAGCGATGAGACGATATCCTGAGCGCTACAAAATAGTGAACGCCGACCAGCCTATCGAAATGGTAATCGAAGAAGTATGGGGGATTTTAAATCCGCTATTAGGGTAAAAGTAAATGAAGTGTACCTTTTATTTATGATATAATAGAGGAACCAATTCAATGAAGGGGTGAGTACGGATGAAGTTAGTAGTAGCAGTAGTGCAAGATCAAGATAGCAACCGCTTATCGAATGCATTAACAAAAAACAACTATCGTGCGACAAAATTAGCGAGTACAGGTGGGTTTTTACGATCGGGGAATACAACATTTTTAATAGGTACGGATGATTCTTTAATTCCAAAGCTATTAGATATTATTCGTGAAAACTGCCGATCACGTGAGCAAATGGTTGCTCCTGTATCTCCAATGGGGGGTAACGCAGATTCATACATCCCGTACCCTGTTGAAGTTGAAGTTGGAGGAGCGATTGTATTTGTATTACCAATCGAACAATTCCATCATTTTTAATTTCTTTCAGCAGTCTGAAAGAAATTGAAGCCCCATTCGGTATTGGTAAATTCGTGCAGTAAATATTATTGAGCGTATAAAACCGAGTTCGGTAGTAAGTATAGTGGGGCGTTATTTTTTGGAGGAGAATGGTAAATGAAGATTAATCAAGATCTCCGCACAAATTTGAATGCGAATCGCAATGATTTGCGTCCGACAAATCAAAACGGAAATCGCTTTGGTGACATGATTGTAAAGCAAGAGTCGAAAATGCAGTCAGAGCAGCTCACAAGATTAATGGGTGATATTTCTACAGCGGGAGACCGAGTAGCACGATCGCGGAATCTACGTGAATTAGCACGCTTTAAAATGCTTGTGAAACGTTTTCTACAAGAAACAGTAGATTATGGGCTTGAGACGAAGCAATCACATACATGGAACCGTTTTGGAGAAGGACGCCGTTTAAAAATTGTCGAAACAATTGATGAACGTCTTGTCGAATTGGCAGAAGATATTTTAAATGAAGAAAAAGAGTCTATTGAGCTATTGGCGAAAATTGGCGAGATTAAGGGACTTTTAATAAATCTGTATATGTAAAAAATGCCCGTGTCTTTGTTGAGCACTAGACACGGGCATTTTTCCAAGCAGAAAATATATTGTTTGAATTGTACATAGGGGCATTCAAATAAATAGAAGCAGGAAATGAAAAAGGTGAGGGAATTGACACGAACTATTGAAGAGCTTACGAAACTGCAACCTGTAGTGATGAAGCAACTGCAAACAATTGTAGATAAAAATCGTTTAGCACATGCCTATATATTCGAAGGTGAAAAAGGTACGGGTAAACGAGATGTCGTCTCTTTTTTTATGAAACTTCTTCTTTGCGGAAATTTGTCAGAAAATGTTCCATGTGAAACATGTCGAAATTGCAGACGAGTTGATTCGGGAAATCATCCGAATATTTGGCAAGTAGAACCTGATGGACAATTTATAAAAATTGATCAAATAAGAGATTTAGTTGCTGAAATGAAGATGACAGGTGTAGAGGAAGGGAAAAAAATTTATGTGCTTCATCATGCAGATAAATTAAATATTGCTTCTGCTAATATGCTTTTAAAGTTTTTGGAAGAACCGGACGGACAGGTCGTGGCGATTTTATTAACCGAGCAAATCCAATCTATCATTCCGACGATTCGTTCTCGTTGTCAGCATATTAAATTTGCTAAAGCACCTCGTACTATGCTGATGGATCAGCTGGTGGAACAGGGTATTACAAATTCAATGGCATCGACAACAAGCATGGTGACAAACGATCTTGAAACAGCTATTGCACTTGCAAATGATGAGCAATTTGTACTTGCACGAAAAACAGTGTTAAAATTAGTAGAGATTGTTCATCAAAATGTTCATGAAGCATTATTATATATTCATGAAGAATGGCTTCCACTCTTCAAAGAAAAAGAAGATATGGAGCTAGCACTGGATTTGCTGCTTTTTGCGTACCGTGATATTGTAGCGATTAAAGCGAATCAGCAAGCAAAGTGCACGTATCCTGATATGTATCAACGATTTAATGAAATGGCACTCGTATTGACATATGAAAAGCTGTCACGCCAAATGCAGTCTATTTTGCAGGCCCGCACAAATTTAAATCGTAATATGAATCGTACGTTATTGATGGAACAGCTTATGCTGAATCTTCAGGAGGGGTATACATTTGTATAATGTAGTCGGAGTTCGCTTTAAAAAAGCGGGTAAAATATATTATTTTGATCCAGCCGCTTATATTTTGGAAGTTGGCGAATATGTAATTGTAGAAACTGCGCGGGGAATTGAATATGGCAAAGTCGTTGTACCAATGCGACAAGTCGGGGAGAATGACGTTGTTTTACCATTAAAACAAGTAGTTCGTCCAGCAGATGAACGTGACCGTTTCCAGGTAGAAGAAAATACTATTGAGTCAAAACGTGCCTTTGAGTTAGCGAATACGAAAATTGTTGAGCATTCGCTGGATATGAAGCTCGTTGACGTTGAATATACATTTGATCGCAATAAAATTATTTTTTATTTTACAGCAGAAGGACGTGTAGATTTCCGGGAATTAGTTAAGGATTTAGCTAGTGTATTCCGTACGCGTATCGAGCTGCGTCAAATTGGTGTTCGCGATGAAGCGAAACTGCTTGGCGGAATTGGTCCATGTGGAAGAATGCTTTGCTGTTCGACATTTTTAGGTGATTTTGAGCCTGTGTCGATTAAAATGGCAAAGGACCAGAATTTATCGCTGAATCCAACAAAAATCTCCGGATTATGCGGACGTTTGATGTGTTGTCTAAAATACGAAAATGATGATTATGAAATTGCAAAAGAAGGTATGCCGGACATCGGTGATTTATCAATGACACCAGAAGGCGAAGGCAAAGTCGTCGGATTAAATGTATTAGAGCGACTCATTCAAGTATATTTGACGAAGCAGGAGCGTATGGTTGAATATACGCTTGAAGAGCTTATGCATTATGAGAAAAATCTGATATAGATAGAAATTAATGGGGTGGCTTGAGTGAAGGACCGTAATTTTTTGGATACTGTTATGGAGTTCGAACAACAGCTTGAATCAATGCAACAGCAATTTAGCGCACTTAAGCAATTTGTTGCGCATATGATGGAGGAGCATCAGACGCTTCAAACAGAAAACCTTCACCTACGTACGCGCTTAGAAGAACTATTAGCGAATGAAGCAACTGCAAGTAAACGAGTAGTAGAAGAGCTGAAAAAAGAACCAGTAGATATTGGTGAAGGGTACGATAATTTAGCAAGGCTTTATAATGAAGGCTTCCACGTATGTCACGTACATTTTGGAAGCTCACGTAAAGGTGAAGATTGTTTGTTCTGTCTATCATTTTTAAATAAACAAAATGGTTAAAAACAAAAGGCTGAATCTGCTAAAGTAGATATCAGTCTTTTGTTTAGAAAAGACTGATTAAAATAGCAGTTAAGTGGAGGATTTAATAGTGGAACAATGGTTGAAGGATGATGAGCGATTAGATTATTTACTGGCGGAAGATTTACGGATTATTCAAAGCCCGTCCGTCTTTTCGTTCTCATTGGATGCAGTATTACTTGCGCGATTTGTACAAGTTCCGAAAAACAAAGGACATATTATTGATCTATGTTCAGGCAATGGGGTAATCCCGCTATTTTTGAGTGCGCGGACAAATGCAAAGATTACAGGTGTGGAATTGCAGCCGCGGTTGCATGATATGGCAACGCGCAGTATTGCATACAATAACTTGGCACAACAGATCGACATGCAGCTTGGAGATGTGAAAGATGCACCTGGATTACTTGGTATTGAAAAATATGATGTTGTCACATGTAACCCTCCTTATTTTTTGGCACATGAATTAAGTGAAAAAAATACGAGTGAACATTATGCGATTGCCAGACATGAGCTTTATTTAACGCTTGATGAAGCAGTTGAAGCAACAAGCCGTCTATTAAAACAGGGCGGAAAGGCGGCTTTTGTACACAGACCAGGCAGACTTTTGGATATTGTAAGTGCGATGCGGGCAAATCGGCTGGAACCAAAGCGTATTCAGTTTGTCTATCCGAAACGCGGGAAAGAAGCGAATACATTATTGATTGAAGCAATTAAAGACGGCAAACCGGATTTGAAAGTATTGCCGCCCTTATACGTATATGAGGATAATAATGAATATACGGCAGAAGTGAGGGCACTTTTATATGGAGAAGGAAACTAAACATTACTTTTATGTGTTAGAGTGCAGTGATGCATCATTATATGCAGGCTATACGAACAATTTAGAGAAGCGAATTGCAGCACATAATGCAGGTAAAGGGGCAAAATATACAAGAGCACGCGGACCGGTAACGTGCATTTATTATGAAACATTTGAAACAAAGCAGCAGGCAATGTCCGCTGAATATGCATTTAAACAATTAAAACGTCCCCAAAAAATAAACTATATAAGGAGTGCTACAGATGAACTCACAAAAAAGTAGCCAGCACGAACAAGGAAGTTGCCTCTACTTAGTAGCGACACCAATTGGCAATTTGGAAGACATGACGATGCGTGCACTGCGTATTTTAAAAGAAGTCGATATTATTGCTGCAGAAGATACGCGCAATACGAAAAAGCTATGTAATTATTTCGATATTCAAACACCGCTCATTAGTTATCATGAACATAATATTGAAGTAGGCGGGGAGAAATTGCTTGGCTATTTACAAGAAGGGAAGTCCATCGCATTAGTAAGTGATGCAGGTTTACCTTGTATTTCGGATCCTGGAGCAGATATTGTCGTAAAAGCAATTGCAGAAGGATTTGCTGTCGTACCAATCCCTGGAGCCAATGCCGCTTTAACCGCTTTGATTGCATCCGGTCTATCTCCACAGCCGTTTTATTTCTTCGGATTTTTAAAACGAAATAAAAAGGAACGCAGAGAACAGTTGGAAAAATTGTCGAAACGGGATGAAACACTGATCTTTTATGAAGCGCCACATCGTCTGAAGGAAACATTAAAAGACTTGCAGCTCGTATTAGGTGACCGTAAAATTACACTGGCAAGGGAATTAACGAAGAAATTTGAAGAGTTTTTGCGAGGTACTATAGAAGAAGCGATTGTTTGGGCAAATGAAAATGAAATTCGCGGTGAGTTCTGTATCGTGCTGGAAGGCAATACCTCGGGTGAGATCGAAGAAGAAGAAGCTTATTGGACGTCAATGTCACTGGAAGAACATGTTACTTATATAATAGAAGAAACTCAATTATCTTCAAAAGAAGCCATTAAAGAAGTGGCCAAATTACGCAATTTGCCAAAACGTGATGTTTATCAGGCATACCATCAGTAAAAAAGCGTTGAAAAGTCAACATACTTTTCAACGCTTTTTATATTTGGTAAAATAATACTTTGTATTACTTAATTTAGTGAACGCGTAACCGCTTCAGTTGCTTAAGTAAGTGGTATTATTTTTTTAAGTTTTCTTGAATTTCCTTCATTAATGCTTCTGCACCTTCTGAAGATAAGATTAATTTACCGCCTACTAAACGCATGTTTTCATCAGAAACTTCACCAGTTACTGCACATGTCATGTTAGGCATATATTTTTTTAAGATGATTTTGTCGTCATCCACATAAATTTCTAAAGCGTCTTTCTCAGCAATACCTAATGTACGGCGTAATTCGATTGGAATAACTACACGTCCTAATTCGTCTACTTTACGTACAATACCTGTTGATTTCATATTAATATTTCCTCCTATATAAAAAAAATTATTTTAAATTCGTCAAAATTCGACATTCATCTTGATCTAGTTAAAATCATACCAACTAATACCATAAACGTCAATAATTTAGCATTCATATTTCCTTCATTTAAGAAACTTTTTTGTCATATTTGTACTTTTTAAGGAAATTATAAAAAAAACTTACCATTGAATATTTCGAATAGTCGGAAAGATTTAATCAATTACCAATATTTAGTTTAGATTATTCGACAAAGATGAAATCCAATAAACTTTCATTGAAACAATTTTCGTACTTCGTTAGAATAAGACTTATACTTAACAAACAAATGGAGGCACTTTCGTGAGTGAACAACAAACATTCTATATAACAACCCCAATTTATTACCCGAGTGGAAAGTTCCATATCGGTACTGCATATACGACGGTTGCATCTGATGCAATAGCGCGATATAAGCGTCTAAAAGGATTTGATGTCCGCTTTTTAACAGGCATGGATGAGCACGGACAAAAAATTCAGGAAAAAGCCCAGGAAGCTAATATGCATCCGCAAGATTATGTAAATGAAATTGCTGAAGGTGCCAAGAAATTATGGAATACTATGGATATTTCCTATAATGACTTTATTCAAACCACTGAATCGCGTCATAAAGATTCTGTAGAGAAAATTTTCCAGAAATTCTTGGACAACGGTGACATTTACAAAGGCGAGTATGAAGGACTTTATTGTGTACCTTGTGAGTCTTATTATACTGAGACGCAATTAGTCGATGGAAAGTGCCCGGATTGTGGGCGAGATGTGCAAAAAGTAAAGGAAGAGTCATATTTCTTTAATATGAAGAAATATTCGGACCGACTGCTTGCTTATTATGAAAATAATTTAGAGTTTATCGAGCCGGAATCTCGCAAAAATGAAATGATTAATAACTTCATTAAACCGGGTCTGGAAGATTTATCTGTTTCCCGTACATCATTTGACTGGGGAATAAAAGTACCAGGGAATCCGAAACATGTTATTTATGTATGGGTAGATGCATTATCGAATTATATTACTTCTTTAGGATACGGTTCCGATAATGAAGAGTTATTCAATAAATATTGGCCGGCAGATGTCCATGTAGTAGGGAAAGATATTGTTCGTTTCCATACAATTTATTGGCCGATTTTCTTAATGGCGTTGGACTTACCATTACCAAAGAAAATTTTTGCACACGGTTTCATAATGATGAAAGATGGAAAAATGTCGAAATCTAAAGGTAATGTTGTGTATCCCGAAATGTTAATCGAGCGATACGGTTTGGATGCAACACGTTATTTCCTATTGCGTGAACTGCCATTTGGTCAAGATGGCGTATTTTCACCTGAATCATTCGTCGAGCGTACAAACTTCGATTTGGCAAACGATTTAGGAAACCTTTTAAACAGAACAGTTTCCATGATGAACAAGTATTTCGATGGGGTAATTCCTACTGAAAACTTGGAAGCGACACAATTTGATGCAGCATTAAAAGAACATGCTGAGAATGTACGTGTTAGATATGAAGAAAGTATGGAAAAAATGCAGTTTAGTGTCGTACTTTCTGAATTATGGTCTTTAGTTTCACGTACGAATAAATATATTGATGAAACTTCTCCTTGGGTATTGGCGAAAGAGGAATCCGACAAAAATAAACTTGCTGCTGTTATGAACAATTTGGCAGAAAGCTTACGTCATATTGCAGTTATGATTCAGCCATTCATGACAAATGCCCCAAAACAAATTATTGAACAATTAGGTCTTGATGAAAAATCATTACAATGGGACACAATTGAAACATTCGGTAATGTTATTCCGAAAAACATAAAAGTTGCTGAAAAAGGAACACCGATCTTCCCGCGTCTTGATACAGAAGTGGAAGTAGCTTACATTCGTGAACAAATGCAAAGCTCTGTAAAAACAATACAGGAAGAAGAAACGACAACAGTAGAAGCACCGGATACAGAAGAAATTACAATTGATGATTTCATGAAAGTAGATTTGCGTGTTGCAACAGTATTGGCATGTGAACCAGTAGCAAAAGCCAAGAAATTATTAAAGCTGCAGGTTGATTTAGGTTATGAACAACGTCAAGTTGTATCAGGTATTGCCGAGCATTACAAACCGGAAGAACTTATCGGTAAAAAGGTAGTAGTCGTGGCCAATTTAAAACCTGTTACATTACGCGGCGAATTATCTCAAGGGATGATTTTAGCAGGCTCACATGATGGAATTTTAACGCTGGCTACTGTTGACCCGAAATTAGCCAATGGTGCACAAGTGAAGTAAATTGAAAAGAGTCTGTTGGACCGTAAAAGTTCAGCAGACTTTTTCATTATTTTACCAACAATAAAAAAATAAAACTATTCAAATATAATTTATATATGGTTTAAAAAGGATGTTGAGTGGTTTTTTGGGACTTACCATCCCAATTTTTACCGCTTACACAATAATTAAAATGTATTTTGTAACCTATATGTAATAATACTGAAAACTAAGAAATATGATCTATGAGTACAATACACGATAGGAGAAATGAATATGAGCACATTTATAGATACACATGTCCATTTAAACGCAGATCAGTATGATGAAGATTTACAGGAAGTAATTGACCGTGCTATTGAAGCCAACGTTGAAAAGATGGTTGTCATCGGCTTTGACAAAAAAACGATAGAGCGCGCGATGCAACTGATAGAGGATTATGATTTTATTTACGCAGTAATCGGTTGGCACCCTGTAGATGCAGTTGATTGTACAGATGAGTTTTTAAACTGGATCGAACAGCTTGCACAGCACCCTAAAGTTGTCGGAATCGGTGAGACTGGATTGGATTATTACTGGGATAAATCCCCGAAAGATATTCAAAAGTATTGGTTCCGTAAGCAGATACAATTAGCAAAAAAACTCGAATTACCAATTATTATTCATAATCGCGATGCAACAGGAGATGTCGTTCAGATTTTAAAAGAAGAAGATGCGGCTGCTGTAGGCGGGATTATGCATTGTTTCGGCGGTAGTGTTGAAACAGCTCGCGAGTGCATAAACATGAATTTCATGATTAGTCTTGGAGGACCGGTAACATTTAAAAATGCACGTCAGCCAAAAGAAGTCGCGGCAGAAATTCCGCTGGAGCATTTGCTTATAGAAACAGATGCGCCGTATTTAGCACCACATCCATTTCGAGGAAAACGAAATGAACCGGCATTCGTTACATTGGTGGCAGAAGAGATTGCTCGCCTGAAGGAATTGCCTGTGGAAGAAGTAGCTAATAAAACAACGGAAAATGCAAAACGCTTTTTTAAAATTCAATGATGAAAACTTCAAAATAACGATAGAAATCCATTAAGGATTTTTACGTTTGGATTGTTTTTCAAAGTGAAAAAGCTTCAGGATGATAAGTCGCCTCCAATACTAGTTGCAGTACGAGTTCAGACAAAATGCCCAATTTTTGATAAATTCTTTTTTATTGACAGTAGGAAAACTAGTACGTATAATCCAACTTTGTATTAAGGAGGCGTTATTTTCATGTCAAATCAATCCATGAAAAGCCAGTTCTTAGGATCATTGAGGAGTAAGCAAACAGGGGTCCGAATTCTTTCAGTAGTCCTGTTTGTATCTGTAATTGCATTTGTTCTATACCATGGAACAAAAACTCCCGTTATGTTAACAGCTGACGGAGAGACCACAAAAATTTATACACACGCAACTACGGTTGATGAGCTACTTACAGCTCAAAATATAGATTATACAAAATATGATAAAGTATCACCCTCACTGAGTACCAGTATTGATAGTGGAATGTCAATAGAATGGGAACAGGCAAAAGAAGTAGTAATTTCAGTTGATGGAAATCAGTCTAAAGTTTGGACAACTGAAAATGTAGTGAAGAACATTTTGGAAGAAGCAAATATTGAAGTAACAGAGCATGATCTTGTATCGCAAAGCTTAGATACAGAAGTAGGAGCCGATAACAAAATCGATATTCAAAAAGCGTTTCAGTTAACGCTTGTCGATGGCAAAAAAGAGAGACAAGTATGGTCCACTTCGACTACGGTCGCTAACTTTTTAAAACAACAAGAGGTTCAATTAGGTGAATCGGATCGTGTCGAGAAAGGTTTGGAGGAAGTTATCACTCCAAATGATAAAATCGCAGTTGTTCGCGTAGAAAAGGTTACCGATGTAGTGGAAGAATCAGTAGATTTCGCAATTGAAAAGAAAAATGATTCTTCTTTATTAAAGGGCAAAGAAAAGGTTGTTTCAGAAGGTAAAAAAGGTAAAGTAGAGCGTACATACTCTATCGTTAAAGAGAATGGTAAAGTCGTTTCGAAAAAGCTTGCTTCTGAAAAAGTAATTAAAGAACCAAAGGCAAAAGTTGTATCTGTAGGGACAAAAGTTGTCACTGCTAATGTTTCCCGATCTAGTGAACCAAAAAGCTCAGGGAAAGAGTTCTACGTAACTGCAACAGCATACACACCAAATTGTGCAGGCTGCTCGGGTATTTCGGCAGCAGGTCTTAACCTGCGCGCAAATCCGGATATGAAGGTCATTGCAGTTGACCCTAAAGTAATTCCATTAGGAACAAAAGTATGGGTTGAAGGCTACGGAAATGCTGTAGCTGCCGATACAGGCGGTGCGATAAAAGGTAAAAAAATCGATGTTTTAGTACCGACAACGTCCAAAGCAAAAAACTGGGGGCGTAAAAAAGTACGTATTAAAGTACTGAACTAAATGTTATTTCCATGCGTAATCGGAATGTGGATGAACCTGTAAGAAGCTATCGATTCGCTAAAGGAAAAATGAAATCAGCCTATAAACATACATCGTGTGACAAAGGCTGACCGACCCGCATTTCGTGAAGAAAAAATCTGATTGCAATTATGCCAGGGTATAATTGTTTATTCAGTTGTATTATATAAATCAACAATCCAAAATGTATATGGCTTTCTCGCTTTTTGACTGATGGCGAGGGAGCTTTTTTCATTGTGAAGGAAATATAGATTTTAGCATTGGGTATAACTTTGTAAGAAAGTTTTGTCCCCGTCTAGGCTAAAGCGCTAGCTCCACGCACCATTAGGTCCCTCGTGCAAAAATGGTGAAGCGTTTACTTTTGCACGAGGGACCTCCAATGTCTGTCGGAGCTAAACGGGCGCTTGAGCACTTTTGTTCTTGAAGTTAGCACAGCGGTAACAAAGTGCAATCTATGGTAAAATAGCGAAAGACTAAGTTAGAAATGAGGAACGTTTCTTGGATATACAAGAGATTATTGTTGTTGAAGGAAAAGATGATACAACAGCGATTAAGCGTGCGACAGGAGCAGATACTATTGAAACAAACGGTTCTGCTATCTCAGATGAAGTACTGCGCCGTATTGCACATGCCCAGAAAAAGAGAGGCGTCATTGTATTTACGGACCCTGATTATCCTGGCCGCCGTATTCGCGCGATTATTGAAGAGCGGATACCAGGTGTGAAGCATGCGTTTTTAGCAAAGGCGAAAACAATCGCCAAAAACGGCAAAGGTTTAGGGATTGAACACGCAAACGATGAGGATATCCGTGAAGCATTAAGCAATGTTTATACATTGGCGGATTCACAAATCGAAGAAAAAATTACACTGGAAGATTTAATGACAGCTAAACTGATAGGACACCCGCAATCAAAAAAACGCAGGGACCAGTTAGGTGAAATTTTAAATATAGGGATGACAAATGGTAAACAGCTTCATAAACGATTAATGATGTTTCAAATAACAATCGAGCAGTTTGCAGAGGCAATTTCGCAATTAGATCAGGAGGATACGCATGCATAAAGATATTGCTACACCGGTACGTACAAAAGAAATTTTAGAAAAATACGGATTTTCATTTAAAAAGAGTTTAGGGCAAAACTTTTTAATCGACCCGAATATTTTACGTAATATTGTCAGTCACGCTAATTTAACGGAAAATAGTGGTGCGATTGAAGTTGGACCTGGAATAGGCGCCTTGACGGAACATTTGGCGCGCGAGGCAAAAAAGGTTGTATCTTTTGAAATCGATCAGCGCCTTTTACCTGTGCTGGAGGATACACTGAGCCCTTATGACAATGTAAAGATTGTCCATTCGGATATTTTAAAAGCGGATGTTGCAAAAGTGATTGAAGAAGAGATGCCAGGAATAGAAGATATTATGGTTGTGGCTAACTTACCTTACTATGTAACAACACCGATCTTAATGAAGCTTTTAAATGATCGTTTGCCAATTCGCGGTTATGTCGTGATGATGCAGAAGGAAGTAGCAGACCGTATTACCGCAAAACCGGGTACGAAAGCATATGGCTCTTTATCAATTGCGATTCAGTATTATGTAACAGCGGAAATAGCGATGGTTGTACCGAAAACGGTATTCATGCCACAGCCAAATGTAGATTCGGCGGTAATTCGCCTGATCAGACATGAAAACCCTCCGGTGAAAGTAATTGATGAGGACTTCCTATTTGAAGTATCACGCGCCTCTTTTGCACAGCGCCGCAAAACAATTTTAAATAATTTACAAAACGGGCTTGTAAATGGAAAGCAAAATAAAGAGCTTATCCTTCAAGCGTTGGACGAAGCCGGAATTGAGCCGTCACGTCGTGGCGAAACATTGTCAATTCAAGAGTTCGGCAAATTAGCGGATTGCCTATATCCTCACTTTTGTGTACGACAATAAATTGAATTTACCGTTAAAAAATTTTAAGAAATCTTAAGAAAAAAGTTGACGACTTTGAATCACGGTGATAAAATATTATATTTTATTGACATTTTAACTACATCATGGTACACTATTTTATAGTGAGGTGTATGCAAAAATGCCAAAAACGTTAGCAGACATTAAAAAATCATTGGATAGTCATTTGGGTAAACGTTTGCAATTAAAAGCAAATGGTGGTCGCAAGAAAACAATTGAATGCGAAGGCGTCTTGAGTGACACTTACCATGCAGTGTTCGTTATTGAACTAAAGCAGGAAGATAATGCGTGCAAGCGCGTATCTTACAGTTACACAGATATACTTACCGAAGCAGTAGAGATTACTTTTTTAGATGATGCTGTAGCTACCATCAAATAGTTTTTCTAGTACTTATTTTAATATTTTTAAAAAAGCGCTCATTAAAAGTGAGTGTTTTTTTCTTTTTTGCACATGCTAAAAGCGTCAACGAAAAGGAGGTTTTTTGCATGGCAAGACAAAAAATCATGTCGAGTCGTCTAAAGGAAGAGATTGCAAAAGAACTTGGATTTTACGACGTAGTTCAACGTGAGGGTTGGGGCGGAATTAAAGCCCGTGATGCAGGAAACATGGTAAGACGTGCGGTTGAAATGGCTCAGGAAAACTTGGCTAAACAATCGCAGAACAACCAAAAATAAGTTGACACAAAGATGGCACCATCGTAGGTTCTCGCTTACGGTGGTGTTATTTTGATTGCAGGAAAGTCATTTACCTTATACTTGGATTGTCTCGCTACTGAATTGTCCCGCATGTATTTGTTAACGATAATTTGCAAAGAAAAGTGAATGTTTTCGTGCATAATACAAGGCTTTCGTATGGTAAAATAGGGGCAATAGAATTTTAATCGCGTATTACATATTATGCGTGCCTTATACAGTAGGAGGAGTTTTCAATGTTATACGTAAAAGCACCCGCAAAAATTAACTTAACACTTGATGTGCTTTATAAACGTCCGGATCAATATCATGAAGTGGAAATGATTATGACAACGGTCGACCTGGCCGATCGAATTGGACTGGAATCACGAGCAGACGGCCAAATTAAAATTGTTTCGACAGATAATTTTGTTCCGGATGATCAGCGGAATTTTGCTTACCAGGCAGCAGAGCTTTTGAAAAATACATACGGTATTAAAGAAGGCGTAACAATTTCAATTGAGAAGCAAATCCCCATAGCTGCGGGTCTGGCGGGTGGAAGCAGCGATGCAGCGGCTACATTGCGCGGTTTAAATGAGCTTTGGGATCTGAATTTAACGTTGGACGAGCTTGCGGTGCATGGAGCGAAAATCGGTTCTGACGTATCATTCTGTGTATATGGCGGTACAGCTTTGGCAACAGGGCGCGGAGAAAAGATTAAAGAACTATCTGCACCTCCAACTTGCTGGGTCGTTTTAGCCAAGCCGAAAATTGGCGTATCGACAGCGGATGTATATGGCGGACTAAATATTGAAGGTTTACAACATCCAAACACGAAAGAAATGATTAAAGCGATTGAGACGGATGATTATGAGCTAATGTGCAATTCACTTGGAAATGTTTTGGAAACTGTAACATTTAAGCTTCATCCGGAAGTTATAACAATTAAAGAACAGATGCAGCGTTTTGGTGCCGACGCGGTACTAATGAGCGGCAGCGGTCCGACAGTTTTCGGGCTGGTGGAAAATGAAGCACGTGTCAGCCGAATTTATAATGGATTACGTGGTTTTTGTGAGGAAGTTTATGTAGTACGTATGTTAGGGGAACGAAATCCACTTGCATAAATACGTATAATTATGGTAATTTGACTATTAAATATTCGTATTTTAATAATTAATGTTTAGGAGAGGGTCGCATGAAATGGAAGCGCAGTGAACGCCTTGTAGATATGACTTATTATCTACTTGAGCATCCACATCAGTTGATCCCGCTAACTTATTTTTCTGAGCTTTACAGTTCTGCGAAGTCTTCGATCAGTGAAGATTTAACAATTGTAAAGGAAACATTCGAAGAAAAAGGAATTGGGCTTTTAATTACCGTACCTGGTGCAGCAGGCGGTGTTAAATATATCCCTAAAATGGCGGAACAAGAAGTTCGTGATATAATTGGGGAATTTATGGGAGAACTTAGTCAATCCGATCGACTTTTACCTGGTGGCTATTTATTTATGACGGATCTTTTAGGGAATCCGGAATTAATGAATCGTGTAGGTAAAGTATTTGCGAGCGTGTTTGCAGATCGTCAAATTGATGTCATTATGACAGTAGCGACAAAGGGGATTTCAATTGCACATGCGATTGCCAGACATTTAAATGTTCCGGTAGTTGTTGTACGTCGTGACAGCAAAGTGACTGAAGGTTCGACAGTGAGTATTAATTATGTATCAGGATCTTCTCGTCGTATTCAAACGATGGTTTTATCAAAACGCAGTATGAAAAGCGGCCAGCGTGTATTAATTACCGATGATTTTATGAAAGTCGGAGGCACGATGAATGGTATGAAGAACTTACTGGAAGAATTCGAATGTGAGTTGGCAGGTATTGCTGTATTAGTAGAAGCACAGCATGCGGATGTTACATTAGTAGATGACTACTATTCTTTAGTAAAACTACAGGAAGTAAATGAGAAAGATCGCACAATTGCATTAAGTGAAGGTAATTTTTTTCAAAAGGAGAGAAATTAAAATGAAAACTGTTTCAACAACAAATGCACCAGCAGCAATCGGACCATATGCACAAGGTATTGTAGTAAATAACATGTTTTATTCTTCAGGCCAAATTCCACTGACAGCTTCAGGGGAACTTGTAGAAGGCGATATTGAAGCACAGACGAACCAAGTATTCGAAAACTTAAAAGCTGTTTTAGCAGCAGCCGGTTCTTCTTTAAACCAAGTTGTTAAAACAACAGTATTTATGAAAGATATGAATGATTTCGCTATAATGAATGAAGTGTATGCAAGTCACTTTGGTGAGCACAAGCCAGCACGTTCTGCAGTAGAAGTTGCGCGTTTACCAAAAGATGTAAAAGTTGAAATTGAAGTCATTGCATTAGTAAAATAATAATTTCTTTGTTTATATTTTAATTTACCTTAAAACCACGACTTTCTAATTTTAGAAAGGACGTGGTTTTTTTTACTAAAAAAATATTGTGACTCTATTTATAGCATTTATTAAGAAAAATCTCGTAAATAAGTAGAATATTTAGTTTATTTTAATAATTATAAAAATTGTAGATAGAAAAAAATTACATTATATTGTATTCTATTGATAAATGATGTATTTTTAGAAATTTACTGGATGAATAGAAGGAAAAGCATCTTTCATCCCGAATACTAAAAACAACACATCAAACTACAGGGGGTATAAATAATGGAAGTAACTGACGTAAGACTACGACGTGTTCAAACAGAAGGCCGTATGCGTGCAATTGCCTCAATTACACTAGATGATGAATTTGTCATCCATGATATTCGTGTAATTGATGGAAATACTGGTTTATTTGTAGCAATGCCTAGCAAAAGAACACCAGATGGCGAATTCCGCGATATTGCGCATCCGATTAATTCAAATACGCGCAATAAAATCCAGGAAATCGTTTTGGAAGCTTTCCATGCATCTGCTGAGGAAAATGTAGAGGAAACTTTGGAGCTTGAAGAAGTGAATGTTTAATATTAACTAGGGTCACTCATATGAGGGGGCTCTTTTTTTGTGAATTATTTTATACGCAGAAATGTTCTATAACAGAAACGGAAAAATAACAATTAGGACGATAATATACTGATTATTTACTTTTTAACGTAAATTTTTGCTGAATTAGTACACAAAAGAAATTGTGTCAAACTATTATAGATATTTTAAATTCAAACATTTGTCAAGTCTGAATACCTTGAAAAGATTATGAAATTGCTTTATAGTCATAAGAGAAAATGAGCTAAATTGGAGGACTCGTAATATGACAAATATTTTTGCGGTCGTACTGGCGGCTGGTCAAGGTACACGAATGAAGTCCAAATTATATAAAGTGCTTCACCCAGTATGCGGAAAGCCTATGGTGGAACATGTAATCGATCATATCGGCTCATTAAATGTCGAGCGTGTAGTTTCTGTTGTAGGACATGGCGCGGAGCTGGTTAAAGAAACCCTTGGAAACAAGAGTGAGTATGTTTTACAAGAAGAACAACTAGGTACAGCGCATGCAGTTCAGCAAGCTGAGCCGATTTTAAGCGGACTTAGCGGAACTACACTTGTCGTATGCGGTGATACTCCTTTAATTCGCCCTGAAACAATGCAGGCACTGCTTGATCAGCATGCATCTCAAAATGCAAAAGCAACTATTTTGACAGCGGTTACAGAAGACCCGACTGGCTATGGTCGTATTTTACGTGACGAACATGGACAAGTGTCGCAAATTGTTGAACAAAAAGATGCTACGTCTGAACAGCAGCTTGTAAAAGAGATTAATACCGGCACATACTGCTTCGATAATGAAGCGTTGTTTGAAGCACTTAAGCTCGTAAAAAATGAAAATGCACAAGGTGAATTCTATTTACCGGATGTTATTGAAATTTTACAAAAGCAAGGTGAAACAGTTGCAGCTTATGTAACAGAAAACTTTGATGAAACGCTTGGCGTAAATGACCGCTTTGCTCTGTCTCAGGCAGAAGAGCTTATGCGTGCACGTATTAACGAACGTCATATGCGCAATGGTGTAACGATTATTAATCCGAATTCTACACATATTAGTGCAGACGCAGTAATCGGAAGTGATACGGTTCTTTTACCTGGAGTGATCATTGAAGGAAAAACGGTTATTGGCGAAGATTGTAAAATTGGCCCGAATAGTCATATTGTGGACAGTCAAATTGGTAATGCGACTACGATTCATAGTTCAGTCGTGCTAAACAGCCAAGTCGGCAGCGAAACAGCAGTAGGTCCGTTTGCACATTTACGTCCTGAATCTTCATTAGGAAACCATGTGAAAATCGGTAATTTCGTTGAAGTGAAGAAGAGTACGTTAGGTGATGATACGAAAGTGTCACATTTAAGCTATATTGGCGATGCAGAAGTCGGCAGTAACGTAAATATTGGCTGCGGTTCAATCACTGTAAACTATGACGGTAAAAACAAATTTAAAACAACTATTGAAGACGATGTATTCATTGGATGTAATTCGAACTTAGTTGCTCCGGTAACATTGAAAAAAGGTTCTTTCATTGCTGCAGGATCGACAATTACTAAAGAAGTACCGGAAGATGCATTGGCAATTGCACGTGCTCGTCAGGAAAACAAATTAGGCTATATGAGTAAATTAAATTCAAAATAAAATTAACTAAAATACAGGAGGCCATCATGCCGTATCAATACGCTGACTCAAAATTAAAAATCTTCTCATTAAATTCCAACAATCCCCTTGCCAAAGAGATTGCCGATGAAATGGGTCTAGAACTAGGAAAATCATCCGTTAAACACTTCAGTGATGGAGAAGTCCAAATTAGCATTGAAGAAAGTATTCGAGGAATGGATGTATTTATCGTTCAATCTACTTCTGCGCCTGTAAATGAGCATTTAATGGAACTTTTAATTATGATTGATGCTGTTAAACGTGCATCTGCTCGTACAGTAAACGTTGTTATGCCTTACTATGGCTATGCACGTCAAGACCGTAAAGCAAAAGCGCGTGAACCAATCACTGCTAAATTAGTAGCAAACTTACTTGAAACTGCCGGTGCAACTCGTGTAATCGTATTGGATTTACATGCACCTCAAATTCAAGGTTTCTTTGATATTTTAATCGACCATTTAGTGGCTGTACCACTACTTGCTGAACATTTCGGAACAAAAGGATTCAATGAAGAGGAATTGGTTATTGTTTCTCCGGACCATGGTGGTGTAACTCGTGCGCGTAAATTGGCAGAGCGTTTAAAAGCTCCGATTGCAATTATTGATAAGCGCCGTCCAAAACCAAACGTAGCGGAAGTAATGAATATTGTTGGTAATGTAGATGGTAAAGTATGTATTTTAATCGATGATATTATCGATACAGCAGGTACGATTACGATTGGTGCAGAGGCATTAATTAAGAGCGGTGCTAAAGAAGTTTACGCATGTTGTTCACACCCAGTATTATCAGGTCCAGCAATTGAGCGTATTGAAAATTCTCCGATTAAGGAATTAGTTGTAACAAACACAATTCAATTATCTGAAGAAAAACTTTCTCCAAAAATTCAGCAATTATCAGTTGCTAAATTAATGGCAGATGCAATCTCTCGTATTTATGAAAACAAATCTGTTAGTACATTATTCGACTAATCGATTGCAAAACGGGGCCGGGACATAAGTAGAATAACCGTTAAATAAGAGGAAAGACATTATTAAAAAACGGATATTTGAAAAATTGATTGGAATGCAGGGCGACTCCTGCGGGAATAGCGTGACGCCTGAGACTACAGGCTCAGGCCACGCCCGCGGAAAGCGTCCCGGAATGGAAATCAATTTTAACGTTCAGCAAAAAAACACTATTTTTCTCTGAGAGAAAAATAGTGTTTTTGGGTTATGTCCCGGCCTCGTTTTTTTATATCCTAGTATTTTTATAGGCAAATATTTGCAAAAAATCTGACAATTGATTATGTTTAGAGTGGACAAAGATAGGGTAAATTTATCTTTGTATAATTATTTAAGGGGGACGATGGAATATGACTACAGTATTACAAGCAACAAAGCGGGAAACTGGGAAACGTTCGATATTAACCCAACTTAGAAATGAAGGCCAACTGGCAGCTGTGCTGTATGGCTATGAAACTGAAACAACGCCAATTACGTTGGACTATAGAGACACTGCTAAAGCAGTTCAAACATATGGTTCAACAAGCGTGTTTAAAATTGAAGTAGGCGGGAAAAGAGTAAATGCAGTACTTACTGATATCCAGCGTGATGCACTAAAAGGACATGTGAAGCACGTTGACTTCCTTGCTATCAATATGAAAGAAGAACTTGAAGTGGATGTTCCAATCGCATTTACCGGAACTTCAGTTGGTGTAAAAGAAGGTGGAGTAATTACTCAACCTAACCATACATTGAAAATTAAAGTGAATCCAAGCGAAATTCCAGACTCAATTGAAATCGATGTATCCGAATTAGCAGTTGGTGAATCGTTATCTGTGAGTGATGTCCGTGATCAGTTTACAGCGTTTACGATTGTAGATAATGATGACTATACATTAGCAACGGTAACACCGCCAGCAGCGCCAGTTGAAGATGTTGATGCAAATGCAGAAAATGTAACAGCCGACGACCTTGATGCAACGGGAGAAAAATTATCGCCTGAAAAACCAGGTAGAGAAGATTAAGAAAT
The DNA here is from genome assembly GCF_038007305.1 of Solibacillus sp. FSL W7-1436. Classification (NCBI taxonomy): domain Bacteria; kingdom Bacillati; phylum Bacillota; class Bacilli; order Caryophanales; family Caryophanaceae; genus Solibacillus; species Solibacillus sp. FSL W7-1436. The sequence goes on from NZ_JBBOWV010000001.1 coordinate 1,463,476, forward strand.
TGGACAGGCCGCTCTATTATATAGAGCGGTTTTTTAATGGCTAAAAAATACTTCGACATCCGAAGGAAAATCAGTATAATAATAAGGAGATGAGTAAATATTAAGAATAATTAGAGGTCTTTATGAGAACACATAATGAAAAAATGAGCATTTACCACGGGATGGCATCTGCTGTTGCACAAAATACTTCAAACAGCTATATTCCAATTTTTGCAATGACGATTCTTGGTGCGACAAACTATCAGGTCGGGTTGATCAGTTCCTTGCCACCGCTAATTACATTACTTATGACGTTGCCGGCTGCCATTTTACTGAATCGTGCATTCGAACAAAAAAGGCTTGTTGCTTTTTCAATCCTGGCAGCACGCTTTGTTTTTCTGCTCATTGCCTTTATCAGTTATGTACCAGGAAGTTTTGGATCATGGTTGCTGCTTGGCCTGATTGCTGCAATGAGTGTGCCGAATACGATGGCGAATATGGGCTGGCAATCTTTTATCGGCAATATTATTGAGGACACGCGTCGAGCTCAGTTTTTCAGTGACCGCAATCGCCTGCTGACAGTTGTTGGCCTATTTGTTACATTAACGATCGGCATTGTTATGAAAGACATGACCGCCAACCGGGTGGCTTATCAAATACTATTCATGTTTACGTTTGCTGTCGGGGTTGTGGAATTGTATTTTCTATTAAAGCATGATGAACCGGCGCGTGAACTGAATATAGAAAAGAAACGTGCAATGGATTGGTCGATTTTTAAAAACAATAAATATGTCTTGTTTTTAATTGTTGCGCTTGTTTTTAACTTTGGCTGGCAAATGGCATGGGGTATTTTTAATATTTATAATGTACGCTATGCAGAAGCGACAATCTTTTGGATTAGTATGTTCAATGTTGCAAATATGATTGCCCAAATTTTTTCATTTTCACTTTGGCGTAAATGGTCGCAAAAATACGGCAATATGAGTGTTTTTGTCTGGGTTGCTTTTGGTATGTCGACAGCCCCATTACTCATGGTTTTATCGACTAACCTTTATTATTTAGTTGCGATGTCCTTTCTTTCGGGCCTGTTTGTTTCAGGAACGGTTTTAATATTATTTAATTTATTGCTGGAAAATTCACCGCAGGAAGTCCGTACATACTGTATAACAACTTATAATGTGCTGCTGGCAGTCATCGCGTTTTCTTCCCCGCAAGTCGGGATTTGGCTGCTCGAAACGTACTCGATGGAAACAGCGATGTATTTATCGACAGCAGTTCGCTTTTTTGCAGCGGTAGGCTTTTTAGTACTCTTCCTTGTAAGGAAAATGCGTGAGAAATCATTGGTCCAATACTAGAGGACGATACATACTTTTCAGGAGTATATATGATAAAATAAAGGCGATCAGAGAAAAAGGATGCGATTACTAGTGAAATTAATTATTGGTTTAGGAAATCCGGGAAAACCATATGAACATACACGCCATAATATAGGCTTTGATGTGATTGATGAATTAGCCGATCGATGGAATGCACCATTAAATCAAACTAAATTTAATGGTATGTATGCAACGGTTCATCGTCCTGAAGGAAAAGTCATTTTATTGAAGCCTCTAACATATATGAACTTATCAGGAGAATGTGTTAGACCTCTAATGGATTATTTTGATATAGAAATTGAAGATATTATTGTTATTTATGATGATTTAGATCTGGAAACGGGTAAGTTAAGATTACGCGGCAAAGGAAGTGCCGGGGGACATAACGGGATTAAGTCGTTAATTCAGCACTTGGGGACACAGGAATTTAACCGGATCCGTGTCGGAGTAAGTCGTCCGCCGGCAGGTATGAAAGTTGCAGATTACGTATTGGCCAAATTTTCAAAAGATGATCAGCCGATTGTAAAAGAAGCTGTGGAAAAGAGCTGTGATGCTGTGGAAACAGCTTTAACAAAGCCGTTTTTAGAAGTGATGAACAAATTTAACGGCGCATAAATTAATCAAATAATGGTTAGACTTTAATATACATAAGTGTTTAAAGGAGGCCATGGGAGATGCCTGTACGCTACCGCTGCAGACATTGTGAGGTAGAGATTGGTACTTTGCCTTTCGATGCAGAAGAAACGGTTCAAAAGCTTCATCTGTTTGAAATAGGTGAAATTGATGAATTCATAAAAAAAAATGAGCGGGGAGAAACGACCGTTTACAGCATTTGTGAGCATTGTGAAGATTCATTGCGTCAGTTTCCCGATTACTATGCGTTAAAAAGATGGTTACAGTAGAGGAGTTGCTTTGGTCGCATAAACTGCGCCAAGGCTTTTTCCATTTCCGTTTTCATTTATCGAAAAAGAGAAGGGGGACTAACGTGGATACGATACATCAAATATTTAAAAAAGATAAACAGATTGATAATATGATAGAGCAAATTCAAAAGGAACAAGCAAACGATCACCTTATAACGGGGTTAACGGGAAGTGCAAGACCTGCATTGATCCATACAATCTATCAAGAGACAAATAAATCGATTTATATCGTGTCCTCAAATCTATTGCAGGCGCAAAAGTTAGTAGATGATCTGACTGCATTGGTTGGTGAAGGGCATGTTCATTATTACCCTGCCGAGGAATTTATCGCAGCAAATATGACGACTACTTCCCATGAGCTGCGTGCACAGCGTATTGCGACATTAGGACGTTTAGTCAATCAGGAACGCGGTATCTATATTATTCCGGCTGCAGGTATGCGCAGTATGCTAAGCTCACCTCAAAAGTGGCTTGGATACGAACTTTACACATCAATCGGCCAGGATGTCGACATTAATATTTGGTTGGATAAGCTTGTGGAAATGGGCTATACGAGAAGTGAAATGGTAACAACACCAGGTGAGTTTGCGATGCGTGGCGGAATTTTGGATATTTATCCTCCATATGCACAAGATCCGATTCGAATTGAGTTGTTTGATACGGAAGTGGATTCGATTCGTACTTTTTCTGCCGATAATCAGCGCTCAATTGAAAAATTAACTGAAATCAAAATTTTCCCTGCCACAGAGCTTCTTTTAACGAAAGAGGAGCGAATAAAAATTGCAGAACGTCTGGAAGTGTCATTGGCGACTAGTTTAAAAAAGGTGCGTAAAAAGGAAACACAGGAACTGCTCATACAAAATATTCAACATGATATTGAGCTGCTGCGCCTTGGCCATCTGCCGGATCATATTGCAAAATATGGCTCACTTTTATTCGAGCAGCCGTATTTTTTAGGTGATTACTTTAAAAAGGACGGCCTTGTTTTATTTGATGAGTTGGGCCGTATTCAGGAAGTGATGGAAGCATGGGAACGTGAAGAAAATGAATGGTTTATTTCATTGATTGAGGGCGGCAAGATGCTTCACGATGTAAAGCCGTCCCATTCATTAAAAGAAGTGCTTTCAATGCTGAAACAGCAGAAAATGTACTTTGCATTATTCACAAGAACATTTGCAGGCATCACTCTTAAAAAGACCATCAACATTTCCTGTAAACCGATGCAGCAATTCCACGGGCAAATCGCTTTGCTGCAAAATGAAATTGAACGTTGGTCAAATGAAAGATTCATTGTTTTATTTACGGCCAGTTCGGAAAGCCGGATTAAGGCGATGCAGAATTTACTGGATGATTATCATATCGCGTCAACAATCGGCTATGCAGATGCACCGGGTATTTATTTGGTCAATACACCATTATCGTCTGGTTTTGAACTGCCATTACAGAAAATAGCGGTTGTTACGGATGATGAGCTCTTTAAACAGCAGGCGAAGAAAAAATCACGCCCGCAGCAGATGACAAATGCTGAGCGAATAAAGTCTTATACCGAAATTAAATCTGGCGACTATGTTGTACACGTACATCACGGGATCGGGAAATATATTGGCATCGAAACACTTGTTGTGAACGGCACACATCAAGATTATTTGCATGTACGCTACCGTGAAGACGATAAGTTATATGTACCCGTAGATCAAATTGAACTCATTCAGCGTTACGTGCCATCAGGTGAAAAAGAACCGAAACTTCATAAACTCGGCGGTACGGAATGGAAGAAAACACATAAGAAAGTATCGAATGCAGTACAGGATATTGCAGATGATCTAATCAAACTTTATGCAAAGCGAGAAGCAGAGAAAGGTTATGCCTTCTCCCCGGATTCGGATGAACAAAGAAGTTTCGAGGCGGCTTTCCCATATGAGGAAACGGAAGATCAGTTACGCACAATTGCTGAAGTGAAAAAGGATATGGAACGGGAACGTCCAATGGATCGCCTCGTTTGCGGTGATGTAGGTTACGGGAAAACAGAAGTTGCCATCCGTGCTGCATTTAAAGCGATTTTGGACGGCAAGCAAGTGGCGTTTTTAGTGCCGACCACGATTTTGGCACAACAGCACTATGAAACGATTTCGAAGCGTTTTGAAGACTATGCAATCAATGTAGGGCTGCTTAGTCGTTTCCGTTCGAAAAAACAGCAGACAGACACGTTAAAAGGCTTAAAAGAAGGTACAGTTGATATGGTGATCGGTACACACCGTATTTTATCAAAGGATGTCGTATACCAAGATTTAGGACTGCTTATCGTCGATGAGGAGCAGCGTTTCGGTGTTACACATAAAGAGAAGATCAAACAGCTGCGGACGAATGTCGATGTACTGACATTAACAGCAACTCCAATTCCGCGTACACTGCACATGTCAATGGTAGGAGTGCGTGACTTGTCGGTTATCGAAACACCGCCACAAAACCGTTTCCCTGTCCAGACGTATGTAATGGAGCATAACGGTGCGCTTGTACGTGAAGCAATTGAACGTGAAATGGCGCGCGGTGGACAAGTGTTTTATTTATATAATCGTGTAGAGGATATTACAAGAAGAGTAGAAGAAATTCAGATGCTTGTTCCGGATGCACGGGTTGCCTTTGCACATGGGAAAATGACGGAGGCGAAGCTTGAATCGGTTATTTTATCGTTTATAGAAGGTGAGTATGATGTACTTGTCACAACAACGATCATCGAAACAGGTGTAGATATTCCAAACGTAAATACTTTAATTGTCCATGATGCGGATCGTATGGGGCTTTCCCAGCTGTATCAGTTGCGGGGGCGTGTAGGGCGTTCAAATCGTATTGCCTATGCGTATTTTATGTATGAACGTGACAAAGTTCTTACTGAAGTGGCTGAGCAGCGTTTGCAGGCAGTAAAAGAATTCACGGAATTAGGATCTGGTTTCAAAATTGCGATGCGTGACTTATCGATTCGTGGTGCCGGGAATTTACTTGGTGCCCAGCAGCATGGCTTTATCGATTCAATCGGTTTTGATCTGTATTCGCAAATGCTGGAAGAAGCAGTTGAAGAACGTCGTACCGGTGTGAAGAAAGAAGAGAAGCAGGATGTGGAGATTATGCTGCATGTTGATGCGTACATTCCGGACGCGTATATTCCTGATGGCTACCAAAAAATTCAGATGTATAAACGGATTAAGGCGATGGAACACATCGAGGATTATTTGGAAATTATCGATGAACTGCAAGACCGTTTTGGAGACTTGCCGGTTGAAACAGAGCGTCTGATGCGTGTGGCCCGAATGAAAGTTTGGGCGAAAGAGGCTAATGTGCTTTCAATAAAGGAAAAGCAGCAGATTGTATCTATTATTCTTTCAGAAGAAGGAACGGCCAATACAAACGGAGCGCAAATCGTTGAACAATCAATGGAGTTTGGTCGTGCGGTCGGCTTTGGAATGGAAGGAACACAGCTGGTAATTACAATAGACTACAATAAATGCGGAAATCATCTGCCATTTGATGTCGTGGAAAAAATGATGCAAATTATCGCATCTGCAAAAAAAGATTCATAAAAAAAGAGAGGGAATATTAAAAGTCGGGTACTTTTAATATTTCCTCTCTTTTCGTTTGGAGACAGAAGATGAATTACAGGAAAGAATGCTGCACACTATAATGTACACCGTTCGAATAATTTAAGCGTTGGAGCAGTTCTTCACGGTTATGGTGTTCTTCGCGCATTTCTAATAACTGTTTTTCTTTTGTAGTGGAGGCAGATACTAAATCGCGCTGGCCATTTGGTTTTTCCAAGTAACGCCTGAAAATACCGTTTTCAAATTTTGAAATAGATGTAGACCTTTCCTTCGATAAATCCGGGTAATAGGCTAAATGAGTACCTGCATAATATTGATGCTGACGATATGCGTCCGGTGTTGACGTAATACGATCGACTCTTACCATTATTACTGCACCTCCGAAAAAGATTGTTTTATTTTGTCTATTGCCTCTTTTTAAAAAACAAAACATAAACTGAACGAAAACGTTTTAATTTCCTATATCGGGTTGCAAAAAGTTAGGTAATTCATCATATTTATATAAGCATATACGAAATATTATTTTATCCTTTTCGAACAATGCATAGTTTCATGTATTTCTTTCCATACTAGGAGCATCATGCTGTGAATTGATGGAAAGTGAGGGAACATGAACGATGAAAGCAACAGGAATAGTTCGCCGCATCGATGATTTAGGTCGTGTTGTTATCCCAAAAGAAATTAGAAGAACACTTCGCATCCGTGAAGGGGATCCCCTTGAAATTTATACGGACCGCGAAGGAGAAGTGATTTTAAAAAAATATTCGCCAATTAATGATTTAGGCGAATTTGCACAACAATATGCGGAATCATTATTTGAAACATTAGGTACTCCAACATTAATAAGTGACCGAGATGAAGTAATAGCTGTTGCAGGCGTTTCGAAAAAAGATTATGTGGCGAGACGTTTAACTGTATTTGCAGAAGATATTATTAAAAACAGGACACCTGTCAGTGAAAAACTGGAGACATCGATTGAACTTGTAGCAGGACAGTATGAACAAGTGAAATCGTATTGCATCGTACCAATAGTTTCAAATGGAGATCCGATTGGTGCTATTTATTTAATATCACGGGCCCATTTCATCGGTGAAGTAGAACAAAAAACAGCTGAAACAGCAGCCAACTTTTTAGCAAAGCAAATGGAAAACTAAAATCACTTCAAAACGTCCATATAAATGGGCGTTTTTTTTAATTCCCCGAGTAAAATTAGCAAATGGTTTTCATGATATAATTAGTACATTGTATGAAATAGAGGATGGAAATAGAATGACTTCGCAAAGTTATGGTATGAAAAATTATATGAAGGGCGCTCTTCTTCTGACAGTCGCGGCCCTATTAGTAAAAATATTAAGTGCCATCTACAGAGTTCCTTATCAAAACTTGGTAGGTGACCAAGGGTTTTATGTGTATCAGCAAGTATACCCTTTTATCTCGTTTTTTGTCGTATGGACATCGAGCGGGTTTGCTGTTGCCATTTCCAAAATGCTTGCAGACATTGAAGGACGTGGTGGTACATATGAAGAGAAACGATCTGTATCACGCATTATCTTTTATTATTTAACAGCATTGGCCATTATCTTCTTCTGTCTTTTATTTTTTGGTGCACAGCCGTTAGCGGATTTGATGGAAGACCCTCAGCTGGCAGGGCTCTTGCAAGTCGGCTCTTTTATTACATTATGTATGCCGCTTTTAGCTGTTTTGAAGGGGAGCTTCCAATCGGAAAGTAAAATGCAGCCGGTTGCCTATGCCCAAGTATTCGAACAGATGATTCGGGTATCGATTATATTAGTCGGAACAATTGTTTTGCTGCAATACACACAATCTGTTTACGCAGCAGGGAAAATGGCGATGCTCGGTACAGTTGTCGGGGAAATAGCAGGTATTGTCCTGCTGCTCTACTTTTTGAAACGGCAGTATCAGCCATCCGGAAAAGTGGCCCGTGTAAAAATTTGGCCAATTTTAAAAGAGGTCACATTATACAGTATCGCGATCAGTATGAGTGCGCTGCTATTATTATGCTTCCAGCTTGTAGATTCCTTTACGATATATAAAATGCTTGTCCATTCGGGAATGCCTGCACTGGAAGCGATGGAAGTAAAGGGGATTTATGACCGCGGGCAACCGCTTGTCCAGCTTGGAATCGTTATTGCAACTTCCTTATCCCTGGCCATTGTGCCGCTCGTCGCATTAAAGGCAAATCAGCCCAACGGTCGCGGTGCAAAGCCGTTTATCCAGTTGACTTTCCGCAGCTCCCTCATATTCGGAATTGCTGCGGCACTCGGATTAATACTTGTTATGCCTTATGTAAATCAAATGCTGTTTAAGACAGATGCCTATTCAAATGTGCTGAAGCTTTATTCGCTTCAAATTATTTCGTTATCGATTATTTTAACGTTTACAGCGATTTTACAAGGCTATAGTAGACTAAAGGGGCCTGCCGTTTTTTTAGGGCTCGGAATCGTATTGAAATGTATAGGGAATGTTGTTTTAATCCCGCATTATGATGTGCTCGGCGCAGCAATAGCGAGTAATGTCGGACTGATTTTTACAGCTTCGGCACTTATCGTTTATTTGAAAAAACTGACGGCGATCCGCCTGGCGAATCGCGCGTTCTATAAAAAACTGGCCATTGCCTGTCTCGTCATGACTGCCGTCGTACAAGGTGCTGTATACAGCTTAAACATTCTGTTTACCGGCATGTTCAGCCGTTTTGATGCACTTATTTACAGCGGTGTGCTCGTAATGCTTGGTGCAGGAACTTTTATTACAGCAGTCGCAAAAATGCGTGTTTTAACAGAAAAGGATTGGTTTTTAATCCCGCTCGGCAGAAGAATGGCTGCATATCAACTAATGTTAAATCGAAAGAAGTAGGTGTATAACTTGAATCAATTAACCGTTATTGGCTTAGGAGCAGCCGATTTTGAACAAATGCAAATGGGTGTTTATAAAAAAATTAAAGCAGCAAAAAAAATATATGTCCGAACAGAGGACCATCCTGTCATCCGGGATTTGAAACTGGAAGGAATCGAATTTACGAGCTTTGATGATGTGTATGTTAAACATGGCTCATTCGGTCCCGTTTATGAAGAAATTGCAAAGAAACTTATTGAGGCTGTAGCACAAGAGGATATAATGTATGCTGTTCCGGGACATCCGCTCGTAGCAGAACAGACCATCCAGCACTTAATTGAAGCGGACCGAAACGGGCAGATCAAGCTTGTAATCGAAGGCGGGCAAAGCTTTTTGGATCCGATTTTCGGTGCTCTAAAAATTGATCCGATTGAAGGGTTTCAGCTATTGGACGGGACGAGCATGTCTATCCATGATATGAACATGCGCCAGCACATTCTGATTGCCCAAGTGTATGATTCGTTCAGCGCATCGGAAGTAAAGCTTACGTTAATGGAGAAGTACCGTGACGACTACCCGGTAACGATTGTCACGGCTGCGGGATCTTCACAGGAGTTATTGCGTACTGTGCCCCTTTATGAGCTTGATCAGGCTGCTGAAATCAATAATTTAACAACGGTATATGTGCCGCCTGTTCAATCTGATGAGGAGGCGTTACGGGACTGGACAACATTCCGTCAGATCATTGCAACATTGCGTGGCCCGGACGGTTGCCCTTGGGATCAGAAGCAAACGCATGAATCGTTGAAAAAGTACTTATTGGAAGAAGCGCATGAATTTTTAGCCGCAGTCGATGCGGAAGATGACTTTGCTATGGTTGAAGAGCTTGGTGATGTCCTTCTACAAGTGTTTTTACATGCGCAAATAGGGGAAGATAATGGTTATTTCACCTTGGAAGAAGTGCTTGCATCGATAAGTGAAAAAATGATTCGCCGCCACCCGCATGTATTTGGGGATGTAACTGCAGAAGATGCCGAAACTGTAGTAGCCAATTGGGAAGCAATTAAAAAGCAGGAAAAAGGCCATGCAGATGACGTACCATTATTAAAGAACGAATATAGTCCGTACTCATCGCTTCAAACATCGTACAACTACCAGAAAAAAGCGGCGACAGTCGGTTTTGATTGGCCAAATGCTGACGATGCCTGGGAGAAGTTTACGGAAGAATGGCAAGAATTCCGCGAAGAAATAACACTGGGGAACGAAATAAGCCGTACAGATGAATTCGGGGATGTATTATTCACACTTGTAAACATCGCACGCTTTTATAAAATTTCACCTGAAGAAGCGATGCTACATGCCAATGAAAAATTTGCACGTCGCTTTCATTTCGTTGAGCAAAGTGTAGCAAAGAGCGGCAAAGCGTTCAGTGATTTTACACTAGAGCAGCTGGATGCCTTTTGGAATGAAGCAAAACAACTGGAAAAAGGGGAGTAAATGGGATGCGCTTAGATAAATTTTTGAAAGTTTCACGTTTGATTAAACGTCGGACATTAGCAAAGGAAGTAGCGGTGCAAGGTCGTATTACAATCAATGATAAAGTAGCCAAAGCAAGCAGTACCGTAAAAGTAGGCGATGAGCTGGCAATTCGCTTCGGTCAGAAAATCGTCACGGCACGTGTCGAAGAAATCCGTGAAAATGTGAAAAAAGAAGAGGCATTAAAAATGTTCACGATAATAAAAGAAGAGCGTTTAGAGAAAGTTGAACCTGAATTTATTGATGATGAAGAATAAGAATAAGGCATGACCAACTTTTTGAGTCATGCTTCTTTCCGTTGTTGCATATAGTGTACAACTATAAGCTCAAAGGGGGACTTGCATTGACTATTCATCAAGAAAGCGCGCGCTATACCATTTCGTCAGGAGATCACTTAGTAACGGTACGTAATCGCAAACGGATGGACATGACATCTGTTAAAAGTATCGAACGATTTGATCAGGAAGAATTTTATGTAAATACATCACAAGGTCATTTATTGATTCGTGGTGAGGAACTGCGTATTGTTCATTTAGACGTGGACAAGGGATTACTGACGTTAGAAGGGGAAGTGAAGCAATTCCAATACGATGAAAGCGAGAGTGGCTTATCGAAAAGTTTCCTTCATAAATTGTTTGGATGATGATGAGTGCGCAGCTTATAAGCATTCTTGTCATGTTTATAAGCGGAGTTGCTGTAGGTGCAATAATCGATTGTATCCGAATTAATGTAAATCGTATCCCTCTAAAAAATATTCGGCGTATTACCTGGATTTTAGAATGGATAGTCTGGTTAATACTAGGGGTTACTACGTTTTATTTATTATTTATAGTAAAAGGAGGGCAATGGCGGGTAGTTGATCCACTTGCCCAAATCGCCGGAATTGCAACATATGAATTGCTGTTCCAAAAAATTATCCGCTTTATTGGAAGAGTGTGTATAAATTTATTTGTGAAGCCGGTTATTTTTATTGGACATGTAGTAGTTAAGCTTGTTAAAAATATTATAAAACTATTAATAGGGATTGTATTATTTATTTGCCGTCCCTTTATTAAGCTTTTCAAGAAATATTTGTTAAAAAACTTTAAAACACAGCAGTGAACTCGTATAATGAGAACAACTATTGATTGTGAGGGAGGAGACGGAAATGGGAAGAAAAAATGTGCAAGAAGAGCTACATAACCATAATGTCCAGTCGTTGAATAACGACTATGTCCGCTCAAATCCGCAAGCAAAAGCTCAAATTAAAGCAAAAATTGCAGTACGTCGTCGCAGAAGATTAGCAGTATTTTTCATTTTAGCAACTGTAGCAATAGCCGCATTAGTAAAAGCAAACATGGTCCAAAGTGATCGCCTCGCCGCAAAGGAAGAAACGAAAGCTGCGGTTGAAGAGCGATTGGAAGAAGCGCTTCACAGACAAGAGCTATTGAATTTGCAGATTGCGAAGCTGGAAGATGATGAGTATATTGCGAAGCTGGCAAGAAAAGAATTTTTCCTTTCTGAAGAGGGCGAAATTATTTTCACAATACCGAATAAATCGGACAAAGAAAATAAAGACAAGCCTGAAGATGACAAAGAATAATGCAACACGCGCTATATAAAGAAAAATGTGACTTGGAAATTTAATAAAAAACCAGTCAGTATAGTAATATTACGCTAAAATTCCTGGTATTAATTGCCTTTAGGTAGAGTGTCTTGTTGACACTCTTTTTATGTTAGCTATAATTAGAGAAGAAGCTATTGAACAAAAGTTTCATTATAATTGATAAATGGCTTTTCAATCGAAGAGTCTCTTAAAATTTAAGGAGGAGCATTTTTTTTATGTCAATTGAAGTAGGCAGCAAAGTACAAGGTAAAGTAACAGGAATCACAAATTTCGGTGCATTCGTAGAGCTTCCAGATGGGAAAACAGGTTTAGTTCACATTAGTGAAGTGGCAGATAACTACGTAAAAGATATTAACGAGCATCTTAAAGTAGGCGATGAAGTCGAAGTTAAAGTGATGAATGTTGAAGCGGATGGAAAGATTGGTCTTTCAATTCGTAAAGCAAAGCCTCAAGCTGAGCGACCAGAGCGTCCACAGCGTCCTCGTCGCGAAAACAACCGTTCTAACGATCGTAATGATCGTCAACCAAAAGAGAACTTTGAACAGAAGATGGCGCGTTTCTTAAAAGATAGCGATGAGCGTTTAACTACATTAAAGCGTGCAACTGAGTCTAAGCGCGGTGGCCGTGGAGCTCGCAGAGGATAATTTTGCTGGCTGTTTGAACGTAGAAAAAGTGTCAAATAGATGATAAAGCGATGGATTGTAAGTATAAACCTTACAATCCATCGCTTTTTTTCGTAAATAAAGGACGGGGTCCCGTAATTAGATTATTCTTTTTCGGTATTATGCTTGATGAGTATCCTGATAAGGGTAACGAAGCAAAAAATGCCTCCAATTAATCCAATTGCAATCATAATGATTTGTAATGGGAGCGGCAGGTTTGTCAATATGACGCCTCCAACGACTAGAAGCATGCTAATACCGCAAAGAAAAGCTAAATATGTAAAGTTTTGCACCAAAGAAAACGCCTCCTCTTATATAATAAGTATAATGTATAAGGGAGAGTGTGTGTCACAAATTTACAGAATATGAATAGAGACAAAATAAAAGCCGCCTAGGAATACTAAGTTCCTAAACAGCTTTTGAGATGACCCGTACGGGATTCGAACCCGTGTTACCGCCGTGAAAGGGCGGTGTCTTAACCACTTGACCAACGGGCCTATAAATGGTGGCGGCAGAGGGAGTCGAACCCACGACCTTTCGGGTATGAACCGAGTGCTCTAGCCAACTGAGCTACACCGCCAAAATTAACAACAAAACTAATAATACATTGCAGTCTATTTAGTGTCAACACTATTTTTTTAATATTTCCCCTCTCCTATTACACAGAAACTTACTTCTTATTAATTTTTGCAAATACCAATAAAAAAAGTGTAAAAACGCGCATATTACCGTAAAAAAACAGTCGAACAATTTTTTGACGCCAATACTACAAACAGACAAAATTCACTTTTTCCCCTTTATATAATAGCGGTAAAAAGAAAAGGTGATAGGGAAAATGGTGACATTAAATAATCAAAATGAGTTTCAAACACTAAACTTAAGCTTATTCTTATATAAAGAAAAATCGAGAATGATAATAGCGATTGTTATAGCGTTTGCAGCTTTCTGTTTTGCTCAGGCAGTCTTCTTTGAAGCTGTTACTCCGTTGTTTTTACCTTTTTGGCTAGTTATTCGAACGAGATTTGTCTCATTTCAGAAGAGTGCTTTACTAGGGGGAATACTCGGAACACTCTTTCTCGGATTTGGACAAGCAGCCGTTGTTTTAGTGCAGCTTTTCTTCTTGGAGTGTCTCGTCCGCTTCAAGTTTATAAAAATTTCCCCATACTTTTTACTGGGGGTTACAATTATCGCTATTCAACTGGCATGGCAAATGATGCTTCATAGTGGTATGCCATCTGTCATGACGTTATTTTATATCATATATGAATGCTTTTTTGCCGTTTCGATTTTATTTTTTATGCGTATCTTGACATTGCCAAGTAAAGAAAACGGAAAAATCGAATGGACAAGAGAAAAAATAACGGCAATTATTGTCGTTTTGGCCGGTATGCTCATCGGTATGGAAAACTTGACTCTTTTTTATTTTTCAATGACGCTGATTGTCCTTCACTTCCTCATTTGTCTTGTAGCCTATGCCTCTACGGTTGGAGCTACGGTCATCTTTTCATTATCTCTTGGGTTTTTTATTGGCTTAGCAAATTTATCTTTCACAGGTATGATGATTTTATATGCTTGTACAGGGCTGGTCGCTGCTTTTGTACAAAATCAGGGACGTTATGTCGTTGCGCTCTTTAGCTTTCTGCCAAGTATCTTTTTCTTCTTCTATGATGCGACATTACCGATTGACAGTGTTTATTTTATGTCGATGCTTACAGGTGCCATCATTTTTCTGCTTTTGCCGAAAAATGTACTCGAGTACTGCAAAATGTATTATAAACAAACTACCGTCAGTATAATTCAAGTGAACCGCAATGAAGTGGTGGAAGTGCAGCTTAAGCAGTTTCAGCAGTTTGTATCTTTTATGAAGGAGCTTGTATTCGATCATTTCACACAAAATAAGACGAAAAGTAAGACAACTGCAGAACCGTTTCTCATTTGCTCCAGCTGTTTCAAATATGAAGAGTGCTGGGGTAGAAAAGGGGAGATGGAAGGAATTATCGATTCGTGGCGCTTAGCGAAAAGAAGTACGAAACCGGTCAGCTGGATTCGGGTAGAGGAACAGCTGAAGGGGAAATGCATTAAATCTTCTAAATTGCTGGAAGAACTAGAGTCTGCTTTACACAAAGAGCATATGGAGAGACAGTTCTATCATGGCAAAAAAATGATAGCCTTACAGCTTCGTGATTTAAGCAGCCACTTTGAAAAACTGTTAAACAGCCAGCGATTAGAAATCGGCACATCGGAAATGGATGGGGAGATGCAGCAATTCTTAAAAGAACATGATATTCACTGTTTGCATATTCAGTGGATAAAAAACGAAATAGGAAATCGGGAGTTCGTGTGTTATGTCGCAGATCATCGTGATGCACATGTCGTTATCCAGCAGCTAGAGCAGCAGCTGTTTGAATTTCTGCATGAACCATTAAGAGGGGAACAGATTTACGAGCAGCAATCGCCTATTTTTTATCGTCAAATTAAGTTTACTTCAGCAATTCGTTATCAGTTGGAGTATGATATATATACGTATTCCCATGCAAACCATGCAATTTCCGGTGATTCTTACCGTGTATTTCCGATTCATCCGGGACTTATGGCGATTATGCTGTCGGATGGAATGGGGACGAATGTGCGGGCGAATCGAGAAAGTGAACGCTTAATTCAAATGATGCAGGATTGCCTTACGTACAACATGGACCCTGAAACAGCGATGCACACAATGCATTATGTTATGTCGCTGAAAAACGATTCGGACATGTATGCAACAATGGATTTTGCGCTTGTCGATTTACAGTTCGGCCATTTATGGTGTTGGAAAGCGGGAGGCATGACAACATATGTGTTAAGAGGGAATGATTTATTCAAAATAGAGAGTACAAGTGCCCCAATCGGATTTTTACCTAATTTTGCAATTGATACGGAAATGACACAACTATTGTCAGAGGATGTTATTTTAATGATTTCTGACGGGTTATTTTCTCCATCTGCGCAATGGGATGCACAGGAGCAATTATTTATCAGGCTGATTCGTCAAGGGCTGGAAAATGGTGCTTCCATCCAGGTTGTACTATTTGATGTCATGACACAATTCAAGCAAAGATACCCGATTGCAGACGATTGCACTGTGATGCTATTCCGCTTGCAGCATGTAATAAAGCCGTGGCAAGTATTCAGACCAGCAATCACACATTGAAATGTAATATGAGGTGAGTAAATGCACACTTTGGAACATCAAGTATTAGCGTATATAAAAGAGCGGCAGCTTATAAAAAGCGGAGACAGACTTCTAATTGCTTGTTCAGGAGGCGTTGATTCAATGGCGCTTCTTTCTTTTTTTTATCATTTCCGGAATTACTTTAAAATTGAGCTCGCCGTGGCGCATGTTGACCATATGCTGCGCGGCGAACAATCTGCCCAAGACCGCCAATTTGTTGAGCAGGCATGCAATAACTGGGCAATTCCTTTCTATAGCTGTGCGATACCCATTACAGAAATCCACAAAGCGGAAGGCGGGAACATTCAGGCGATTTGCCGGAAGGAACGCTATCAATTTTTTGAAACCGTCATGCATGAACAGAAGTTTTCAAAATTAGCAACTGCACATCATGCGGATGATCAGCTCGAATCAATGTTAATGGCATTGACGAAAGCGAGTTCACTAAATGGATTAAAAGGCATTTTACCGTCACGTAAATTTCAACAATTTACCGTAATTCGTCCCTTTTTGATGGTTACAAAAGACGAAATTGGGGAATATTTACATAGTAAAGGTCATTTACACCGTGAAGATCCTAGCAATGCAAAAGATGACTATACCCGTAATCGTTACCGTCACAATGTCGTACCAGTTTTGAAGGAAGAAAATCCCCTTGTTTCCCAACATGCAGTCCACATTGCACAGCAGCTTTCAGATGATGATTCGTATTTAATGGAGCTTGCAGAAGAGCGTTTTTCGAAACTTTTTCAGAAAGTCGGCAGAAATTGCTATAAAGTGAAAGTTTCGGCATTACAAAAAGAGCCGCTTGCTTTACAAAGGAGGCTCATTTTAATACTATTAAGTTATCTTTATAACGATTCAAATACGATTCAAAGCTATGCACTCTGTATGAAGATTTTGACGTTATTCTCAACGTCGGATGGAAGTCGTGCACTTGATTTACCGGATAATTTTATTGCGCGTCAACAATACGATGAAGTTGTATTTGAGTACAAGCAGCAGGACCTGCTAACATCAAATCAGCAAATCACTTTGAATGAGTGGTGTGTGCTTGGAACGATGCGCATATATATTGGGGAACTTGCAGAATGTGATGAGGACTTACTTCAAAAGTATCCACATCACTTTTTCGCCGCATCATCAGTATCGTTTCCTTTCTACGTAAGGGCTCCCAAACAAGGGGATCGTATTTTGCTACAAGGTATGCAGCATCAGAAAAAAGTATCTCGAGTTTTTATTGATGACAAGATTCCTTTCACAAAAAGAGCTAGCTGGCCATTGTTAGTCGATGCTGATGATGACCTTTTAGCAATAGTAGCTGTACGCGTTAACAATAAATTTTCTAATGTAAAGTCGGCAGTACATGATATGGTGCTTATTGTCGATAGCAATGAACGTCTTTAGAAAGTTTGAACAATAAAAGGAGGAATCTACTCATGATTCAAAATGACATCGAAAAAATTATGATTACAGAAGAACAAATTCAGGAACGTATTAAAGAGCTTGGTGCTCAACTGACAGAGGAATACAAAGACATGTTCCCGTTAGCTGTCGGGGTGCTAAAAGGTGCAATGCCATTTATGACAGATCTGATGAAACGCTTCGATTCTTATATTGAACTGGACTTTATGGATGTTACTTCATATGGGAATGCAACTGTTTCATCTGGGGAAGTAAAAATTCTTAAAGATTTAAATACAAGTGTGGAAGGCCGCGATGTCATTATTATTGAAGATATTATCGACAGTGGTTTAACATTAAGCTATTTAGTAGATTTATTTAAATACCGTAAAGCAAAATCGATTAAAATCGTAACATTACTGGATAAGCCATCTGGCCGTAAAGTGGAATTGAATGCAGATGTTGTTGGATTTGAAGTACCAGACGGTTTTGTTGTAGGCTACGGTTTGGATTACGCAGAGAAATATCGTAACTTACCTTACATTGGAATTTTAAAACGTGAAGTATACTCATTTTAATATTTTCTAGATGGTACAAACCCTCGATTTTGAGGTGAACATCCGGACCTGAGTAGTAAATGAACGGATTTTGTCATAATTCGTTTCAACGTTTAAAATGTGCGGTGCTTTTTATTGTATGAAAATTTCAACGTATGTTAAGATTTTACTTATAGTTTTTCTGTAACGTTGTGAGGAGGCTGGGGATGAATCGAATATTTCGATACACCATATTTTATTTACTAATATTTCTCGTGATTATCGGGATTTTTGGGACATTTAATGGTGGAAAAAAGACAACTGAAAACCTTGATTACTATGCGTTTTTTGAGGCTTTAGAGAGCAATGAGATTGCTTCTATGGATATACAGCCTGAGCGAGGCGTGTATAAAATTGTAGGTCAGATGAGAGGCGCTGAAGAAGGCGAAACTTTCACAGTGAACGTTTTACAAAATGACCAAACTTCTGTAGACCGTATTTTGCAAGTTGAAGAACAAGTTGCAAACGGTGAATACCCAGGAGTGGAAATTTTAGAACAACCACAAACAAGTGGGTTCGTAACATTCCTTACGAGCATCATTCCATTTGTCATCATTATTATTTTATTCTTCTTCTTACTAAGCCAATCGCAAGGTGGCGGTAATAAGGTGATGAACTTCGGGAAGTCAAAAGCAAAACTGTTTGATGACACGAAGAAAAAAGTTCGTTTCAATGACGTGGCAGGTGCCGACGAAGAGAAACAAGAACTTGTTGAAGTAGTAGATTTCTTAAAAGATCACCGCAAATTCACTGATATCGGTGCACGTATTCCAAAAGGGATTCTATTAGTAGGTCCTCCAGGTACAGGTAAAACATTACTTGCACGTGCTGTTGCCGGTGAAGCGGGCGTACCATTCTTCTCGATCTCAGGTTCTGATTTCGTAGAGATGTTCGTCGGTGTCGGTGCATCTCGTGTTCGTGACTTATTCGAAAACGCTAAGAAAAATGCCCCATGTATCATTTTTATCGATGAGATTGATGCTGTAGGTCGTCAACGTGGTGCAGGTCTTGGTGGTGGACACGATGAGCGTGAACAAACATTAAACCAATTACTAGTTGAAATGGATGGTTTCGGTGCAAACGAGGGTATTATTATCATCGCTGCAACAAACCGCCCGGACATTCTAGATAAAGCATTATTACGTCCTGGTCGTTTTGACCGTCAAATTACGGTTGGTCACCCAGACGTAAAAGGCCGTGAAGCGATCCTTAAAGTACATGCACGCAATAAGCCATTATCAGATACAGTTGATCTGGCTGCTGTTGCACAACGTACACCAGGGTTCTCGGGTGCGGATTTAGAAAACTTGTTAAACGAAGCAGCTCTAGTAGCAGCTCGTAAAAACAAAAAAACGATTAACATGGTTGATATTGATGAAGCTTCTGACCGTGTAATCGCCGGTCCTGCAAAAGCAAGCCGTGTGTACTCTCCAAAAGAGAAAAAGCTTGTTGCATTCCATGAAGCCGGCCACGTAGTTGTCGGTCTTGAATTGGATGAAGCAGACACTGTTCATAAAGTAACGATTGTCCCTCGTGGGCAAGCTGGTGGTTATGCCATCATGTTACCGAAAGAAGAGCGTTTCTTCACAACGAAGCAAGAGTTACTTGACCGTATCGCCGGATTACTTGGCGGACGTGTTGCGGAGGAAATCGTGCTTGGTGAAGTATCAACAGGTGCACATAATGACTTCCAGAAAGTAACGAGCATTGCACGTGCAATGGTAACAGAATACGGAATGAGCAATAGTCTTGGTGCTGTTCAATACGGCTCAAATCAGGGCGGCAACCCATTCTTAGGTCGTGACTTCGGTTCGGACCAAAACTATTCTGATACAGTAGCATATGAAATTGATAAAGAAGTTCAGCGTATCGTCGATGAGCAATATGCTCGTACAAAACGTATTTTAACAGAGCGTCGTGATTTACTAGATTTAATCGCAAATACGTTAATTCAAGTAGAGACGTTAAATGCTCAGCAAATTGAACATTTACGTGACAATGGTACGTTACCTCCTGAAGAGGCGGTAGTAGAATCAGAGCTTCCAAAAGATCAAAATGAAGCAACACCAACAATTGAAACTGCTGGTAATGTTTCGATCAATGAAGAAGTTCAAGGTGAAAAGAAATCACCAACTGTTGAAGATTTACCGAAAGACGTGTCAGATGATCGCCCGCAAGGCATCGATGAAGACCGTCCAAAATAATACAAAGAAACTGACTATTTCCCGGGAAAAGGAGATAGTCAGTTTTTTCTTCTTAATATTACGAAAAACTTCTGTCCTTTTGGGAACGATTGCCGGCTAAAAAAACTGAATACTGTATAGTAGATGGCCAAATATGGTATGATTTTTTTCAGTACAGGAAAAGTAGGTGCCACTTTGATTTTAGTAATGAATGCAGGTAACTCCAATATCATTTTAGGAATTTATCATCAGGATAAACTTATCCATCATTGGCGGACAGAAACAAACATAAGAAAAACTGAAGATGAGTATGCGATGCAATTCAAGGCGTTTTTTGCTCATGAAGGCATTTCATTTGAACAAGTAAAAGGAATTATTATATCCTCAGTTGTGCCACCTATCATGTTTGCACTTGAATTAATGTGTAAAAAATATTTCAATATCCAGCCTTTAATTGTAGGGCCAGGTGTAAAAACCGGCTTGAATATAAAGTATGAAAACCCGCGTGAAGTAGGAGCGGACCGGATCGTGAATGCAGTTGCCGCATTACAGCAATATAGCGGCAGACCATTGATTATTATCGATTTTGGTACAGCGATTACGTATTGCTATATTAATGAGCGCGGCGATTATGCGGGTGGGGCAATAGCACCCGGTATTGCTATTTCCACAGAGGCGCTCTATACACGTGCTGCCAAGCTCCCTCGCATAGAAATTGCCCATACATCTCAAGTTGTGGCAAAAAATACGGTAGCTGCTATGCAGGCAGGTGTTTTTTACGGTTTTCTAGGACAAGTAGAAGGCATCGTCAGTCGTATGAAGGCTCAAAGTAAAGAAGAGCCCCTAGTTATAGCAACTGGCGGGCTCGCAAAATTAATCGCTGATGAAACCCAGATGATTGATGTCGTCGATCCATTTTTGACACTCAAGGGACTTGCGACGATCTATAAAAGAAATCAATAGAAAAGAGGAATTTCAACATGAAAGACTACTTGGTAAGAGGAATTGCATATGACGGACAAGTTCGTGCATTTGCAACAAATACAACTGAAACTGTAGGAGAAGCACAGCGCCGTCATAATACATGGCCGGTCGTTTCTGCTGCTCTAGGCCGTTCAATGACAGCATCTGTAATGATGGGTGCGATGTTAAAAGGGGACGACAAAATTACGGTGAAAATAGAGGGTAACGGTCCCATCGGTCCAATGGTTATCGATGCAGATGCCAAAGGAGATGTGCGCGGCTTCGTTACAAACCCGCATGTTCATTTTGAGTTAAACGGACAAGGAAAACTCGATGTACGTGCAGGTGTCGGTTCTGAAGGGGCACTGACAGTTGTTAAAGACTTGGGTTTACGTGATATGTTCTCGGGTCAAACACCAATTGTCTCAGGAGAAATCGCTGAAGACTTCACATACTACTTCGCTTCATCTGAACAGGTACCTTCATCAGTAGGCTTAGGTGTATTAGTAAATCCGGACAACACAATTTTAGCTGCAGGTGGCTTTATCATTCAATTAATGCCAGGCTGTGAAGAAGAAACGATCTCAGCAATTGAAAAACGTTTGTCTTCAATTGAGCCTGTATCAAAAATGATTGAAAAGGGATACACACCTGAGCAAATTTTAGAGGCGGTATTAGGAGAAGGAAATGTTCAAATTCTTTCATCAATGCCTGTACAATTCCAATGTCAATGTTCAAAAGAGCGTTTTGGTGCGGCAATTATCAGTTTAGGTGTCGGTGAGATCCAGGAAATGATTGACGAAGATGGTCAAGCGGAAGCGCAATGTCACTTCTGTTTGGAAAAGTACCACTTCGATAAAAATGAACTTGAAGGCTTTGTGAATGAAATCCAATCGTAATTTACACAAAACACCACAACCACCACAAAATAATTTACCGTACACACAACGACGCTTAAAAACAAAACCTACGTTAATGTTATTACTGCTATTGTTAATCGGAAATCTTTTTTGGTTTGTGCTATGGTTACTCCCATCTGATGAAAAAACATCAGAAAAAGAAGATGGCGGCGGCGAACAAATTGCTGCCGTCGAGGGAGATCCAATTACACGTCAACAATGGCTTGCTGAAATGGAAAACCGATACGGAAAAGAAACATTGCAGAGTTTAGTAAATGAAGCTGTTATGGAAAAAGCGGCGAAAAAATATAAACTCGAAGTAAAAGAAGAAGAGATTGATTTAGAAATTGCCTTATTACGATCGGCACAAGATTCAAACGATACAACTCTACATAGCTTATCTCCAGATCAACTGCGCCAAAAAGTGCGTGCACAGCTAATCCTGGATAAAGTACTGACAAATGATATTGTAGTAAAAGAAGAAGAGGCTAAAAAATATTATGAAGACAATAAGTCGATTTATAATATTCCAACTACGCACCGGACAAGTATGATTATCGTGAATTCAAAAGAGGACGCGGAACGGGTGGAAAAAGAGCTGAAGGACGGCTCTGATTTTGCAGTTCTGGCACGTGAACATTCATTGGATACAGCTTCGGCTAGTTTAGGCGGCGATATTGGCTTTATTTCATCAAGTCAGTCGGCAGTCGATCCTGCAATTTTACCGGTAGTAGAAAAGCTGAAGGAAAAGGAGACTTCCGAACCATTTGTCTTAAGTGATGGGCGCTATGCGATTGTTACCGTTACAGAGAATATGGAAGGGCAGTCATTCAGCTTTGGTGAAGTGGAAGGCCATGTAAAACGCCAGCTCGCTTTAGAGCAGCTGCCGCCTTCCATTACACCGGAAGCTTTCTGGGCAGAATTTGATGCCACATGGATCTACGGAGAATCCAAAAATTAACCCAAGATTTTAAACAGGCAAGGACAGAAGTCGAAGTTTTTAGTGAAAGAGGAACTTTTATTGAGAAACTGCTACTTAATAAAATTGATTGGAATGGAGGGGCGACTCCTGGGGGAATAGCGCGATGCCAGAGACTTAGGAACAAAAGCTAAGAGCGCCACGTCCTGTGGCAACGCTTTTGTGACCAACATCGTGTTGGCCCCACGCCGTGCCCCCGGAAAGCGTCCCCGGAATGGAAATCAATTTTGCTGTCCTGCCTTTTTCAATTTCTATGGAATAGTCAGAAATTTTCCGAAAATTTCGTTTCAATTAATTGACAAGTAGTATTAAAAATTGATAAGATACAAATTAAGTAAAACCTATTGAGTTGGTAGGGATTTGGAGAGGAATGGATAAAATGAGTAAATTAGCAAATTCAGTGGCGGATTTAGTAGGTCGCACACCAATCGTAAAATTAAACAATGCAACAAGTGAAAATGAAGGTACAGTTTATGTAAAACTTGAATACTTTAACCCAGGTTCTTCTGTAAAAGACCGTTTAGCTTTAGCTATGGTTGAAGCAGCAGAAAAAGACGGCACATTAAAACCAGGCGGTACAATCATCGAGCCGACTTCTGGTAACACAGGTATCGGTTTAGCAATGATTGCTGCAGCAAAAGGCTATAAAGCAGTTTTAGTAATGCCTGAAACAATGTCATTAGAGCGCCGCAACCTTTTACGTGCCTATGGTGCTGATTTAGTATTAACACCTGGTCCTGAAGGTATGAAAGGTGCAATTGCAAAAGCAGAAGAATTATCTAAATCAGAAGGCTACTTCTTGCCACAACAATTCAAAAATGAAGCAAACGCAGAGATTCACCGTTTAACAACAGGTCCTGAAATTGCGGAAGCATTCGAGCAAGACGGCTTAAAATTAGATGCATTTGTTGCAGGTGTAGGTACTGGCGGTACGATTACTGGTGCAGGCGAAGTATTGAAAAATAGATTCCCTGAAATCGAAATCATCGCAGTTGAGCCTAAAGATTCTCCAATTCTTTCAGGCGGTAACCCTGGCCCACATAAAATTCAAGGTATTGGTGCAGGTTTCATTCCGGACGTATTAAACACAGAAGTATATGATTCTGTATTACCGGTTGAAAACGAAACAGCATTCGAATATGCACGTAAAGTAGCACGCGAAGAAGGTATTTTAGCTGGTATTTCTTCAGGTGCAGCAATTTACGCAGCAATCGAAACAGCAAAACGTTTAGGTAAAGGCAAAAACGTACTAGCGATTATCCCATCAAACGGTGAGCGCTACCTATCAACACCTTTATACCAATTTGAAGACTAATTAAAATTTATCTAAAAGATCTTCGGAAGCCATTTTGCGAGAATAACTCTCGCAAAATGGCTTTTTTTCTTAGAAACTGCTAAGTTAAAAATGGATTTTTACAGCGTTATCGAGTTTAATTAAGAAAAAGGCAAAGCAGGTGTAAATTGATGCAACAACTAGAAACACATACATTTTACATGACAAAAGATGAATTTTATTATAGTTTTCAGGAACAGACGGCAACCGAAAAACAGCGGGCGTTTATGGAAAGCGGTCGTGGGGGGCAATATTCGATCGCCGCATGGAAGCCTATTGCAACCGCAAAGTCATTGGCTCAAGGTCTTGAACTGACTTGGGGAAATGGCGAGACAGAGCTGAAAACAGGTGAAGCACTCGCGGAGCTGGAAAAAGTGATTGCCGAGTATAAGCTTGAAGCGAACCCGAAGCTTCCTGATTTCCAAGGCGGGGCAATTGGATTTATTTCATATGATTATGCGCGCACAATTGAATTTCTTCCAAATGAAGCGGAAGATGACTTGCAAGTACCGGATCTATATTTTTATTTGTTTGATCATTGGGCAGTACATAATGTCCAAACAGATGAAGTGACATTGATGAAATTTGCTACTTGTGAAGTTGATTTGCCTTCATGGCAATCGGATTGGCAACAGTATGCGGAAGCCGGATTGGAAAAGCGTCATTTTAACCAGGAAACAGCAAAAAATATGCAGCAGGATGAAGCGGAATTGCAAGTTTCCTTCAGCGGGGATGCATTTGAAGCTGCTATACATAAAATTCAGCACTATATTGGACAAGGTGATGTGTTCCAGGTGAACTTATCTGTGCGTCAGGCGAAAAAGCTTTCGGCTGCACCGATTGCGATGTATGAGGCAGTTCGTTCGTTTAATCCTTCGCCGTATATGGCCTATATTGAAAGTGAAGATTTTGCGGTTGTCAGCGGTTCACCGGAGTTGCTTGTAAAACGTAAAGGTAATGAACTTTCAACAAGACCGATTGCAGGGACACGTCCGCGCGGAGAATCCGAGGAGCAGGATCTGGCCTTGGCCAATGAGCTTATTGAACATGAAAAAGAGCGTGCAGAACATGTCATGCTGGTTGACCTGGAACGCAATGATTTAGGACGGGTGAGCAAATACGGAACGGTAGAAGTAAATGAGTTCATGGTAATTGAGCATTATTCGCATGTAATGCATATCGTTTCGAATGTCCGCGGGGAAATTGCGCAAGGAAAAACAAATGCCGATGTCATTCGGGCAATGTTCCCGGGTGGAACGATTACAGGAGCACCGAAAATCCGTACGATGGAAATTATTGAAGAGCTTGAGCCTGTACGCCGTGGTCTTTACACAGGATCGATCGGCTGGATTGGCTACACAGGCGACCTGGAATTAAATATCGTTATCCGTACAGCGTATATTCAAGATGGCATTGCGTACATTCAGGCTGGTGCAGGAATAGTCATCGATTCGATTCCGGAAAACGAATATATTGAATCCATGAATAAAGCGAAGGCAATGTGGCAGGCAAAAGCGATGGCAGAAGAGGTGAGCAAATGATTTTAATGATTGATAACTATGATTCGTTTACATATAACTTAGTGCAATATTTCGGTGAGTTCGGCCATGAGCTGGTCGTAAAGCGCAACGACGAAATTACGGTGGAAGAAATCGAAAAGCTAGGTCCGATGATGCTTGTTATTTCACCGGGACCTTGTACACCAAATGATGCGGGGGAAAGCCTTCGCATTATCGAACATTTCACAGGGAAGCTTCCAATCTTAGGTGTGTGCTTAGGCCATCAGGCAATTGCACAAGTGTTTGGAGGCGAAGTCGTGCGTGCCGAGAGATTGATGCATGGGAAAACATCTCCTGTTCTTCATAATGGAATTGGTCTGCATAAAAACAATGCGAATCCGTTTTTAGCAACGCGTTATCATTCGCTGATTGTAGAACCTGAAACATTACCGGACTGTCTGGAAGTGACGGCTTGGACAGAGGAAGGCGAAATTATGGGTCTGCGTCATAAACAGTATCCGATTGAAGGGGTTCAATATCATCCGGAATCGATTATGACTGAAGACGGCATGCAGCTGTTAAAAACATTTATTGAGACGTATTGTTAGGAGGAAAGGGCAATGCTTTGTTGGATGAATGGTCAGTATATCGATGAACAGGATCTGAAAATTTCCCCATTTGATCACGGTTTTTTATATGGACTCGGTTTTTTTGAAACGTTTCGTACATATGAGGGAAAGGCTGTCTATTTACATGAGCATTTCAGCCGCCTGCTGGAAGCTTTAAAAGAATACCGTATTGATTTTCCGTATACGCTGCAGAACATGGAAGAGATCATTGAAAAGTTGAATGCACAGGATGGAAAAGAAGGGTATTTTCGTTTGAATGTCTCGGCTGGTGTACATCCGATCGGACTTGCCCCGTCAGAATATAACGAACCGACCGTTATTCTGTTTCGCAAAGAACTGCCGAATATGGTGCGCGGTACAGAAAAAGAAGCGGTCTGGCTGAAAACAGCGCGAAATTCCCCTGAACAGCAGACGCGCTATAAAAGTCATCATTACGGCAACAATGTTCGGGCGCGTCTAGAATTGCCTAGCTTGGCGACACAGGAAGGATTCTTTACCAATCAGGACGGTATTGTCGCAGAAGGCATTACGTCAAACGTCTTTTGGATAAAAGATGGTATACTGTATACGCCTTCTACTAATTTAGGTATTTTACCGGGGATTACCCGAAAAATCGTCATTCAACTCGCTGACGAACTCCAAATCCCGGTCCGGGAAGGCCGCTTTATGGCATGGGAATTGGAACAGGCAGATGAATGCTTTATCACAACTGCTGTACAGGAGCTTGTACCGATTTCCCGTATTGGTAAGGTGCAGTTTGCCGGCAGCGAAGGCAGACTTTATAAAAAGCTGCATCAAATATATTTACAGAAAATCATTACGCTTTTAGGAGAACGTCATGTTAGAAAACTATAAAGTACTCACATTAAATGGGATTGAATTGGATTTTCACAAAGAAACATTCGTGATGGGCATTTTAAACGTAACACCCGACTCATTTTCGGATGGCGGCAAGTTCAATTCGGTAGAAAAAGCTGTTGCCCAGGCGAAAAAAATGGTGGCAGATGGAGCGAAAATTATCGATGTCGGCGGGGAATCTACACGCCCCGGCTATATACGAATTTCCGATGAGGAAGAAATTGCACGTGTCGTACCGGTAATTAGAGCGCTTCTTAAAGAAGTACCTGCGATTATTTCAATTGATACGTATAAATCAAATGTTGCACGTGCCGCAATTGAAGCGGGTGCACATATTATTAATGACATATGGGGTGCAAAAGCGGATCCGGAAATGGCGAATGTTGCTGCAGAACTGGATGTGCCGATTATTTTAATGCATAACCGACTGTCAGATCAGTACGATAACTACTTTTCCGATTATATGTCCGATATGCAGGAAAGCATTACGATTGCAAAAGCAGCAGGTGTGCGAGACGAGCACATTTTCCTTGATCCGGGCATCGGTTTTGTGAAAAGTCTAAGCGAAAGCATTGAAACAATGCAGCGCCTTGATGAGCTTGTAGCATTAGGGTATCCGGTATTGCTTGCAACATCACGCAAGCGTATGATCGGATCGATTTTAGAATTGCCTGTAGAGGAACGAGTGGAAGGGACAGCCGCTACGTGCGCATTTGGAGTCCAAAAGGGCTGCCATATGATGCGTGTTCATGATGTTAAGGAAGTTGCGCGTACAGTGAAAATGATGGATGCGCTTGTAGGGAAATTTGAAGTACAAGGTGAATTGGCACCGAGACATTAAGGAGTTTGCAATGGATTATATTCATTTAAAAGAAATGCAGTTTTTTGGTTATCACGGTGTATTACCGGAAGAAAACGTATTAGGACAACGCTTTCGGGCTAATGTTTCACTTGCTGTTGACATGAAGCGGGCAGGTGAGACGGATGAGCTGGATCATACGGTAAGCTATGTTGGCGTTTATGATATTTGTAAAGAAGTGATTGAAGGTAAACCGTTTAAATTAATTGAAGCAGTTGCGGAAAAAGTGGCTTCAAGTATTTTAACGCAGTATGAAGGTCAGATTTTCGGGTGCCGCGTCGAAATTATTAAGCCGGATCCTCCAATTCCGGGGCATTATAAAGAAGTTGCAGTTGAAATTACTAGAGGGCAATTCGTATGATGACGACAGCTTATTTATCGATTGGCACAAATATCGGTGAGCGTGAGCAAAACTTGCAGGACGCGGTAAAGCTGCTCATTGCACATGAGGCCATTTCAGTAACAGCGATTTCTTCAATTTATGAAACAGCAGCAGTAGGTTATACAGACCAGGCCGATTTTTTAAATATTGCCGTTGCTCTTGAAACAGAGCTTGATGCCTATGAGCTTCTTGCCCAGTGCCAAAAAATCGAAAATGATCTCGGCCGTGTTCGCAAATTCCGCTGGGGACCACGAATTATCGATTTGGACGTTTTGCTGTATGGTCAATTACAATATGAAACAGAAAATTTAACGATTCCACATCCTCGTATGTATGAGCGTGCATTCGTGCTTGTACCATTAGAAGAGATTATGACGCAAAACTGTGATATGCTTGTAGGCGTGCAAAAAGCGTTACATGCACTTGATATAGAGAAAGAAGGCGTCAATCTGTGGAAGAAAATCAATACGGTCGCAGAATTCGTGCCTTTCGAAAACTAAAACGAATTCAGCAAACCGAATTTGCAAAACATATAGGTATATCTGTAACAATTTTAGGGCGTATTGAACGAGGCGAGAAAAAAGCCTCTGAAGAACAACTTCAAACAATTGCAGATGTATTACAAATAGATATAAACGAATTAAAAGGTGAATAACCAAGTGGAGGGAACATAAAGGTGTCAAACATCGACCAAAAGCCATTCCAAATAGGCGATATTATTATGGATAACCGTGTCGTTCTTGCCCCAATGGCTGGAATTTGCAACTCGGCTTTCCGTTTAACTGTAAAAGAGTTTGGTGCAGGGTTAGTCTATGCTGAAATGATCAGTGATAAAGCGTTGAATATCCGCAACAAAAAAACATTGGACATGCTTTATATCGATGAGCGCGAAAATCCGATGACACTGCAAATTTTCGGAGGAGACAAAGAAAATTTAGTAGAGGCAGCGAAGTTTGTAGACAAACATACAACAGCCGACATTATCGATATCAATATGGGGTGTCCTGTAAACAAAATTATTAAATGTGAAGCTGGTGCAAAATGGCTTCTTGATCCGAACAAAATTTACGAAATGGTTTCAGCTGTTGTCGATGCAGTAGACAAGCCGGTTTCGGTAAAAATGCGTATCGGATGGGATGAAGAGCGTGTATTCGCTGTGGAAAATGCCCAAGCAGCAGAACGTGCAGGTGCAGCGGCTATTGCAATGCATGGCCGAACACGTGTGCAAATGTATGAAGGGAAGGCAAACTGGGATATCTTAGCCGAAGTTAAGAAAAATATCAGCATTCCGTTTATCGCAAATGGGGACGTGGAAACACCGGAAGATGCAAAGCGCATTCTGGAACATACGAATGCAGACGCGGTTATGATTGGCCGTGCTGCTTTAGGGAATCCATGGATGATCTATCAAACGGTGAAATACTTGGAATCAGGCATTCAAATTCCAGAGCCATCTGTTCGTGAAAAGATGGATGTTTGTTTACTCCATTTTGAACGTCTGAAAGCACTTAAAGGTGAAAAAGTGGCGGTAAGAGAAATGCGTAAACATGCATCATGGTATTTAAAAGGAATTCGCGGAAACGGGAAAATCCGTAATGCCATCAATTTAACAGAGACTGAGCAAGACTTACGTATTCTTTTGAACAGTGTGGCAGATGAATACGAAGAAGAAGCGGTTATTGTATAGACAGTAGTGAAAGGCATCAGCTCATGATGCCTTTTTGTTATGTAAAGAAAAAGCGCTTAACAGAATTATCTGATATTTAAAATTAATTCGAAACAGGTGAATCGCTATAAGAAATGCTGTACAATGGAAACATTATGGACTATTGTGCCGTTTTGGAGCGCAAAAACATTAAGGAGTGAAATACGTGTCAAATATCGAAGAATTAAACGACCAACTTTTGGTGAGACGCCAGAAGATGACAGATATTCGCGAAAACGGTATGGACCCATTCGGTAACCGTTTTGAACGCACACATTTATCGAACGAAGTTATTGCAGAAAATGAGCAATTAGATAAAGAGCAATTAGAAGAAAATCCACGTGAAGTTGTAATCGCAGGACGTATTATGACAAAGCGCGGTAAAGGTAAAGCAGGTTTTGCGCATATCCAGGACTTAGCCGGCCAAATCCAAATTTATGTACGTAAAGATGCAATCGGTGAAGAAGCATACGAATTATTCAACAAAGCGGATCTTGGAGATATCGTAGGGGTAAAAGGAAATGTATTCCGTACGCAAGTTGGAGAGCTATCTGTTAAAGCAACAGAGTTCACTTTCCTAACGAAAGCGTTACGCCCGTTACCTGATAAATTCCACGGCCTGACAGATGTAGAACAACGCTACCGTCAACGCTATGTAGACTTGATGACAAACGATGAATCAAAAACAACATTCATCCAACGTTCAAAAATCATTCGTGCAATCCGCAACTATTTAGATAACAATGGTTATTTGGAAGTTGAAACACCAATGCTGCATACAATTGCAGGTGGCGCGGCGGCTCGTCCGTTCATTACACACCACAATGCTTTAGATATGGAATTATATATGCGTATCGCAATCGAGCTGCATTTAAAACGTTTAATCGTTGGCGGCTTGGAGAAAGTATATGAAATCGGTCGTGTATTCCGTAACGAAGGTATCTCAACTCGTCACAATCCGGAATTCACAATGATCGAATTATATGAAGCATATGCAGATTATAACGATATTATGGATCTAACGGAAAACCTTATTGCACATGTAGCTCAGGACGTTCTTGGCACAACATCAGTACAATACGGTGAGGATACAATTGAGTTAGGTGTCGGCTGGAAACGTGTGCATATGGTAGATGCAGTTAAAGAAGCAACAGGTGTAGACTTCTGGGCACCAATGACTGTAGAAGAAGCACGCAAACATGCTGCTGAACACGGTGTGGAAATTAAAGATGCACACGAAGTAGGTCACATCATCAATGAATTCTTTGAGCAAAAAGTAGAAGAAACATTAGTGCAGCCTACTTTCGTAACAGGTCACCCGGTTGAAATTTCTCCATTAGCGAAGAAAAATCCTGAAGACCCACGCTTCACAGACCGTTTCGAGCTATTTATCGTTCGCCGTGAGCATGCAAATGCCTTCACAGAATTAAACGATCCAATCGATCAACGTGAGCGTTTCGAAGCTCAAATGGCAGAAAAAGAAGCAGGCAATGACGA